>NZ_JAOCDI010000064.1:0-21157 GCF_029840855.1 Pseudomonas sp. GD03862
TCACCCGCGAAGAGGCCGGCCCTGCTGGCCAATTTCCCCCGCCGTTCACTGTTGCCGCCGCTTCCGTATTCGCGGGTAAACCCGCTCCTACGCAGATTGGTGGTGGACACACCTCGGGGGTTGGACACAGGCCGTGTGTAGGAGCGGGTTCACCCGCGAAGAGGCCGGCCCTGCTGGCCAATTTCCCCCGCCGTTCACTGTCGCCGCCGCTACCGTATTCGCGGGTAAACCCGCTCCTACACCTGATCGGGGGTGGACACACACCGGAGTTTGGACACAGGCCGCCGTGTAGGAGCGGGTTTACCCGCGAACACCGGCAGAGCCGGTGCCATTACGCGGCCCCTTGCGATATCAGCCCAGGCAGCGGGTTACGTGCTTGACCGACTGATAGGCTGACAACCCCCAAGGCCCCAGCTCGCGGCCGATCCCGCTGCCCTTGGTGCCCCCCCATGACGTTTCGACGAACACCGCCTGCACCGAGTTGATCCACACATGGCCAACCTCCAGCGCATCGGCCACGCGCTCGGCGCGTTCCAGGTCGGCGGAGCATACTGTAGCCACCAGCCCGAAGCGGCTGTCATTGGCTTCGGCAATGGCCTGTTCCTCGGTGGCAAAGCGCCGTGCGCAGAGCACCGGGCCGAAGATTTCCTCGGTCCACAGGCGGCTGTCTTTCGGCACATCGGTATACAGCGTCGGGCTGACGAACCAGCCTTCACGGTCCAGTGCATGGCCGCCTGCCAGGCACTGCAAACCTTCTTCCCGCGCCGTGGCAAAGTAGCTGGCCACCTTCAACCATTGCGCTTGGCTGGTCAGCGGGCCCATGTCGACCTCTTCGGTCAAAGGATTACCCACCCGCAGGTTTTCCAGTGCCGCCTGCAAGCGCGGAAGCAGTGCATCGGCAATGCCGTCCTGCACCAGTAGCCGCGATGTGGCCGAACACATCTGGCCGGCATTCCAGCTGATGCCGGCAACAATCCATTCCACTGCCTGGTCGACATCGCAATCATCGAACACCACGATGGCCGACTTGCCGCCCAGTTCCAGCGTCACCGGCCGGCACTGCGCCGAAGCGCTGCGCATCACCTGGCTGCCGACGCTGTTGCTACCGGTGAAGGACAACTTGTCCAGGCCGTTGTGATTGCTCAGCGCGGCGCCGGTCTCGGCCTTGCCGTTGACGATGTTCAGCACCCCGGCGGGCAGGCCCAGGGCGTCGGCGATCTGGCCGTAGGCCTGCTCGATCAGCGGGGTGACCTCTGAAGGCTTGAGCACCACGGTGCAACCGGCGGCCAGGGCCGGGGCAAGTTTCCAGGCGCTGGTCACCAACGGGAAGTTCCACGGCACGATCAGGCCGACCACGCCCACCGGTTCAAGGCGGGTGCGGGCGGTGAAACCCGGCGCAGCCAGCGGCACAGTGCGGTTTTTCGATGGCAGTTGCTCGGCCAGCTCGGCGTAATAGCCAAAGGTGGCGATGGCGTCATCCAGGTCGATTTCCGCTTCGTGACGCGGTTTGCCGTTATTGCGCATCTGCAGGGCGACAAGCGCTTCACGGCGTTGCCCGAGCTGTTCGGCAAAACCACGCAGGAAGGCGGCACGTTCACTGGCGCAGGTGCTTTTCCAGGCGGGCAGGGCGCTGCGGGCAGCGGCGACGGCCTGGTCGACCTGGCTCACGCTGGCGGCCATCAGCTCGGCGAACGGTTGCCCCAGCGCAGGGTCGTTGACGCTGATGCAGTCGCTGCCTTGGCCTTCGACCCAATGGCCGGCGATATAGTGGGAAGTGGTCATGGTCGGTTTCCAGTCAGGCCATTTCGGCGGTGGTCACAGGCGTATGCGCGGTGCTTTTGCAACGCACCCATCGCGGGCCCAGGGGGCCATACACGCCAGCAGGTTCAGGGAACAGGTTGAGCAACAGCAGGTACAGCACGCCAGCCAGCCCCAGCGTGACCGGCAGGCTCAGGTCGATGCCGCCCGCCAGGTCACCCAGTGGGCCGACGAACTGCCCCGGCAGGTTGACGAAGCACAGGCCAACCGCCGCGCTGGGGATCCACGCCCCCATGCCGCGCCAGTTCCAGCCGTGCAGGAACCAGTAGTGGCCACCACGCTGGCCGCGGGTGAATACCTGCAGGTCGTCGGCGTGGTAGAAGCCGCGGCGGGTAATCAGGCCAAGGATCATGATCACCATCCACGGGCTGGTGCAGGTAATGATCAGCACGGCAAAGGTCGATACGCTCTGCACAAGGTTGAAGGTGAAGCGGCCAATGAAGATGAAGCCAATCGCCAGCAC
The DNA here is from genome assembly GCF_029840855.1 of Pseudomonas sp. GD03862. NCBI lineage: Bacteria > Pseudomonadati > Pseudomonadota > Gammaproteobacteria > Pseudomonadales > Pseudomonadaceae > Pseudomonas > Pseudomonas sp. GD03862. Next base: position 2,282 of record NZ_JAOCDI010000064.1, read on the forward strand.
GCCGATCAGCAGCGTAGCGCCAGCACGGCTGAGCAGGCGCGGGAACACGCTGGACATGTCCAGGCCGGTGCCATACAGCGCGGTGGTGCCGGTGGACATGCCGCCGATCACCGCAATCAGGCATACCGGCAGGAAGAACCAGCTTGGCGCTACCGCCAGCAGGCCGCCGACATAGTTGTTGGCGGCAATGTAGTCCGGCGCCTGGGTGGCGACCAGGGTGGCCGTACACAGGCCGAACAGGAACGGAATCAGCGTCGCCCCCTGTGCCGCGATCACTGCCAGCATGATGCGTGCCTTGGGGGTTTCGCGTGGAATATAGCGTGACCAGTCACCCAGGAAGGCGCCAAACGACACCGGGTTGCTCATGGCCAGGATCGCCGCGCCGACGAACGCGGCCCAGAAGCCTGCCTGGCCAAGGTTTACGTTGCCTGTGTAGCCGGCATCGAAGGGCCCGGCAAAGGCGACGATGCCCAGCAGGAACAGCAGGCTCGAGGCCCAAACGGCAATCTTGTTGACCCACAGCATGAAGCGGAAGCCAAAGATGCATACCACCAGGACCAGCACCGCGAACAAACCATAGGCCAGACCGAGGGTCAGGTCGGTCTCTGGCAGGCCGGCCAGGCGCTTGGCACCACCGACCAACGCATCGCCCGAGCTCCACACCGAGAGCGAGAAAAACGCCACCGCCGTGAGCAGCGACAGGAACGAGCCGACGATGCGCCCGTGTACACCAAAGTGCGCGCCCGATGAAACAGCGTTGTTGGTGCCGTTAAGCGCGCCGAACAGGCCCATCGGTGCAAGGATCAGCGCGCCGATGCCAACGCCAAGCAGAATCGCCCACACACCCGCCTGGAAAGACAACCCGAAAAGCACCGGGAAGCTGCCCAGTACGGCGGTAGCGAAGGTATTGGCACCGCCGAAGATCAGACGGAACAGGTCCAGCGGGGAGGCGTCGCGTTGATCGGCGGGGATCTGTTCGACGCCGTTGGTCTCGATACCGGTCGAGTGGCTCATGGTGGTGCTCCAGCGCGGTTGTTGTAGCCAGCGCAGTGCGCGGGCCTTCTTGTGGGTGCGATGGCAGGGCGGCAGCGCCGCGTAAAGGGTGATCAGGCCGGCGTTACGACCGACAGGTGCTCGTGGCAGGCCAGCCACTGGTCACCATGGCGACGGAAGACGATGGTCTCGCGCTCGCTCAACGGGTGTTCTTGACCGCCGATGCGGATACGCGTGGCCACATCGTGCATGAAAACAGCCACGTCGCCTTGCAGGCTTACATGGGCGTTGCCCGATTCGCAGGCAAGCACGGTAAATCCCTCGGCCTGCCACTGGGCCCAGAGCTCTTCATAGGCGCGACGCGACAGCAGCGGATACGGCAAGGTGTGGAACAGAAAGGTGGCGTCTTCGCTGAAGCAAGCGAAATAGCGGGCGGTGTCGTTGCTGGCGAACGCCGCGACGAGGTCGGCGGCGGCTTGCCGCACTTGAAGTGTCTGGTCCACGGGAGTGGCCTCACGGTTTTTTTGTGATTGTGGTGAAGCGATTCTGGTGGCGGTGGGCGAGGGGAAAAATCGCTGGCGGCAAATAATCAGTTCAGGAATTTGTGAAGTGATGGGGGCATGCCAGTACAGGCAAGCCGACTGACGGTCTCTCCCACCCTCCATCCTTGCCTACGCTGATACTCCCAACCCGCTGAAGCAAGGAGATCCACTGTGACCTTCCAATACAAGCGTCTGGACAAGAACAACGCAGCCGTACTGCTGGTCGACCACCAGACCGGCTTGCTCTCGCTGGTAAGGGACATCGACCCCGACCGCTTCAAGAACAACGTCTTGGCCCTGTCTGACCTGGCCAAATACTTCAAGCTGCCGACCATCCTTACCACCAGTTTCGAGACGGGGCCCAACGGCCCACTGGTGCCGGAACTGAAAGAGCAGTTCCCTGATGCCCCCTACATTGCACGCCCGGGCAACATCAACGCCTGGGACAACGAGGATTTCGTCAAAGCGGTAAAAGCCACCGGCAAGAAGCAGCTGCTGATTGCTGGTGTGGTTACTGAAGTATGCGTGGCCTTCCCGGCCCTGTCGGCATTGGAGGAGGGCTTCGAGGTATTCGTCGTCACCGACGCCTCTGGCACGTTCAACGAACTGACCCGTGACTCGGCCTGGCGACGCATGGAGGCTGCCGGGGCGCAACTGATGACCTGGTTCGGCGTGGCCTGCGAACTGCACCGTGACTGGCGCAACGACATCGAAGGGCTGGGTACTCTGTTCTCCAACCATATCCCGGACTACCGCAACCTGATGACCAGTTACAACAAGCTGGCCAAATAGTGCCTCCCGGGGGCTGCACGACAGCCCCCACATCAATCTGCAAGCGAAGCGGCAAACTGGCATTAATCGACCATACTCACTCTTCATTCGCCTTCAGGAGCGTGTCATGTCGAAGCCGTCCAGGAAGCCCCCCAAAAAACAGCCAGAAAAGCTGGGCGGTAAGGCGTACGAAAAAGCGCTCAAGAACCTGCATGTAGAGTTGGTGAAGCTACAGGAGTGGGTGGTCGCCAAGGGCCTGAAGGTATGCATTGTCTTCGAAGGCCGCGATGGCGCCGGCAAGGGTGGCACCATCAAGGCCATTACCGAGCGTGTCAGCCCGCGGGTGTTCCGTGTGGTGGCGCTGCCCGCACCGACCGAGCGGGAAAAGACCCAGATGTACGTGCAGCGTTACCTGGGCCATCTGCCTGCGGCGGGTGAAGTGGTGATCTTCGATCGCAGCTGGTACAACCGTGCGGGCGTTGAGCGGGTAATGGGCTTTTGCTCTGGCGAGCAAGTGGACAAGTTTCTGACCGGAGTACCCGGGTTCGAAAGGGTCATGGTCGATTCAGGGATCATCCTCATCAAGTACTGGCTTGAAGTCAGCGCCGATGAGCAGACACGGCGCCTGCAGGATCGCATCAACGACGGCCGCAAGCTGTGGAAGTTGTCGCCGATGGACCTCAAGTCGTATAGCCGCTGGGATGAATACACCCAAGCGCGTGACGAAATGTTCCAGGCGTCGGATACCGCTTGGGCACCGTGGTTCATGGCCAACTCCAACGACAAACGTCGCGCCCGGCTGAATATCATCAGCCATCTGCTCAGCCGTATTCCCTACAAGGACATAACCCGCGACCAGCAGGTGAAGCTGCCCAAACGCGGCAAGATCGGCAAGTACAAGGCAGTCGCCTACCCGTTCAAGTTCGTCGAAGAACGCTTCTGAACCCCTCCCAGCAGGGAGCTGCGAAGGTACGAGCTCATGCCACATGACGGCAGCCTGTTGCAGGCGACGGTGGTATTCCTTTTGGCTGTGGTGCTTCTGGTACCGCTGGCGCAGCGTCTGAAAATGGGCGCAGTACCGGGATACCTGTTGGCGGGTATCCTGATTGGTCCGTCGGTGTTTGGCCTGCTCGGCAACCCGGACAACGTGGCGCGGCTGTCGGAAATGGGCGTGGTCATGCTGTTGTTCGTGATTGGCCTGGAGCTGTCCCCAAAGCGTCTGTGGACCATGCGCCGGGCGCTATTTGGCGTCGGCAGCTTGCAAGTGGGGCTGACCGCTGTGCTGCTTGGGCTACTGGCATTCTGGCTGTTCGACCAATCGAAACCAGCCGCCATCGTGCTGGGGCTGGGCCTGGCGCTGTCGTCCACCGCCTTTGGCTTGCAGGTACTGGCCGAGCGCAAGGACCTGGGCAAACCTCATGGCCGCCTGGCCGTTGCCATCCTGCTGTTCCAGGACATTGCCGCCATTCCCTTGATTGCCGTGGTGCCGCTGCTCGGTGGCGATGTCAGCACTGCTGACGAAGGTGCCTGGCCCTTGCTGGCTGTGGTTGTCGGCATTGGTGTGCTGATTGTTTTTGGCCGTTATCTGCTGACCCCGATATTCAAGTGGACGGTGGGTTCGGGCCTGCCTGAACTGTCGACCGCCACGGCCTTGCTGGTCGTGCTGGGCACCGCTTGGTTGATGGAGCATGTGGGTGTGTCGATGGCGCTGGGGGCCTTCCTGGCCGGTGTGCTGATGGCCGAGTCGCCGTTTCGCCACGAACTGGAAACCCAGATCGAACCGATCAAAGGCCTGCTGCTTGGATTGTTCTTCGTTGGCGTAGGTATGAGTGCCGACCTGCGTCTGCTGTTCGGCATGCCGCTGATGGTGTTGGGCCTGACGTTGCTGCTGGTCGCCATCAAGCTGCCCTTGTTGTATGGCCTGGGGCGCACGATGGGTGGGCTCAACAAGGCCCAGGCGCTCTGCCTGGGCGTGGTGCTGGCTTCGGGGGGCGAGTTCGCCTTCGTGGTGTTCAAGCTGGCGCTGGAGCACCAAGTGCTCACGCAAGCGGTACACGACCTGCTGGTGCTGGCCATCATCTTGTCGATGGCGGTGGTGCCTTTGGTCATGATGGCCTTGGCGCGGCAGCTGCGCGATGACAGCCCTGTGCAGGCATCCCCTGAAACGGGGCAGTGAATTGCGCCGTGCTGGTGCATTGAATATCGGGAGATGAATCATGCAGTCGAGTTTCAAGTTGGACAGCGCCCTTTCGCGGGGCTTGCTCGATGTGCTCATCAAGGCCGGTCTGGTGGCAGCCTTGGTGATCTTCGCCTTCCAGGTGTTCCAGCCGTTCCTGGAGTTGATGCTGTGGGCGGTGATTCTGGCGGTCACCTTGTACCCGTTGCATTGCCGCATCCAGAGCCGCACCGGGCTCAAGCAAGGCTATGCGGCGACGCTGGTGGTGCTATTGGTTCTGGTGCTGCTGCTGGTGCCTATCTACCTGGTGGTGATGTCCATCGGCGAATCGGTGGACAGCCTGGTGACGCTACTCAAGAGCGGCGCCTGGAGCGTGCCGGTCCCGCCTGATTCCGTGGCGGCCTGGCCACTGATCGGGCCAAAGGTGCACGCGCTGTGGTTGGCGGCCTCCGAAAACATGGCCAGTGTACTGAATCAGTGGATGCCCCAGATCAAGGGGGCCGGGCTAACGGTGCTGGGCGCTGCGGCGAGCGCCGGTGGGGCCTTCCTTCTGTTCATCGGAGCAATCATCATTTCCGGGGTCATCATGGCCTTTGGTGAACGAGGTGAAATCGCTACCCAACGCATCGCCATGCGGGTTTCAGGCGCAGAGCGCGGTAAACCCTTGGCCACGCTGTGCACGGCCACCATTCGCGCGGTGGCACAAGGGGTGATCGGCATTGCCTTCATCCAGATGTTGCTGATCGGTGTCGGCTTTGTCGTCAAAGGGGTTCCCGGTGCCGGGATGCTGGCCATCGTCATCCTCATGCTGGGCATTGCACAGGCCCCGGCGACGCTGGTGACCTTGCCGGTGATCATTTATGTGTTCAACGCCGAAGGCTTCACGGTGGCGACCATCATTTTTGCCATCTACACCTTCGTCGCCGGCCTTGCCGACAACGTGCTCAAACCGCTGCTGCTGGGGCGCGGGGTTGATGTACCGATGCCGGTGGTACTGATCGGGGCATTAGGTGGCATGGTGGTCAAAGGCATCATCGGCTTGTTTATCGGCCCGGTAATCCTCGGCGTGACGTACGTGCTGTTCTGGCAATGGGTTGCGCTGCAGGTGCCGGAGCAACCGGCACCCCCTGCCGCCTGAGCCATGCCCAACCGCTGCTATGGCCTGGGGCTGCTGATGGTGCTGGCCGGTTGCACTCAGGTTGGTCCGGATTTCGAGAAGCCCCAAGCGCCGTGGCTGGACGGCTGGAGCACGCCAATGCTGGAGCAGGCAGGGCGCAGCGCGGCGGCGCCCGACCTGCGCCAGTGGTGGGCGGTGTTTGCCGACCCGACCCTGGACGCGTTGATAGCCGAGGCCGATGCCAACAACACCAACCTGCGCGTGGCTGGCCTGCGTATCGCTGAAGCCCGTGCCCAGTTGGCCATTGTGCAGACCGGGCGTTATCCGCAGCTGCAGCAACTGAGTGCGCAAAGCCTGTACCTGAAGCAGAATCAGTCTGGTACGCCTTCGGCCCGTGATTCGGTGTTCTGGCAATCCAGCGTGGGCTTCGACATCGGCTGGGAAATTGACTTCTGGGGCCGCTTCAGTCGCGCCATCGAAAGCGCCGATGCCGTCTACTTCGCCTCCCAGGCCAACTACGCCGATGCCATGCTGCTGCTGCGTGCGCAAGTGGCCGACACCTACTTTGCCCTGCGTACCGCCGAAGCGCGGCTGGCGATCGCACAAGAGAACGCCAAGCGCCAGGCGCGTAGCCTGGAGATTACCGAGCGGTTGTTCCGCCACGGCGAAAACGACGAGCTCGACTGGCAGCAGGCGCGTACTCAATACCTGGCGACCCTGGCCACCATTCCCGAGTTCGAGAACCAGCTCAACGCCCTGCGCAACGTACTGTGCTCGCTGCTTGGCCGCCCGCCCGGGCCGCTGCCGCAGCTGGAGGCCGGGCATGGCCAACTGCCCTTGCCCAACCGGGCAGTGTTGCAGGATGTACCTGCCAGCCTGCTGCAGCGCCGCCCGGACATCCGCGCCGCCGAGCAGGCAGTGGCGGCGCAGTCGGCGCTGGTCGGGGTGGCCGAGGCCGATCTTTATCCACAGCTGAGCTTGCTCGGCAGTATCGGCTGGACCTTTCTATCGGCCAATCATCTGCCCGACACCTTCGACCTGGCGGCTGGCCCAAGCCTGATCTGGAACCCGTTCGACTATGGCCGGCGCAAGAACGCCGTACGTGTGGAAGATGCCCGCTTGCAGCAACTGATCGAGTTGTACCAGCAGGGCGTGCGCGAAGCCGCCCGTGAGGCCGACGATGCTGCCAGCGGGCTGGTGCGCTCGCTGCAGAGCGCAACCATTCGCGACCAGGCCTCTCAGGCTGCACAGCGCTCGCTGAATCTGGCCAGCTCGCAGTATCGCGAAGGCTTCGCCGATTTTCAGCGGGTGCTCGATGCTCAGCAACTGCTGTTGCAGCAACAGGACGGCTACCTGGTCAGCCGTGGCAACGCGGTCAGCAGCCTGGTGACGTTGTACAAGGCCCTGGGTGGTGGTTGGGACGCCAGCCGCGCGCCGATCGACCCGGCCACCCGCCAGCAAATGCAGCAACGCACCGACTGGGGCGAGTTGCTTGACGAGCCAGCCCCCACCGCGCATGCACAAGGTGAAACCGAATGAGCGACGCCACGCCCACGCCGCCCCCGTCAGCCCCGGATCGCGGCATGCGCTGGGTGCTGCTGCTGATTGCCGTCAGCCTGCTCTGGTACTTGCTGGCTGACCGCTATACGCCGTACACCCAGCAAGCTCGCCTGCAGGCTTACGTGGTCCCGGTGGCCGCCGAAGTGGCCGGGCAGATCAAGCGTGTGGCCGTAGGCAACAACCAGGAGGTGCGCCAGGGCGATGTGCTGTTCGAACTCGATCAGGAGCAGTACCGCATTGCCTTGGCCCGTGCCGAAGCCGACCTCGATACCGTGCGCCGGCAGATCGGCGCCAGTACCGCTGGTATCGATTCGGCGCAGGCAGCGCTGGTGGCCGCCCAGGCCAACGAACGCAAGGCGCGGCAGGACGCCGAGCGCCTCAAACGGCTGATTGACGAAGACCCCGGTACGGTGTCAGTGCGCCGTCTGGAAGGCGCCCAGGCCACCCGCGACCAGGCCATCAGCCAAGTGGCGGCGGCCCGTGCCGAGGTGGAGCGCGCCCGTGAGCAGCAGGGCGGGGCACAGGAAGACAACGCCCAGCTGCGCAGTGCTGCGGCCAATGTGGAAAAGGCCCGCCTGGACCTTGCCCGTACCGTGGTGCGTGCCGACGCAAACGGGCTGATCACCGACCTGCGCACAGACGTTGGCCACTATGTCGGGGCGGGCAGCCCGATGATGACCCTGATCAGTATCCATGACGTGTGGATAAGTGCCGACATGACCGAGAACAACCTCGGTCGTTTGCGCCCTGAAACCCCGGTGCTGGTGGTGCTGGATGCGCTACCGGGCACTGTGTTGAAAGGGCGTATACGCAGCATTGGCTATGGCGTGAGCGTGGGCCAGAGCACGCCGCCGGGTACGCTGCCGACCGTGCAGAATAGCCGCGAGTGGCTGCGTTCGGCGCAGCGCTTTCCGGTGATTGTCGAACTGGAGCGCGATCAGCTTCAGGACAAGACCGTGCTGCGGGTCGGTGGTCAGGCCGAGGTCATGGCCCTGCCCAGCGAAGGCAACCCACTGAACCTGCTGGGCCGGTTGTTCATGTGGCTGATGAGCTGGCTGTCGTATGCCTATTGAATTGCGCCGCCTGCGGGCACTGCGCCTGGCCTGGGGCGTGGCGCTGTGCCTGGCGGTGAGCTTTGGTATCGGCTTGCCGGTGCCGATCCTGGCGCCGGTGTTTGCGGTGCTGTTGCTGGCCATGCGCAGTCAGCCATTGCCCCTGCGTGCAGCACCGGCCCTGGCGCTACTGGTGCTGCTCGCTTGCGGCAGCGGGTTGCTGCTGATTCCGCTGTTGCGTCATGCTCCGTTGGCCGGGGTGTTACTGGTTGGGGTGGGTGTTTTCCTGACCTTGCGCTATGCGCTGAAGGGCGGCAACGGCCTGCTGGCCAACCTGCTGGTGGTCGGCCTGACCATGATCGCCGCTGCCGGCACCAGTGACTTCACCCTGGCATTGTCGGTGGTTGAAGCGCTGGCCAAAGGCATGCTGCTGGCAGTGCTGGGCACGTCGGTGGCGCATACGTTGTTCCCAGAACCTGCCAATGCGCCAGCACCGCCGGTGCCGCCGCTGCTGGGCAGCGAGCATGTCAGCTGGGTGGCGCTGCGTGCCACGTTGATCGTGATGCCGGCCTTTCTGCTGGCATTGATCGCCCCTGATCAGTACATGCCGTTGATCATGAAGGCCGTGAGTGTGGGGCAACAAGCAGGCGAAACCCGCGCGCGGCACGCCAGCCGCGAGCTGATCGGTTCAACCTTGCTTGCCGGGGTGTTGGCGATAGCGCTGTGGGTAGCGCTGAGCCTGTTCGTTCATCTGTGGATGTTCTTCTTGTGGGTACTGCTGTTCGCCCTTTGGCAGGCTCGGCGCCTGTACCAGGCGGTGCTGAGCCGGCAGAGCCCGGCGTACTGGGTCAGTTGCCTGACGACCATGCTGATCTTGCTGGGGCAGTCGGTGCAGGACAGTGCTGCCGGGCAGGATGTGTACAAGGCATTTGCGGTGCGTATGGCGCTGTTTCTGGCGGTATCGGTGTATGCCAGCGGCATGTTGATCTGGATTGACCGGCTTCGGAGTCGGCGCGGGCTTCTTCGCAGTTAAGCCCGCTCCCCCAGGCAATTCAGGGCTGCCAATCAACCCCACTCTCTTCCAGATAGGCATCCACCGCGGCGCCCACCGTCGGATGAAAGGCCTTCTCCCCCATGTGTTCGAACAACTCGAACTGGCGCATCTTGTCCTTCACCGGGTCCTTCATTTCGGCGAACTGCAACTCCACCCCCCGCGCCTCCAATGCCCGGTCCAGCTCGGCCAGCATGTCCGCCGAAGTGATATCGATACTGGTCACAGGCTCAGCGGCAATTACCACCCGCTGCACAGGCGTTGGCGACGCGTCCACCGCCGCCATCACTGTGTTCTGGAACTGCTCGGCGTTGGCAAAGAACAACGGCGCGTCCCAGCGCAGCAGCACCAGCCCTGGAATACGCCGGGCCTGTGGATAACGCTGTATGTCATGGTAGCCGCGCAGCCCATCGGCCCGGCCGAGCACTGCGTAATGCGGCCGCCAGCCGTCCCACAGGAACTCGATCACCGACACCGCCACTGCAATGCAGATACCAGGAATGGCACCGAACACCGCCACGCCGACAAAGCAGGTGAACGACAGCCAGAACTCCCACTGCTGCATGCGGAAGATACGCTTGAGGTCGGCAAATTCGAACAGCCCCAGTGCAGCGGCAATCACCACCGCAGCCAAAGCGCTGTTAGGCAGGTGCTGCATCAGATTGGGCGCTACCAGCAGCAACAGGGTCACCGCCAGGGCGCCGATGATGCCGGTGAGCTGGGTCTGCGAGCCGGCAGCTTCGGCCACTGGGGTGCGCGACGAACTGCTGCTGATCGGGATGCCCTGGAACAGCCCCGAGGCCACGTTGGCCACGCCCAGGCCGAACATTTCCTGGTTGGGGTTTACCCGCATCTTGAGGCGCGCGGCATAGGAGCGTGACAGCACACTGGTGTCGGCGAACGACACCAGCGCCACTGCAATCCCGCCCAGTAGCACCTCGACCAGGTCAATGTCGCTGACCCAGGGGAAGACGAAGGCGGGCAGGCCCTGGGGCAATTGCCCGAGTACCTTGACGCCCATCTGATCGAGGTTGAACACGCTCACTGCCAGCGTCGCCAGTACCACGGCGATCAGGATGCCCGGCAGGCGCTTGAACGGTTTGAGCAGCAGAATCAGCGCCAGGCTACCGGCACCCACGACAAAGCTTGGCCAGTGCCCTTGGCCGGCGTATAGCGCCTGGCCCAAGTACCAAAGGTCGCGCAAGGGGCCTTCGCTGTCGACTTTGATGCCGAACAGCTTGGGCAACTGGCTGATCAATACGGTCAGGGCGATGCCGTTCATGTACCCATAGCGGATGGGCTTGGACAGCAACTCGGTGATGAAGCCCAGGCGCAGCAGCCCGGCAATCACACAGAACGCCCCGGCGACCAGCGCCATCATGCTGGCGATGGCGATCGCCCGCTGCGGGTCGCTGGCGGCGTATTGCACCACCACAGCCAGGATAGGCGCGGCCAGCGCCGAGTCCGGGCCCAGCACCAGGATACGGCTGGGACCGAACAGGGCATAGGCCAGCAGGGGGATGATGGTGGCGTACAGGCCATAGATGCCGGGGACGCCGGAAGCCTCGGCGTAGGCGATGCCCACAGGCACCAGCATGGTGGTGAGCACCAGGCCGGCGGCGATGTCCTTGGGTAGCCAGGCTGCCTTGTAGTGGAGCAGGGTGACCAGGCCGGGGAGCCAGCGTTGCCAGTCGAAACGAGTGGGTTGGGGCATGGTGTCGGCTCTGGGCGAGAAGGGCGCTGAACCTCAGCTTAGATGCTGAAGGCGGGGGCCGCTTTGCGGCCTGGCACGACACAAGGCCGCCCCTGCCAAGGGCGCGCATGTCTGGGCAAAACAAAACCCCTTGAAGCGCAAGCCTCAAGGGGTTTGTGTGTGCTGCAGGTTACCGCTTAGACGTTGAAGCGGAAGTGCATCACGTCGCCGTCTTTGACGATGTAGTCTTTGCCTTCCAGACGCCACTTACCGGCTTCCTTGGCACCGGCTTCACCCTTGAACTGGATGAAGTCGTCATAGGCCACCACTTCAGCGCGGATGAAGCCTTTTTCGAAGTCGGTGTGGATAACGCCGGCTGCCTGCGGGGCAGTGGCTCCGACGCGAACGGTCCAGGCGCGTACTTCCTGCACGCCGGCAGTGAAGTAGGTCTGCAGGTTCAGCAGCTCGTAACCGGCGCGGATCACGCGGTTCAGGCCAGGCTCTTCCAGGCCCAGGGCCTCGAGGAACATGTCCTTTTCTTCACCGTCTTCCAGCTCGGCGATTTCCGCTTCGATCTTGTTGCACACCGGCACCACTACCGCGCCTTCTTCCTCGGCAATGGCCTTGACCACGTCCAGGTGCGGGTTGTTGTCGAAGCCGTCTTCGGCCACGTTGGCGATGTACATCACCGGTTTGCTGGTCAGCAGGTGGAAGCCACGGATGACGGCCTTTTCGTCGTCAGCCATGTGCTTCATCAGGCTGCGCGCAGGCTTGCCTTCGGTGAAGTGCGGGATCAGCTTTTCCAGAATGGCCTTTTGCGCCAAGGCATCCTTGTCGCCGCCCTTGGCATTGCGGGCTACCTTCTGCAGTTGCTTTTCGCAGCTGTCGAGGTCGGCGAAGATCAGTTCGAGGTCGATGATCTCGATGTCACGCTTGGGGTCGACGCTGTTGGAAACGTGGATCACGTTCTCGTCTTCGAAGCAGCGCACCACGTGGGCAATGGCGTCGGTCTCGCGGATGTTGGCGAGGAACTTGTTGCCCAGGCCTTCGCCTTTCGAGGCACCGGCAACCAGGCCGGCGATGTCGACGAATTCCATGGTGGTCGGCAGGATGCGGTTTGGCTTGACGATTTCAGCCAGCGCAGCCAGGCGAGCGTCGGGCATAGGCACGATGCCGCTGTTCGGCTCGATGGTGCAGAAAGGGAAATTCTCCGCCGCGATGCCAGACTTGGTCAGGGCGTTGAACAGGGTGGACTTGCCGACGTTGGGCAGGCCGACGATGCCGCAATTGAAACCCATGGGTATTCCCCTCTCTAAAGGAAATCAGGCCTTCTGGCTGTGCAGCTCGCGCATCGCCTTGGCGAAGTCGCCGGCAAGCACGTCCGGCAGCACGCCGAGGGCAAAATCGATGCTGGCGTCGAGCTTCTCCTGCTCGGCGCGCGGCGCGCGGCCCAGGACGAAGTTGGATACCAGTTTGGCGTCACCCGGGTGGCCGATGCCAAGCCGCAGGCGGTGGAAGTCGTTCTGGTTGCCGAGCTGCGCGATGATGTCGCGCAGGCCGTTGTGCCCACCATGGCCGCCGCCGCGCTTGAGCTTGGCAACGCCCGGGGGCAGATCGAGTTCGTCGTGTGCCACCAGTATCGCTTCCGGCTTTATTCGGAAGAAATTGGCCAAGGCCGCTACGGACTGGCCGCTGCGGTTCATGTAGGTGGTGGGGATCAACAAACGAACGTCGTTGCCCTGATGGCTGAATTTAGCCGTCAGGCCGAAATACTTTTTGTCAGCGGTCAGCGAAACACGCTGGGCGCTGGCAAGGCGTTCAACGAAAAGAGCCCCTGCGTTATGCCGGGTCTGTTCGTATTCGGGGCCGGGGTTACCCAGGCCAACGATCAACTGGATGGCGGTCACGTCAGGGGCTCTTCCTTGGAGTTGGTGGGTTACAGTGCGCGCGGCACTGTAACCCGATCAACGCCGGCGTGCGAGTGGATTACTCGGCAGCGCCTTCTGCTTCTGGAGCAACGCGTGGAGCGTGAACGTTGGCAACAGCTTTGTCATCACCGTGGGCCAGAGCGACGAACTCTACGCCTTTCGGAGCTTTCAGGTCCGACAGGTGGATGATGGTGCCGATTTCGGCGTTGCCCAGGTCAACTTCGATGAACTCAGGCAGGTCTTTGGCTTCGCAGGAAACTTCGATCTCGGACTCAACGTGGGAGATCTCGCCGCCTTTCTTGACCGGGGCTTCTTCGTTGATGAAGTGAACCGGAACCTTGGCGGTCAGCTTCTGGCCAGCAACGACGCGAACGAAGTCAGCGTGCATGATGAACTGCTTGGCTGGGTGGCGCTGCATGGCCTTGATGATGACGTTCTGCTTAACACCGTCAACGTTCAGTTCGATAACGTGGCTGAAGGCAGCTTCGTTTTCGAACAGCTTGGTGATTTCCTTGGCCAGGATGGTCAGGGATTGAGCTTCTTTATCACCACCGTAGACAACGGCTGGGATGCTCAGCGAGTGACGCAGGCGGCGGCTCGCACCTTTCCCCAGGTCAGTACGCGCTTGGGCGTTCAGAATAAAATCAGTCATTTTGTTTCTCCAAAATAGCCCCCCGAGGGCGTTTGCGACCAGCGCCAACGGGGATGGCAAAAAAGCCCCGCCCCAACACAGGTTGGGGCGGGGCGCTTCACATCAACACGTGTCCCGCTTAGCGGAACATCGCGCTGATCGATTCTTCGTTGCTGATGCGGCGTACCGCTTCAGCGACAACCGGTGCGATATCCAGCTGGCGGATACGATCACAGGCTTGAGCAGCGGCGGACAGCGGAACGGTGTTGGTCACCACCAGCTCGTCCAGTACCGACTTCTCGATGTTCTCGATTGCGCGGCCCGACAGAACAGGGTGCGTGCAATAGGCGTAAACCTTGGCAGCGCCGTGCTCTTTCAGGGCCTTGGCCGCGTGGCACAGGGTGCCGGCGGTGTCGACCATGTCGTCTACCAGGATGCAGGTGCGCCCTTCGACGTCGCCGATGATGTGCATAACCTCGGAGTGGTTAGCCTTTTCGCGGCGTTTGTCGATGATACCCAGATCGACGCCCAGGGACTTGGCGACAGCGCGTGCGCGCACGACACCACCGATGTCCGGGGAGACGATCATCAGGTTCTCGAAACGCTGGTCTTCGATGTCGTCAACCAGTACGGGCGAGCCGTAGATGTTGTCGACGGGGATATCGAAGAAGCCTTGGATCTGGTCAGCGTGCAGGTCGACGGTGAGTACACGGTCGATACCTACGACAGTGAGCATGTCAGCAACGACTTTGGCGCTGATGGCTACACGTGCCGAACGCGGACGGCGGTCCTGGCGGGCATATCCGAAGTAGGGAATCACGGCGGTGATTCGGGATGCTGAGGAGCGGCGGAAGGCGTCGGCCATCACTACCAGTTCCATCAGGTTATCGTTGGTCGGGGCGCAGGTCGGCTGAATAATGAAAACGTCTTTACCGCGAACATTTTCATTGATCTCAGTACTGATCTCGCCGTCGGAGAATTTACCGACAGAGACGTCACCGAGAGGGATATGCAGCTGACGTACGACACGCCGAGCCAGATCGGGGTTAGCGTTCCCCGTAAAGACCATCATCTTGGACACGCGCAGTACCTGAAGGCTGAGGGTATACCTGGATGAGTATAAGGAAAATGGCAGGGGCGGCTGGATTCGAACCAACGCATGGCAGGATCAAAACCTGCTGCCTTACCGCTTGGCGACGCCCCTGTATCTGTTGCTGCGAACGCTCATGCGCTCGACTTCTTGACCAGACTTTGCAGCTTGCGATGCAACATCGAAATATTGCTTCCTTTCGCCACAAACCCTGTTTGGGTCGCTGAAAGAAGGGCCAGAACTTTATCAGCTTCGGCTTTGCTTGGGAAGGCCCCAAACACACAACTTCCAGTGCCGGTTAGTCGAGCCTCAGTGAATTTTCCCAGTGAATTCAACGCATTGCGAACTTCTGGGTAATTCTGCTCTACCACCGGTTGGCAGTCATTTCGACTGTTTCCCTCGGGAACGGGGCGCATCTTAAGGGGGAGAGAATCACGTGTCAACTGCGGATGTGAAAAAATTTCTACTGTGCTGACAGACACTTGCGGCACCAGCACGACATACCAGGGTTCGATCGGGTCGACCGGGGTCAGTTGTTCGCCTACGCCTTGCGCGAATGCTGCGTGGCCGCGTACGAACACCGGCACATCGGCGCCCAGGCGCAGACCCAGTGCGGCCAGGCGGTCTTCGTCCCAGTCCAGTTGCCACAGGTGGGCGAGGGCCAGCAGGGTGGTCGCGGCGTCCGAGCTACCGCCGCCGATACCACCGCCCATGGGCAGTAACTTGGTCAGCCAGATGTCGGCACCTAGGGTGGTGCCCGATTGCGCCTGCAACATACGTGCGGCCCGCACGATCAGGTTGCTGTCGTGGGGGACTGCCTCGATCTCGGTGTGCAAGCGGATCACGCCATCGTCACGCAGGGCGAAGCTCAGTTCGTCGCCGTGGTCGAGAAACTGGAACACCGTTTCCAGCTCGTGGTAACCGTCTGCGCGGCGGCCGATGATGTGCAGCCACAGGTTGAGCTTGGCCGGGGCGGGCAGGGTGAGCTTTTGCATGTGATCAATGCCCCAGCTGGCGCGGCTGCCAGTCCTTGACCACCAGGGTCACGTCCAGGTCCTTGCCGTGCAGCTTCAGGCGCTCGGGCAACCAGTAGCCGTTCTGTTCGGTGTAGCTCAGGTACTGCACCTGCCAGCCATCCTGGTCGAGGCTGGCCAGGCGGCTGTCGCCATCCAGGGTCAGCTTGCTCTTGCTGTCGGGGGCGGGCAGGCCGCGCACCCACCAGACCAGGTGCGAAACCGGCAGCTGCCAGCCCAGTTGTTCTTCCAGCAGGGCTTCCGGGCTGGTGGCTTCGTAGCGGCCCTGGTTGGCCACTTCCAGCACCACGCCACCCGGGCGGCCGGTAAGGCGCGCGGCGCCACGGCCCAGCGGGCCGGCCAGGCGAATGTCGTAATAGTCCTGGCGTTGCAGCCAGAACAGCGTACCGCTGCCGGAATCGCGCGGGGCGCGGATGCCGACCTTGCCGTTGATCTGCCAGCCATCGAGGCTGCTCAGCTGCGCTTTGTGGGCGCGCCACTGTTGCGGGTCGCCGTGGCCCTGCAGGGCCTCACGGCTACCGAAGCCGGCGCAGCCGGCCAGCAGGGCGATCAAGGTAAAGGTGATGCAATGGCGCAGGAACATGGCGTTAAAGAGTCTCGGATCCGGTCAGGCGCAAGAGGGTCTTGCGCAGGATAGGGCTGTCGGCCTGGGCTTCGAAGCCCTTGGCCCATACCTGGCGGGCTTCGCGGCGCTTGCCGTTGGCCCACAGCACTTCGCCCAGGTGGGCGGCCACTTCGTGGTCGGGGAAGTTGGCAAAGGCCTGGCGCAGGTAGGTTTCAGCTGCGTCGAGGTTGCCCAGGCGATAGTTGACCCAACCCAGGCTGTCGAGCACTGCCGGGTCATCGGGGGTCAGCTGGTGGGCTTTGTCGATCAGCGCCTTGGCTTCGGCATAGCGGGTGGTGCGGTCGGCCAGTGTGTAGCCAAGGGCGTTCAGGGCCATGGCGTTTTCTGGCTCGCGGGCGATGATGGCGCGCAGGTCTTTTTCCATCTGCGTCAAATCGTTGCGCTTCTCGGCCAGCATGGCGCGGGTGTAAAGCAGGTTGAGGTCGTCCGGGTAGCGCTGGATGGCTTGTTGCAGCACCTGGTTGGCCTGGGCGTCCTTGTTGTTGTTGCTGTAGCTTTCCGATTCGATCAGGAATAGCTGGATGGCGTAGTCTGGCTGGGCTTCGCGCGCGTCGGCGAGCAGGCGCGAGGCCTCGGTGCCGCGGCCGTTGGCGATCAGGATGTCGGCCTGGCGCAGTTGTGCCGGCAGGTAGTCTGGGCCCGGGCCGACCAGGGCGTATTCACGCAGAGCGCCAGCAGGGTCGTGGCGCTCCTCGTGGATGCGGCCCAGGTTCAGGTGCGCGGCGTCAACGTAGCTGTCGCGCTCGACCAGCTCCTGCAAGTAGCCTTCGGCTTCATCCCAATCTTTGTTCTCCAGGCACACCAGCGCCAGCGAGTAGCGCAATTCGTCATCATCGGGGTATTGCTGGACCAGGCTGATGAACTCGCCTTTGGCATCGGCGATACGGTCCTGTTCGACCAGGGTGCGAGCGTAAGTCAGGCGCAGGCGTTTGTCGTCCGGGTTGTCGCGAATCGCCCCGCGCAGCAGTGGCAGGGCTTCCGGACCACGGTCCAGGGCCTGCAGCAGACGGGCGCGCAGCAGGATCGGGGCGACTTCGCCGTTTTGTGCCGGGTGCGACTCGAGCAGTTCAAGGGCTTCTTCGGTCTTGCCGTCCTGGTTCAGCAGCAGGGCCTTGCCGAATATCAGCTGGCCGTTGTCGGGGTATTTCACCAGCAGGCGTTCGAAACTGTGTAGCAGGCCGTCGCGGGTGCTCTGGTCGGTTTCGGCTGCGGACAGGGCGAGGAAGTCGAAGTGGGTGTCGCCCTGGCCCTGCAGTACCTTTTCCATGTAGGTCATGGACTCGTCATAGCGACCGGCGCGGGCCAGCTGGATGGCGGCGGCGCGCTGGGCGTCGAGGTTCTGCGGGTCGTTGCGCGCCCAGACCAGCGCATTCTCCAGTGACGGCTCGTCGGCGCCGAGGTACTCGGCAATGCGGTAGGCGCGCTCGGAAACTGCTGGGTCCTGGGTTTTTGCCGCCTGATCGGTGTAGTTGGCCAGGGCAATGTCGAAACGGTTGCGCTGGCCGGCCAGCTCTGCCACCAACAGGCTATAGAGTGTGTCCTGCTTGAACGAGCCATACACCACGGGCTTTTCCGCCTCGCCCTTGCCAGCTTCGGCGACGGGAGGCTCGGCCTTTTGCGGGGCCAGGCTTTGGCAGCCCTGGAGCAGGGCGAAGGCAAGCAGCAATGCGTATGGTTTGTTCATAGAAAGGCTTATAGGAGGACTCACCGGCGGTCGGAGCATGATGACACAAGCGCGGAGGCAAACCCACCTGCGAAGGTATGAAGCTACGCTTAGCCTATGCAGACCGCACTGCGCGCGCAGGGTTCGCCCCAGGCTGGCCACGATGCCCAGCGTTCGTGCTGTTGTTCTGCTTCTGCTTCTAAGCGTGCGATAGTTCAGGCAACGCAGATTGCGACTTCAGGAGGCCGAGAGCTAGCCCGGAGCGCAGGGGCCGGATGATGGGATCCGGACGGTTTTTGGTTCCTTTTTGCCACACTACGACCAAAGTAACCCGCCGGAAGGGCGGAAAGGAGAATAGGCGCCTACATCGTGAATGAATGTCTACTTGATGTGAAAGCGCACAACCCAAAGGCCCAAAAGCTCAAAAGCTCAAAGCTTAAGCGCTGGTTCTGATCGGGCGTACAGTCCGTTTGCGATGTCGACGCCGACTCACCTTTCCGCCCTTACGGCGGGTCCCTTTTTGTCGTGGCAAAAAGGGACCAAAAACCGTCGGCTCCCATCATCCGGCCCCTACGCTGCGCTCCGGGGTCCCCTCGCTCCGGCCTTGCTCCCGGGAGCACGCGCTGCAGGCCCCATCCATGGGGCCTCAGCGCTTGACGGGCATCCATGCCCGTCATCTCCCTCCGCAATGCCTCCACTCGGCCTCCTGAAGTCGCAATCTGCGTCGCCTGGACTACCGCGCGCTTAGAAGCAAGATCAAAAGCGAGAAGCGAATTCGGTGATCGGCCGGCACCGCCGATGCATTCGGTGAGGTTCTGCCCAGTCATCTGGATAAGGATACGCCGGCATGGCTGCCCTCGGCCTGGTGTACCTGGAAGAACGTCGTTGCTCTTGCTCTTGCTCTTGCTCTTGCTCTTGCTTTGGCTTTTGCTTCTAAGCGCGCGGTAGGC
>NZ_JAOCDI010000065.1:0-20420 GCF_029840855.1 Pseudomonas sp. GD03862
GGGTCCTGGCCCGTTCGGCATTTCGCGTCAAAGGCTTGAGGGTATACAGCTTGGCCATCGCCTCTGCCGTCGGATACAGGTTGGGGTTGTTGCGAATCGTCGGATTCACCTTGTCGGTCGCATCCTTGTTCGGGTTCGGATACCCCACGAAGTCGCTGATCGGCGCAATCACCTCCGGCCGCAGCAGGTAATTGATGAACGTATGCGCATCCTCCGGGTTTGCTGCACCCTTTGGAATCGCCAGCATGTCGAACCAGATCGGCGCGCCTTCCTTGGGCAGGCGCATGTCCACCACCACGCCGTTGTTCGCCTCACGGGCGCGGTTGGCTGCCTGCGAGAAGCTGCCGCTGTAGCCCACTGCCACACAGATGTCGCCATTGGCGATGTCTGCCATGTACTTTGAGGAGTGGAAGTAGGTGATATGCGGACGAATCTTCAGCATCAGTTCCTCGGCCTTCTTGTAGTCCGCCGGTTTGTCGCTGTTCGGCGGCAAGCCCAGGTACTGCAGGGCCAGCGGTAGAATCTCCGACGGCGAGTCGAGCAGGGCCACGCCGCACTGCTTGAGCTTGGCGATGTTCTCTTCCTTGAAGATCAGGTCCCAGCTGTCCACCGGCGCGTTGTCGCCGAGTGCAGCCTTGACCTTGGCCGGGTTGAAGCCGATCAGCACGGTGCCGTACATATACGGCACGGCAAACTTGTTGCCCGGGTCGTTAGCTTCGATCAGCTTCATCAGTGCCGGGTCCAGGTGTTGCCAGTTCGGCAGCTTGCTGCGATCCAGCGGCTGGAACACCCCGGCTTCGATCTGCTTGGCGAGGAACACGTTGGACGGTACTACCACGTCATAGCCGGAGTTGCCGGTCAGCAGCTTGGCTTCCAGCGCCTCGTTGGTGTCGAAGATGTCGTACACCAGCTTCACGCCGCTGTCCTTCTGGAAGGCAGTCAAGGTCTGCGGGGTGATGTAATCGAACCAGTTATATACACGCAGGGTGCGCTGCTCGGCTTGCGCATGCAGGGCGCCTGCGAACAGGGTGGCAGCGATGAACGGGGCGAGCAGACGTTTGAGTCGGACCATTATCGGGCTCCTGACTGGGCGCGCTGGAAGCCTTCCAGCACATTGACCGCGTTGATGCCGATTTCTTCCACAGCGTAGCCGCCTTCCATCACGAACAGGGTCGGCTTGCCGAGTTGGCCGATGCGCTTGCCCATTTCCAGGTAATCCGGGCTGTCCAGCTTGAACTGCGAGATGGGGTCGTCCTTGAAGGTGTCCACACCCAGGGAGATGACCAGCACGTCGGCGTCATAGCTGGCGATGCGCTTGCAGGCATCCTCCAGGGCTGCGCTCCAGGCGGCCCAGTCGCTACCGGCGGGCAAGGGGTAGTTGATGTTGTAGCCCTGGCCTGCGCCTTCGCCGGTTTCATCGGCATAGCCGAGGAAGAATGGGAATTCGTCCTGCGGGTCGCCGTGGATCGAGGCGAAGAACACGTCGTCGCGGTTGTAGAAGATGTCCTGGGTACCGTTGCCGTGGTGGTAGTCGACGTCAAGGATGGCGACCTTGCGTCGGCCTTGGTCGAGGAAGGCCTGGGCGGCGATGGCGGCATTATTCAGATAGCAGTAGCCGCCCATCACTTCGCCGGCAGCGTGGTGCCCTGGCGGACGGCACAGGGCGAACGCGGCATGGGCGCCTTGCTGAATTGCTGCCTGGGCGGTCAGGGCAACTTGCGCAGCACTGTAGGCCGCCTGCCAGGTACCCGCGGTGATGGGGGCGCCGGCATCGAAACTGTAGTAACCCAGTTCGCCATGCAGGCCGGTCGGCTTGACCTGGCGCAGTGTGCGGGCCGGCCAGGTGAAGGGCAGCAGGTCACCCTCGTGGCCCTGTGCAGCCCAGCGGGCCCAGGCGCCTTCGAAGAAATCCAGGTAATCGGCGCTGTGGATGCGCAGCAACGGCGCACGGCCGAAGTCGGTCGGGCCCTGGATGTCGCCGAGGTTGCGTTTTTTCACCTGGTCGAGCACATGGTCGGCGCGCGAAGGCATTTCGAAACAGGGCATCAGCTTGCCATCGATCAGCTCGCAGCGGCCGTGGTGCAGGCGGTGGTCATCGGAATAGATCGTCAGCATTGTTGTTCTCCGGTGGGACTGGCGTGGGTCCATTGTCATGGGCTGATCAGCAGGGGAGAACGACGCAAACGGCCAAAAGGGGATCGATATGGCCAAGGTCTTTGGCCGGATGGGTGGTGACCTATCCGGCCTTTTCGCGGGTAAGGCAGCGGCGGCAACCGTGAACGGCCTTTGGGCATTGGCAGGCAGGCCCGGCCCTTTCGCGGGTGAACCCGCTCCTACAATGGCCACCAGGGCGTCAGGGGTTGTGACACCCCTGTAGGAGCGGGTTTACCCGCGAAGAGGCCAGAACAGGTCAACCACGAAAATGGCTGGGCGCCACGCCACTCCAGCGCTGGAAGGCATGCCGAAAACTGGCCGTCTCACTGAACCCCAAAGTCTCCGCAATCCGGTAGATCGGCATCTGTTCATCGGCCAGCAACTGCTTGGCCCGCTCGAACCTCAGCTCGTCCAGCAGCTGTTGATAACTGCTGCCCAGCGCCTGCAAATGCCGGCGCAGGGTGCGCGAAGAGCAGTTCATCTGCCGCGCAAGCCCTTCCAGCCCGGGCGCTGCGTCCAGTTGCTGCGCCAGCAGCTGGCGAATCCGTCCCAGCCATGCCTGGCGACCGGTGAATTCAAGGTTCAGGCGCCGGCAGCGCTCGCTCATGGCTTTGTGAGTAATCGGGTCGGCCAGCGGCAGCGGCATATCCAGCCATCGCCGTTCGAAGGCAAAGGCATTGTCCTCGGCGGCGAAACCGATCGGGCATTGAAACGCTTCGGCATAGAGGGCGTGGTAACCAGGGCGAGGGTGTTCGAAGCGTGCGCCAAGCAGCGGCAACGGCCGGCCAAGCAGGTCGTCACAGATGACTTTCAGCGACACCAGGCAGAACTCGGCGTTGAAAGCGCTCAGCGCCGGGCTGTCCTGGTAATCGCTGGCGCTGAACCAGACACGTTGGCCGTCGTCGAGCAAGCGCAGCTTGAAAACTGTTCCCAGCAGTGCCGGATACTGCAGCGCCAGGCGTAGGGCGTCACCCAAAGTGGCACTGGAGAGCAGCGCGTAACCGAGCATGCCGTAGCACGACA
Organism: Pseudomonas sp. GD03862; assembly: GCF_029840855.1. Classification (NCBI taxonomy): domain Bacteria; kingdom Pseudomonadati; phylum Pseudomonadota; class Gammaproteobacteria; order Pseudomonadales; family Pseudomonadaceae; genus Pseudomonas; species Pseudomonas sp. GD03862. Next base: position 3,178 of record NZ_JAOCDI010000065.1, read on the forward strand.
CGCGCATGCGCTGGCCCAGTTCCAGGCCAATGTCCTCGCGCCGGGCCACAGCATTGGCGCAAACCTGCAGCTCCTGCTGGGTGGTGATGCGCGCATCGGCATGCCCCAGGTCTGCCGGGCCAATGCCGCTGCCGGCCAGCAACGCCGACGCCTCGCAACCGTCTGCCTGGAAGACGTTGAGGATCAGCGAAACTGCGTTGAGGGTGGTCAGGTGGCTGTGCAGCATGCTGGGTAATCCCGTTGGACTGGGATGCATTATGGAGCAAGTTGTGTGCCGATATCCGAGGCTGCAGGCAAACCACATACCCTGCCGGCGCGCCGGGTGTCGCAAAGGCCTGCAAAGCGCCCTCTAAAACCTTCAGGCAAAAAAAAGGCCCGAAGCAAGCGCTCGGGCCTTGGAAAGGTTGAGAGGTGTCTAGTCCCTCGACCTGGTGAGACTGTTTACAGCGGCCTGATTACGCCTTCAGCGGAACCAGACGTGGAGCGATCATGTTTTCCGGACGCAGGATGTCGTCGAGCATCGCGTCGTCCAGCAGCTTCTCTTCGCGCACCAGTTCCAGTACGCCGCGGCCGCTTTCCAGGGCAACGCGGGCGATACGGGTGGCGTTCTCGTAGCCGATGTACGGGTTCAGTGCGGTAACCAGGCCGATCGAGTGCTCGACCAGTTCACGGCAGCGCTGTTCGTTGGCGGTGATGCCGACGATGCAGTGCTCGCGCAGCATATCCATGGCGCGTTGCAGCAGGCGGATCGAGTCGAAGATCTTGTAGGCGATCAGCGGCTCCATTACGTTCAGCTGCAGCTGGCCACCTTCGGCGGCGACGGTCAGGGCCAGGTCGTTGCCCATGATGGCAAAGGCCACTTGGTTCACAGCTTCTGGAATAACCGGGTTGACCTTGCCTGGCATGATCGAGCTGCCTGGCTGACGCGCTGGCAGGTTGATCTCGTTGATGCCGGTGCGCGGGCCGCTGGACAGCAGGCGCAGGTCGTTGCAGATCTTCGACAGCTTGACCGCGGTGCGCTTGAGCATGCCGGAGAACAGCACGAAGGCGCCCATGTCGGAGGTGGCTTCGATCAGGTCGGCAGCCGGTACCAGCGGGTGGCCGCTGATGGTGGCCAGGCGCTGTACGGCCAAGGCCTGGTAGCCAGGGTCGGCGTTGATGCCAGTACCGATGGCGGTACCGCCCAGGTTGATTTCGGTCAGCAGTTCCGGAGCCAGCGAGCGCAGGCGCTGCAGGTCTTCAGTCATGGTGGTGGCGAAGGCGCGGAATTCCTGGCCCAGGGTCATCGGTACGGCGTCCTGCAGCTGGGTACGGCCCATCTTCAGTACGTGGTCGAATTCTTTACCCTTGGCAGCGAAGGCCTGGATCAGGCTATCAAGGCTGGCCAGCAGCGCGTCGTGGCCCAGCAGCAGGCCCAGGCGGATTGCGGTCGGGTAGGCGTCGTTGGTCGACTGCGCCATGTTCACGTCGTTGTTAGGGTGCAGGTACTGGTACTCACCCTTCTGGTGGCCCATGGCCTCCAGCGCAACGTTGGCAATGACTTCGTTGGCGTTCATGTTGGTAGAAGTACCAGCACCGCCTTGGATCATGTCTACCACGAACTGGTCGTGGAAATCGCCTTTGATCAGGCGGGCGCAGGCTGCGGAAATGGCAGCGTGCTTGGCATCGCTCAGGTGACCCAGCTCACGGTTGGCGTCGGCAGCGGCCTGCTTGACCATGGCCAGGGCCACGACAAGCTTGGGGTAGTGCGACAGCGGAACACCGGAGAGGTGGAAGTTGTTGGCAGCGCGCAGGGTCTGGATGCCGTAGTAGGCATCTGCAGGAACTTCAAGGGTACCCAACAAGTCTTTTTCGACGCGGAACGATGCAGCAGAGGACATGATGTATATCATCTCGATTTTGACCCGGCACATGCCGGAATGGCGCCAATCCTAGGCCTGAAGGTGTTTTCGCGGCCAATGCTATTGCACGCTAACCTATGCACAAACGGCATAGTGTTTCATGTGACGCCAATTGATATTCGAGCGTGTTCCATTTTGGTGCGCGCCGGGAGATGTGCTTCGTGAACCTTGAAAGCAAATGGCTGGAAGACTTCAGTGCTCTGGCCGCTACCCGCAGTTTTTCCCAGGCCGCAGAGCGGCGTTTCGTGACCCAACCGGCCTTCAGCCGGCGCATTCGCAGCCTTGAGGCGGCGTTGGGCCTGCAACTGGTGAACCGCTCTCGCACACCCATCGAGCTGACCGAGGCTGGTCAGCTGTTTCTCGTCACAGCACGTACTGTTGTCGACCAGTTGAGCGAAATTCTCCGCCATTTGCATCACCTGGAAGGCGGGCAGGGCGAAGTGGTGCAGGTGGCTGCGGCACACTCCTTGGCGTCGGGGTTCTTCCCCCGTTGGGTGGCCCAGTTGCGCAACGACGGTTTGAACATCGCCACCCGCCTGGTTGCGACTAACGTCGGAGATGCCGTACATGCACTGCGCGAAGGCGGCTGCGACCTGATGCTGGCGTTCTACGACCCGGACGCGGCCTTGCAGATGGATGCCGAGATCTTCCCGTCGCTGCACATGGGCACCACTGAAATGCTGCCGGTGTGCGCTGTGGATGCCGATGGCAAGCCGTTGTTCGACCTCGAAGGTGAGGGCAGCGTGCCATTGTTGGCCTACACCGCCGGCGCATTCCTCGGTCGCTCGGTCAACCTACTGCTGCGCCAGCGCAACCTGCGGTATACCACCGTCTATGAAACCGCCATGGCCGACAGCCTCAAGAGCATGGCCCTGGAAGGGATGGGCATCGCTTGGGTGCCGCGTCTGTCCATGCGTGGCGAGCTCGAACGCGGTGAACTGGCGATCTGCGGCGGTAGCCAATGGCATGTGCCGCTGGAAATCCGCCTGTACCGCTGCGCGCTGGTGCGTAAGGCTAACGTCCGCTTGCTATGGCGCAAGCTGGAGTCGTCTGGAGCACAAGGTGAAGCGTCACTTTGAATTGTCCTTCAGGTATTCAGTGATATTTGCACGATTCCTGTCGCTGTAGCGGTAGCAGTTGGAGCGTGCTGGTACACGGGGGTGCGTGTACGTTTCACACACCCAGCCATTGAACTTCAGTTCGGCGTCTTCATGGGTGGCGCCTAGCAGATGGCCAATTTCATGAGCTGCAGCACCGTATGCGGCCACAGAGGCAATGGCCGTTTTCTGCTTGAAATAGGCCAAGCCGGCGTTGTAGTTCAGGCCGCTATGATCGTAGCTGTTGCGGGTGAGCAGGAGATGTTTATCCATGAGAGAGTAGAGTCGGTGTCGCTTTTGTGCGTACACCTGCTGGCTGAAAGCGTCCAGGAGCTTTTCGGACGGCATTCCTGCATAAGCAATATCGGTTATGTGTTTTACATTGCGTTGAAATATCACTTCGATGGGGTGTTGGCTGAAACGGCGCATTTCGTTCAGCCAATGCTGGAAGAAGTCTTCGTTCAATTGCCCGTCGTGCATATCGGCCAGGTCGTCGTGCACATAGACGGTGACGGTGAGCGCGTGGGCTGCCGAAGCACTCGGCAATTGCACGCTGAATACCAGGCCAAACGAAAGTGCGAAGAAGCATGGAGTTTTCATGTAGACACACCAAAGTGCTCGAGGAAGGGCTGCGAGCGTGCAGCACTCGTCGACCCCGAGGCAGCAGGAAAAAGTTGTCCCACGAGACAGCTTGCCCTTTGATCCGGCATGTGCTTGTAGGGGTGGGCGGCCAGCCTTTAAATACGTTACAATCCCGCGCCTTCGGCCGACCTGGTCGATTCAGAATCCGTATGACAAGCCACGCCGGCCCACCTGCGTGGCTTGTTGCTTTTAGCGCGCCAGAAGGCGCTTGCAGGAGAGGCTCGACGATGAGTGCACTGGTTGGCGTGATCATGGGCTCCAAGTCCGATTGGTCCACCCTTAGCCACACCGCCGATATGCTGGAAAAACTCGGCATTCCCTACGAAGTGAAGGTGGTTTCCGCCCACCGCACCCCGGATCTGCTGTTCCAGTATGCCGAGGAGGCTGAGGGCCGTGGCATCGAGGTGATCATCGCCGGTGCCGGTGGCGCAGCCCACCTGCCAGGCATGTGCGCCGCCAAGACCCACCTGCCGGTGCTGGGCGTGCCGGTGCAGTCGTCGATGCTGTCGGGCGTCGATTCGCTGCTGTCGATCGTGCAGATGCCAGCCGGTGTGCCGGTTGCCACCCTGGCCATCGGCCGTGCCGGTGCGGTCAACGCTGCCCTGTTGTCGGCCAGCATTCTGGGCGCCAAGTACCCGCAGTACCACGCGGCGTTGAAGCAGTTCCGCACGGAACAGACCGACACCGTGCTGGACAACCCAGACCCGCGCCAGGCTTGAGGCTCAACCCATGAAGATCGGTGTAATCGGTGGCGGCCAGCTGGGCCGCATGCTGGCCCTGGCGGGTACCCCGCTGGGCATGAACTTCGCCTTCCTCGACCCGGCACCGGACGCCTGCGCTGCGCCCCTGGGCGAGCACCTGCGTGCCGACTATGGCGATCAGGACCACCTGCGTCAGCTGGCCGACGAAGTCGACCTGGTCACCTTCGAGTTCGAAAGCGTCCCGGCCGAGACCGTGGCCTTCCTCTCGCAGTTCGTGCCGGTATACCCCAGCGCCGAATCGCTGCGCATCGCTCGTGACCGCCTGTTCGAAAAGAGCATGTTCCGCGACCTGGGCATCCCCACCCCGGCCTTCGCCGACATCCTCTCGCAGGCCGATCTGGACGCCGCAGTGGCCAGCATCGGCCTGCCGGCCGTGCTGAAAACCCGCACCCTGGGTTACGACGGCAAGGGCCAGAAGGTGCTGCGCACGCCAGAGGACGTGGTGGGTACCTTCGCCGAGCTGGGCAGCGTGCCATGCCTGCTGGAAGGCTTCGTGCCGTTCACTGGCGAAGTGTCGCTGGTGGCTGTACGTGGCCGCGATGGCGAAACCCGCTACTACCCGCTGGTGCACAACACCCACGAGAGCGGCATCCTGCGCTTGTCGGTGGCCAGCCAGGCACACCCGCTGCAGGCTCTGGCCGAAGATTACGTCGGCCGCGTGTTGCAGAAGCTGGATTACGTTGGCGTGATGGCCTTCGAGTTCTTCGAAGTTGACGGTGGCTTGAAGGCCAACGAAATCGCCCCGCGCGTGCACAACTCCGGGCACTGGACCATCGAAGGCGCCGAGTGCAGCCAGTTCGAGAACCATCTGCGTGCCGTGGCCGGCCTGCCACTTGGCTCGACCGCCAAGGTGGGCGAGAGCGCGATGCTCAACTTCATCGGTGAAGTGCCGGCCGTAGACAAGGTTGTCGCCATCGGGGACTGCCACCTGCACCACTACGGCAAGGCCTTCAAGGTTGGCCGCAAGGTAGGACACGCCACCCTGCGCTGCCCTGACATGGCCACCCTCGAGCGCAAGATTGCCGAAGTAGAGGCGCTGATCAGCAACTGATCGGGCTTCGAATCGAACTTCTGCAAGCGGCATGCCCTCTGAATGTGGCAACAAGCCGAAGCCCGTCTAGGCTTTGGCTTGTTCCAACTTCACTGCAGAGGGATTGCCATGGGTATCATTGGAACCATCTTCATCGGCCTCATCGTCGGCCTGCTGGCCCGCTTCATCAAGCCGGGCGATGACAGCATGGGCTGGATCATGACCATCCTGCTGGGTATTGCCGGCTCCTTGTTGGCTACTTATGGCGGCCAGGCGCTGGGTATATACCAGGCTGGGCAAGCGGCGGGCTTCCTTGGCGCGCTGGTCGGTGCCGTGGTGCTGCTGGTGATCTACGGATTCATCAAGAAACGCTGATTACTGGTTAGAATGCTCGGCAATTCATTCGAGTTGCCGAGCATTTTCATGCGTGCCTTTTTCCTCGTCCCCTTGCTGTTGGCCAGTACCCTGGCCCATGCCGAACTGCCCGAAACCGACTGGCTGGAGCTGATGCCCAAGTCGGACCAGAAGGCGCTTGAACAAATGCCTGAAATCGACCACAACTCGCCGGAAGCCATGGGCACCTTTACCGCCAAGGGTGGCCTCAAGCAGAGCAAGGGCCTGCCTGCGGTGATGTACTCGACCAAGACCGTTGCGGCCATGAATGGCAAGGACATCCGCCTGGGTGGCTACCCTGTGCCGCTGGAGAGTGACGCCAAGGGCAACAGCACGTTGTTCTTCCTGGTGCCGTACCCGGGTGCGTGCATCCATGTGCCGCCACCGCCGCCGAACCAGCTGGTGCTTGTGCGCTACCCGAAAGGGTTGAAGATCGACGACATCTACACACCGCTGTGGGTCAGCGGCAAGCTGAAGGTGGAGAAGGTCAGCAATGACCTGGCCGATGCGGCCTATGCGCTGGATGCAAACAAGGTGAGGGTGGTGGAAGACGCAGACCTTTGATAATTGCCCCGGCCTCTTCGCGGGCTTGCCCGCTCCCACAGGTTCTCCACAAGCCTCGAAAATTGTGGGTTACCTGTGGGAGCGGGCAAGCCCGCGAAGAGGCCGGCAACAAAAGTGCTGGGCTCAGATATTTTCACAACCGATCTGGACGCCCAGCGAATGACTCGCCCCAGGCTTCAACTCCACCAGGTCATCCCACACATTCGCTGTCTCGATGCACAGCATTCGCTGCCATCCATCGTCAGCCATGTCCGCCAGCTCCTTGGCCCGCTCGGTCCACGGGTTCCAGATCACCGCCGAGCGCGAGCCGCTGCTGGTCAAGGTAATCCGCCGATTCCAATGCGGGTCGACGATGCTGAGGGTCTGCGGGGTGTTCAGGTAGATCCGGTCCGTCTCCCCGGCAAACGTCAGTGCCCCCTGCTGCTGGCGCTGTTCCCAGCCCGCCAGGGTTTCGATATAACCCAGCCCGTCGACGCCCTCGACCCGCGCCTGGCGCACATCGCTGACCGCGAAGTAGCTATGCAGGGCCTGGCTGATGGTCACGGGGGTATTGCCCATGTTGCGGCTGGTCAGGCTCAGTTTCAGCTCTGCGCCCATCTCCACCACCAGTTTCAGCTCGACATCATGGGGCCAACCGGGCAGGTCGCCCTGCGCTTCAGGCAGTTCGAACTCGATCCGCAGGGTTTCGCCCACTTCCTCGATACCCAGCAATTGCCAGTCACGCGTGCGCGCAAGCCCGTGGGCAGGCGCCGGTGTTCCCTGGTACATGGCCTGGACGGCCTGAGGGTTGCGCTGCAGGTTGCCAAACCATGGCCAGCACACCGGTACCCCGGCGCGTACCGACTTGCCCTGGCGGAAGATGGCCTGGTCGCTCAGCCACAGCAGCGGCGGTTCGCCTACCTGCTGGTAGCTGAGGACCTGTGCGCCCTGCTGGGCGATCAGGAGTTCGGCACGGTCACTGCTGATACGCCAGCAGTTGAGTTCGCCATGTTGCTCGGTTACGACCTGAAAGGTAGCCATTGCGTTCTTCTCATTGATTGCCAGTGGGCCTTGGACCCGGGCAGATGCAATGAGTTTACCGCCAGCGTGGCTCAGCGACGAGGCACCGAGCGGGTACGACCACTGCCGTCAATGGCGACGAAGACGAATACCGCTTCGGTGACCTTGCGCCATTCGCTGGACAGCGGGTCGTCGCTCCACACCTCGACCATCATCTGGATCGAGCTGCGGCCGATTTCCAGGGTCTGGGTATAGAAAGACAGCTGTGCGCCGACCGCGACGGGCACCAGGAAGGCCATACGGTCGATGGCGACGGTGGCTACGCGGCCGCCGGCGACACGGCTGGCCATGGCCGTGCCTGCCAGGTCCATCTGCGCAACCAGCCAACCGCCGAAAATATCGCCAAACCCGTTGGTTTCTCGCGGCAATGCGGTGATTTGCAAGGCCAGGTCGCCTTGCGGGATTGGATCTTCTTGTTCGAGCTCAATCATGCGATGGGGCCTCTGACCCGTGACGCTTTTCGTTGGTGTGGCGCAAAGGCCGGGTAAACGATTCAGCTTGAAACATACTACGCCGATGTCGTTTCACTGGGCGGCCGTAGGGAAACTCTGCGAAACCGCCTGACAATAGTGACCGGCGTTTTCGCACAACATCCCACGTTAGGAGCAACATAATCCTACGAATTGCCAGTATATAGGGCATAACGGCCAGCGACGACCGCGCATTCACGAATATCTGTGTGGATTTTGTATCGCTTTCGGCGTAGCTCGGCAATTTGCTATCTTCGCCTGTCTCCAATCCAGAAGCCGCGCGCCAAGCGGCCTGCATGCCCTACAAAGAGAACAACGAGCGATGACTTCCGTGCCCAGCAGTATCGAGCAGCCCTCGCGGCCGCTGACCCGCAGCGACTACAAGACCCTCTCACTGTCCGCCCTGGGCGGTGCGCTGGAGTTCTACGATTTCATCATCTTCGTGTTCTTCGCCACGGTGGTGGGCAAGTTGTTCTTCCCGGCCGACATGCCCGAATGGCTGCGGCTGATGCAAACGTTCGGTATCTTCGCCGCCGGCTACCTGGCGCGGCCGCTGGGCGGCATCATCATGGCCCACTTCGGCGACTTGCTCGGGCGCAAGAAGATGTTCACCCTGAGCATCTTCATGATGGCCCTGCCGACCCTGATCATGGGCCTGCTGCCGACGTATGCGCAGATCGGCATGTGGGCCCCGATCCTGCTGTTGCTGATGCGCGTGATCCAGGGCGCGGCAATCGGCGGCGAAGTACCGGGCGCATGGGTGTTCGTCTCTGAACACGTGCCGGCTCGCAACACCGGCTATGCCTGCGGCACCCTGACCGCCGGCCTGACCGCCGGCATTCTGCTGGGCTCGCTGGTAGCGACCTTGATCAACAGCGTGTACAGCGCGGAAGAAGTGGCTGACTACGCCTGGCGTATCCCGTTCCTGCTTGGCGGTGTGTTCGGCCTGTTCTCGGTGTACCTGCGCCGCTGGCTGCACGAAACCCCGGTGTTCGCCGAAATGCAGCAACGCAAGGCACTGGCCGAGGAGTTGCCACTGCGCGCCGTGCTGCGTGACCACCGTGGTCCGATCATCCTGTCGATGCTGCTGACCTGGATGCTTTCGGCCGGCATCGTAGTGGTCATCCTGATGACCCCGGCGCTGCTGCAGAGCATCTACCACATCAGCCCGACCGACTCGCTCAAGGCCAACAGCCTGGCCATCGTGTTGCTCAGCTTCGGCTGTATTGGTGCCGGCAGCCTGGCCGACCGCTATGGTGCGGGCCGGGTGTTCGTGATCGGCAGCCTGCTTTTGCTGGCCAGCTCCTGGGGCTTCTACCACAGCCTGCCGACCCGTCCCGAGTTGCTGTTCCCGCTGTATGCCGTGACCGGCCTGTGCGTGGGCGTGATTGGCGCAGTGCCTTATGTCATGGTCAAGGCGTTCCCGGCGGTGGTGCGTTTCAGCGGGTTGTCGTTCTCGTACAACGTGGCCTACGCCATCTTTGGCGGGCTGACGCCGATGGTGGTGACCGCACTGCTGAAGGTGAGCCCGATGGCGCCTGCCTACTACGTGGCAGGCCTGTGCGCCGTTGGTCTGGCCGTGGGCCTGTACCTGCTCGCCAACAAGCGCTGATCTGCGCTACGGCTACTGGCCTCTTCGCGGCTAAAGCCGCTCCTACAGGGTTTTGCACAAGCCTCAAGGCCGACACCGAACCTGTAGGAGCGGCTTTAGCCGCGAAGAGGCCAGACCTGCTTCCAGTGATGGCCTTTCATCCAATTGTCACAATGAAGTCATATCGTATTCATGCGGCCTGCCGATACTTGGGCCCGTTCCATCCAACACCCCAATATTCCTGCTAGGAGCAAGGCATGAAACTGAAGCGTTTGATGGCGGCCCTTACCTTTGCCGCCGCTGGCGTTGCAACCGCCAACGCGGTAGCCGCTGTCGATCCTGCGATCCCGACCTACACCAAGACCACTGGTGTTTCGGGCAACCTCTCCAGCGTTGGTTCCGACACCCTCGCGAACCTCATGACTCTGTGGGCTGAGGCCTACAAGAAGGAATATCCGAACGTAAACATCCAGATCCAGGCTGCCGGCTCCTCTACCGCGCCACCCGCGCTGACCGAAGGCACCGCCAACCTCGGCCCGATGAGCCGCAAGATGAAGGACGTCGAGCTGCAAGCCTTCGAGCAGAAGTACGGCTACAAGCCGACCGCCATCCCGGTCGCCGTCGACGCCCTGGCCGTGTTCGTGCACAAGGACAACCCAATCAAGGGCCTGACCATGGCTCAGGTCGACGCCATCTTCTCCTCCACTCGCCTGTGCGGTGGCAAGGCCGACATCAAGACCTGGGGCGACGTCGGTGTGACCGGCGACCTGGCCAACAAGCCAATCCAGCTGTTCGGCCGCAACTCGGTATCGGGCACCTACGGCTACTTCAAGGAAGAAGCCCTGTGCAAAGGCGACTTCAAGCCTAACGTCAACGAACAGCCTGGCTCGGCTTCGGTCGTGCAGTCGATCAGCTCCTCGCTGAACGGCATCGGCTACTCGGGTATTGGTTACAAGACCGCCAGCGTCAAGACCGTACCCCTGGCCAAGAAAGACGGCGGTGAGTTTGTTGAAGACAACGAAGCCAACGCCCTGAATGGCACCTACCCGCTGTCGCGCTTCCTGTACGTCTACGTCAACAAGGCGCCGAACAAGCCTCTGGCCCCGCTGGAAGCCGAGTTCGTCAAGCTGGTGCTGTCGCAAGCGGGCCAGCAGGTGGTGGTGAAGGATGGCTACATCCCGCTGCCGGCCAAAGTCGTCGACAAGACCTTGGCTGACCTGGGCCTGTCGCACACCGGTAACGTTGCAAAGAAGTAAGTAATTAAGAAGAGGCCGGTGCCACTGCCCGGCCTCTTCCACGAATTTCCAGTCCGAAGCCAGGTCCCCTGTGCGGCGGGCTTTCGCGCGTCACCACTTTGTAATGTTTTTGTCACACGGGACCGCTAGGGTGTGCGCATGAATGATCTGGCCAATTCCAACATGACCCAAAACTCCCAGCCCGTGCGCATTGATTTCAATACGCCCGAGTTGCAACGCAAGCGCCGCATGCGCGCGCTCAAGGACCGCCTGACCCGCTGGTATGTGCTGGTAGGCGGGCTTGCCGTATTGGCGGCAATCACGTTGATCTTCTTCTACCTGGCTTATGTGGTGCTGCCACTGTTCCAGGGCGCCGAGCTGACCAGCAAGAAAGCCCTGGAGCCGACCTGGCTGCAGCAGGATGCCGGTAAGCCACTGATGATCGCGCTTGAAGAGCAGAATCAGGTGGGGATGCGTGTTTCGGACAAGGGCCAGGCATTGTTCTTCGATACCAAGACCGGTAACGAACTCAAGCGTGTCGAGCTACCCGTGCCGGCAGACACCCAGGTCACGTCCATCAGTACTGACCAGCCGGGCAGCGCGCTGGTGGTGCTGGGCCTGTCCAATGGCCAGGCGCTGGTTTTCCAGCACACCTACAAGATCACCTACCCGGACAACAAGAAAACCATCAGCCCTGGCATCGACTACCCGTACGGCGAGCAATCGTTCGTGCTTGACGAGCAGGGGCGTGCGCTGGACCACGTCAGCGTCAACGTCAATGGCGACACCCTGCTGCTTGCCGGCTCTACCGGTGCTCATCTGCAGGTGGTCGAGCTGACCCGCACGGAAAACATGATGACCGAAGAGGTCACCACCGAGCAGAACCGCATCGAACTGCCGCAAATGACCGAGACGGTGAAGAATATCTTCATCGACCCGCGCCAGCACTGGCTGTACGTGATCAACGGCCGTGCCACGGCCGACGTGTTCAGCCTGCGCGACAAGAGCCTCAACGGCCGTTACAAGTTGTCTGATAGCGCCGACACCGACATCACTGCCACGGCCCAGCTGGTTGGCGGCATTTCGCTGATCATCGGTGACTCCAAGGGGGGGCTGGCCCAGTGGTTCATGGCCCGCGACCCGGATGGCGAATCGCGCTTCAAGCAGATCCGTACCTTCCAGATGGGCAAGGCGCCGATCGTGCAGATCGACGCCGAAGAGCGTCGCAAGGGCTTCATCGCCCTGGATGCCGAAGGCAAACTGGGCGTGTTCCACAGCACTGCACACCGAACCCTGCTGGTAGAGCCGGCTGCCGAAGGCCCTGGCACGCTGGCCCTGTCGCCACGCGCCAACCGCATCATCATCGAAGAAGGCGGCAAGTTGTTGCCGTTGAGCCTGCGCAACCCGCACCCGGAAGTTTCGTTCAGCGCGCTGTGGGGCAAGGTGTGGTACGAGAACTACGACGAGCCGAAATACGTCTGGCAATCGACCGCGTCAAACACTGACTTCGAGCCCAAACTGAGCCTGTCGCCGCTGACCTTCGGAACCCTGAAGGCCGCGTTCTACGCCATGATCCTGGCCGCCCCGCTGGCCATTGCCGCAGCCATCTACACCGCCTACTTCATGGCCCCGCGCATGCGCCGCAAGGTCAAGCCGGTGATCGAGCTGATGGAAGCGATGCCGACGGTGATCCTCGGCTTCTTCGCCGGCCTGTTCCTGGCCCCGTACCTGGAAGGCCACCTGCCCGGTGTGTTCAGCCTGTTCCTGCTGATGCCGATCGGTATCCTGCTGGCCGGCTTCTTCTGGAGCCGGTTGCCGGAGTCGATCCGCCTGCGTGTACCGGATGGTTGGGAAGCGGCGATCCTGATTCCGGTCATCCTGTTCACTGGCTGGTTCGCCCTGACCATGAGCCCGCACCTGGAAAGCTGGTTCTTCGGCGGCGACATGCGCCTGTGGATCACCAACGATTTAGGCATCACCTACGACCAGCGCAACGCCCTGGTAGTCGGTATCGCCATGGGCTTCGCGGTCATCCCGAACATCTACTCGATTGCCGAAGATGCCGTGTTCAGTGTGCCGCGCAGTCTGACCCTGGGCTCGCTGGCACTGGGGGCGACGCCTTGGCAGACCCTGACCCGCGTGGTCATCCTCACCGCCAGCCCGGGCATCTTCTCGGCGTTGATGATCGGCATGGGCCGTGCGGTAGGCGAGACCATGATCGTGCTGATGGCTACCGGCAACACGCCGGTGATGGAGATGAACCTGTTCGAGGGCATGCGCACCCTGGCCGCCAACGTGGCTGTGGAAATGCCGGAATCGGAAGTCGGTGGCAGCCACTATCGCGTGCTGTTCCTGGCCGCCCTGGTGCTGCTGATGTTCACCTTCATCATGAACACCTTGGCCGAGCTGATTCGCCAGCGTCTGCGCAAGAAATACTCGTCGCTTTGATAGAAAGGTAGCGATCCGTGAAAAAGGATTCCCTCAAAGGCTGGTTCAAGAGCGGCGCCCCAGGCGTCTGGATGAGCGGCGGCGCGGTGGCCATGGCCGTGATCATGACCGTCGGCCTGCTGGCGGTGATCGCCGTGCGCGGCCTGGGCCACTTCTGGCCAGCCGATCTTGTCCAGGCCACCTACAAGGTGCCAGGCCAGGCCGATCACGTCGTCATTGGCGAAGTGGTGCAGAAGGAGGAAGTACCCCGTGCTCGTCTGAAGGGGGCTGGCCTGCCAGTGCCTGACCAGGGCCCGGAGTTCATGACCCGCGAGCTGATCAAGGTGGGTAACCGCGACCTCAACGGCAGCGACTTTACCTGGGTGGTCGGCGACTGGCTGGTCGACGAACAGCGCCCGGCTGACCTGATGGCCCTTGAGCGCCGCGAGTGGGGCAACTTCTATGGCTACCTGGTCAGCGTCAAGGAACAAGGCCGCGTGGTTGCTGAAGGCCCGGCTGCCTGGAACGAACTGCAGGCCCGCCTCAAGCGAGCCAACCAGCTCAACAGCGAGCTGCAGCAGCTGGAGAAAAAGGACATCGGTGCCATCAACCATGGCCTTGAGCGCCTGCGCCTGCAAGCGCGCAAGCTGGAGCTGGACGGCAAGCTGGACGCCGCCGCCCAGGCCGACATGGACGCCGACCGTGCCGAACTGAACAGCCGCTACAAGGCTATCGAAGACCGCCTGACCGGCCTGCACCAGGCTTTTTCCCGCGACAGCCTGGTGGCCCGGGATGGCAACGGCCGTGAAGTGGAAATCAACCTGAGCAAAGTAGTGCATGCCGTCCAGCCGAACGGCATGTCGGCCTTCACCAAGTTGGGCACCTACTTCGGCAAGGTCTGGGAGTTCCTCAGCGACGACCCGCGTGAAGCCAACACCGAGGGCGGTATCTTCCCGGCCATCTTCGGTACCGTGATGATGACCCTGATCATGGCCGTGATCGTTACCCCGTTCGGCGTGCTGGCTGCCGTGTACCTGCGTGAATACGCCAGGCAGGGCCCGGTCACCCGGCTTATCCGCATTGCGGTGAACAACCTGGCCGGTGTTCCTGCGATCGTCTACGGTGTGTTCGGTCTGGGCTTCTTCGTCTATGTGCTGGGCGGCTCGATCGACCGCCTGTTCTTCCCCGAAGCGTTGCCGGCGCCGACCCTGGGTACCCCGGGCCTGCTGTGGGCATCGCTGACCCTGGCATTGCTGGCGGTGCCGGTGGTGATCGTGGCCACCGAAGAAGGCCTGGCGCGAATCCCGCGCACCGTGCGTGAAGGCTCGCTGGCGTTGGGCGCAACCAAGGCCGAGACCCTGTGGAAAATCGTCCTGCCCATGGCCAGCCCGGCCATGATGACCGGCATGATCCTCGCCGTGGCCCGTGCCGCCGGCGAAGTGGCGCCGCTGATGCTGGTAGGTGTGGTGAAGCTGGCGCCGTCGCTGCCGGTGGATGGAAACTACCCGTACCTGCACCTGGACCAGAAGATCATGCACCTGGGCTTCCACATCTATGACGTCGGCTTCCAGAGCCCGAACGTCGAAGCCGCGCGGCCGCTGGTTTATGCCACTGCGCTGCTGCTGGTGCTGGTGATCGCGACCCTCAACCTCTCTGCCGTGTGGATTCGCAACCACCTGCGCGAGAAGTACAAGGCGCTGGACGGCTGACCCTGATTGCAAGCGTGCCGCCCGTAAGCCGGGCGGCCCTTTGAAACGACTTGATAGCGTATGGAGTTGACCATGCAGCAAGATTCCCACACCCATGGCATCGACATGTCTGCCCTGGGCCGCAACAAGCAGAGCCTGCGGATGGCTGAAGAAACCGTGGCCATCGAAGTGCCAGGCCTGAGCCTGTTCTATGGCGACAAGCAAGCGCTGTTCGACGTGCAGATGAACATCCCGAAGCAGCGCGTGACCGCCTTCATCGGCCCATCCGGCTGCGGCAAGTCGACCCTGCTGCGCACCTTCAACCGGATGAACGACCTGGTTGACGGTTGCCGTGTGGAAGGTGCCATCAACCTGTACGGCAACAATATCTACCGCAAGGGCGAAGACGTTGCCGAACTGCGCCGGCGTGTGGGCATGGTGTTCCAGAAGCCGAACCCGTTCCCCAAGACCATCTACGAGAACGTGGTCTACGGCCTGCGCATCCAGGGCATCAACAAGAAGCGCGTGCTCGATGAAGCCGTCGAGTGGGCGTTGAAGGGCGCGGCCTTGTGGGACGAGGTCAAGGACCGCCTGCACGAGTCGGCGCTGGGCCTGTCCGGTGGCCAGCAGCAGCGTCTGGTCATCGCCCGCACCATTGCCGTTGAGCCGGAGGTGCTGCTGCTTGACGAACCCTGCTCGGCGCTGGACCCGATCTCGACCTTGAAGGTCGAAGAACTGATCTATGAATTGAAATCCAAGTACACCATCGTCATCGTGACCCACAACATGCAGCAAGCGGCGCGTGTTTCGGATTACACCGCGTTCATGTACATGGGCAAATTGGTCGAATTCGGTGATACCGATACCCTGTTCACCAACCCGGCGAAGAAGCAGACGGAAGACTACATCACCGGTCGCTACGGCTAAGCGCCGCTCGCGAAACAGGCACCTCGGTGTCTGGCACCGGCGTTGCCGGTGTTCGCGGGTGAACCCGCTCCTACAGGGCCGCGCTACCAAAGGACAAAACGATGATCAACAAAGAAAGCCTTACCCATCACATTTCCCAGCAGTTCAACGCCGAGCTCGAAGAGGTGCGCAGCCACCTGCTGGCCATGGGCGGGCTGGTGGAAAAGCAGGTCAACGACGCGGTTACCGCGCTGATCGAAGCCGACTCTGGCCTGGCCCAGCAGGTACGCGAGGTTGACGAGCAGATCAACCAGATGGAGCGCAACATCGACGAGGAGTGCTTGCGCATCCTCGCCCGCCGCCAGCCAGCGGCCTCGGACCTGCGCCTGATCATCAGCATTTCCAAGTCGGTGATCGACCTGGAACGCATCGGTGACGAGTCGACCAAGATCGCCCGCCGCGCCATCCAGCTGTGCGAAGAGGGCGAGTCGCCGCGTGGTTATGTCGAAGTTCGCCACATTGGCGACCAGGTGCGCAACATGGTCCGGGATGCGCTGGACGCCTTTGCCCGCTTCGACGCCGACCTGGCGCTGTCGGTGGCCCAGTACGACAAGACCATCGACCGCGAATACAAGACCGCGCTGCGTGAGCTGGTGACCTACATGATGGAAGACCCGCGCTCTATCTCGCGGGTGCTGAGCGTGATCTGGGTGCTGCGCTCGCTGGAGCGTATTGGCGACCATGCGCGCAACATCTCCGAACTGGTGATCTACCTGGTGCGCGGCACCGACGTGCGCCACATGGGCCTCAAGCGCATGACGGCAGAAGTGCAGGGTACTGCTGTCGCCAACGGCGAAAAGGCTAATGTTCCGGGTGAATCTGACGATAAGTAAGGTTGCTCCCGAGCATCGACGCCCGGCCTTGGCCGGGCGTTTTCGTTTGCGGTCGAGAGCCGGCAGGCACCCGCGAACGATGTGAAGAAGTCCCGGCGTGACCAGGTTGTAGCAAGTGGCCATCATTGGCAGTAGGCTAGTCGGGATTCAAAAGGAGTATCGATGAGTAAAGTGAATGTGCTGGTCGTGGATGACGCCCCGTTTATCCGTGATCTGGTCCGCAAGTGTCTGCGTAATGCCTTCCCGGGTATGGCCATCGACGACGCTATCAACGGTCGCAAGGCCATGGCCATGCTCGGCAAGGAAGCGTTCGACCTGGTCCTGTGCGACTGGGAAATGCCGGAAATGTCTGGCTTGGAATTGCTGACCTGGTGCCGTCAGCAGCCTGCACTGAAGAACCTGCAGTTCATCATGGTGACCAGCCGTGGCGACAAGGAGAACGTCATTCAGGCGATCCAGGCGGGTGTTTCCGATTTTGTAGGCAAGCCGTTCACCAACGAGCAACTGCTGACCAAGGTAAAGAAAGCCCTGACCAAGATCGGTAAGCTCGACAGCCTGATGGCCATCGGCCCGGCGCGAGCCAACC
>NZ_JAOCDI010000066.1:0-19639 GCF_029840855.1 Pseudomonas sp. GD03862
GCGCAGCGTTTTTTGGTTACTTTTTGTCGCGTTTGACAAAAAGTGACTCGCCGTAAGGGCGAAAAGGTGAGTCAGCGTCGCCATCGCAAACGGACGGTTCGCTGAGTCAAAACAGACGAGTTCGCTTCTTGCTTCTTGCTTCTTGGATGTGGGCATCCACATCGCGTAGGTATTCATTCGCGCAGGGGGCGCATAGTCACCTTTCCGCCCTTACGGCGGGTCACTTTTTGTCAAACGCGACAAAAAGTAACCAAAAAACGCTGGCTCCTATCATCCGGCCCCTGCGCTACGCTCCGGGGTTCCCTCGCTACGGTCTTGCTCCCGGGAGTACGCGCTGCAGGCCCCATCCATGGGGCCTCAGCGCTTGACGGGCATCCATGCCCGTCACCTCCCTTCGCAAGCCCTGCGCTCGGCCTCCTGAAGTCGCAATCTGCGTCGCCTGAACTACCGCGCGCTTACAAGCAAAAGCAGAAGCAGAAGCAGAAGCAGCAGATACAGAAACAGCGTTACTGTGCGAACGCCCGCCCTAACCCACCTGGTACACCACTGCTGTCAGTTTCCTGCCAAGGCCCATTCGGGCTCAACGACCAGCTCCAGCCGTTATCAAACCGATAGTAGGTACGCTGCCGGTAGAAGGTATTGGGCTGCTTCTCCAATACATATACACCCAGCTTGGGATCCCAGTGGCTTGCCCCGCCAGGCGGTGGCGCAAAGCTGGCCGAGGTGCGCGGCATGGGCTTGGGTATCGCCGCCGGCTTGCTCGGCTGAGTGGCAGGCTGCCTGCCCGGCAAGGGCTTGACCACCGGCCCCGACGGCGGCAAACGCTCGATCGGTGGCGCGGGCTGCTCGTACGGCTCATGCACCGTACACGCAGACAAACCCAAGGCCAGGGTAATCAGGGTCAGGCGGACGGTGCTGTGCATGGCATTGCTCTCTTACTGGTCTGGAGTGTCGATGGTCAGGCGCTGGGTAGCCTGGGTGGCGCTAGACAACGGAGCACCCCGGCCAACCCACTCACCCTGGGTAGGCTGACCCGCGCGTGAAACACGTGCAACCAGTTGGACTTCGGCATACTGCGACAGTTTCATCTGCGGCATCATCGCATCAGCATCAGACAATTCCACCTCGATCGGCAACTGCGCCACGGTCACCCGCTTGGCCGCCAGCGGCATCGGCGGGCCATTGCTGGCGCGAGCGAAGATAAACACCGTGTCGTCCGGCTTGACCTTGTCCTTCAAGGCAGCCGCCAGTTCCACCCGCACTTTCAGGCGAGCCGCCACAGGTGCAGGCTCGGTCGCCTCTGCTGGCACCCCACCCAGGCGCTCGGCGGCGCGGTCGATACCACCCTGCAGGGCCGCTCGCGATGCATCACCTTCTGGCAACTGCGCCAGCAAGCGCTTCCAGTAGTCGATGGCTTCCTGATAACGCTCGCCTTCAAACGCAGCAATACCGCGCAGGCCCAGGCTGGTCACCTCGTTGGGGTCAGCCTTCAACGCTTCGTCAGTCAGCGCCTGCAATTGCGGGCTCCACTGCTTGTTGGCGGCAAAGTACTGGGCCTGAGCCCACTGCCCCAGCAGCTCGGGCTGGCGGCCAGCCAAGGCCACGGCCCGTTCGAACGTACGCGCGGCATCGGCCGGGCGCTGCTCGGCCATGTAGGCCCGGCCAAGGAAATACATGGCCTCGGCCGAATCCGGCTGGGCCTGCACCACGCGCTCAAGGCGCGTAGTCATTTCTTCCATCGACTTGGGTGCCTCGGCAAACTCCTGGGTCAGCGCCACCTTGTCGGCCGCCCCAAAATGCAAGTACAGCCCCAGCGCCATCAGCGGCACCAGTCCCGCAGCCAGCAGCGGCAGGGCCTTGCCCAAATGCCCCTGGCGCGGGGCCTCGGCGCCTTCGGTATCGGCCAGCAGCTCGCGGGCAGCCTCGTCCCGGCCCTTGGCCATCTGCGCCTCATCAAGCACACCGGCGGCTTGCTGGGCCGCCAGTTCGGCGACACGTTCCTGATAAAGGGCCACGTTCAAGGCCGTGCGGTCTTCTTCCTGCTGGCGACGGCGGCCACGCAGGATCGGGAGCAGCAAAAAGCTGAGGGCAGCGAGCAGCAGAAGGCCCGCGCTAAGCCAGAATTCAATCATGGGTCTGTTCTTTTTCCAGCAGTTTGGCGAGACGCTCGCGTTCTTCGGCAGACAACTCATCGGCGCCCTGCACGGCCGTAGCACGGCGCCGGCGTACGATCACCGCCAGCACCACGAAGCCACCGGCCAGCAAGATCCCCGGGCCAAACCACAGCAGCCAGGTACGCCCGCTGAGCGCCGGCTTGTAGCGCACGAAGTCGCCATAGCGGTCGACCATGAAGTCGATGATCTGCTGGTTGCTCTGGCCTTCGCCGAGCATGCGGAAGATTTCTCGGCGCAGGTCGGCAGCAATCGGCGCGTTGGAGTCGGCAATATCCTGGTTCTGGCACTTGGGGCAGCGCAGTTCCTTGGTCAACTGTTGGTAACGCTCGCGCTCGGCCTCGTCGCGAAACTGATAGGTGTCGATCGCCGCCTTGGCCACACCGGCCAGGCTCATGCCCAGCACCGCAGCTGCCAGCCAGCGCCTCATGGCTTGGCCTCGTCGATCAGGCCCTGGTACAACGGCGCCAGCTGTTCACGCCAGACCGTGGCATCGACGATGCCTACGTGCTTGTAGCGGATGATGCCCTTGGCATCGATCAGGAAGGTTTCCGGCGCCCCATACACCCCAAGGTCCAGGCCCAGGCTGCCCTGCTCGTCACGAATATCCAGCTGATAGGGGTTGTGGAACTCGGCCAACCACTTCTGCGCGGCGGCGTTGTCATCCTTGTAGTTGACCCCATGGATCACCACACCCTGCTGTGCCAGCTGGTTCAGGTACGGGTGCTCGACCTTGCACGACGGGCACCAGGTGGCCCACACGTTGACCAGTGCCGGGCGCCCCTGCAAATCGGCCTGAGTCAGGGTGCGGTCCCCCTGTGTCGACGCCAGGGAAAACGCCGGGAACGGTTTGCCGATCATTGCCGAAGGCAGCTCGTCGGGCTTGAGGAAAAGCCCCTTGTAGAGGAACACCGCCACCAGCAGGAACACTGCAAGGGGCACTACCATGATCCAACGCTTCATGCAGCTGCTCCAGACACGCCCAGGACATCACGCACCCGGGTCTTGACCTTGACGCGGTAGCGCCGGTCGAGGGCCGCCAGCAACCCGCCC
The DNA here is from genome assembly GCF_029840855.1 of Pseudomonas sp. GD03862. NCBI lineage: Bacteria > Pseudomonadati > Pseudomonadota > Gammaproteobacteria > Pseudomonadales > Pseudomonadaceae > Pseudomonas > Pseudomonas sp. GD03862. The sequence goes on from NZ_JAOCDI010000066.1 coordinate 3,225, forward strand.
AGGCCGGTCAGCAGACCGCCCAGCCAGATCCAGCGGACGTAAGGCTTAATATGTACGCGCACAGCCCAGGCGCCATTCTCCAGTGGCTCGCCAAGCGCGACGTACAGGTCGCGGGTAAAGCCGGCGTCGATGCCCGCTTCGGTCATCATCGACTGTTGCACGGTGTACAGGCGCTTCTCCGGGTAAAGTGTGGTCACTTCACGGCCATCGCGGCTGACCACGATGGTGCCCTTGTCAGAGATGAAGTTCGGCCCCTCGAAGTGCTTGGCGCCCTGGAACAGGAAGTGGTAGCCACCCAGCTCCACGCTTTCGCCCGGCGCCATGCGCAGGTCGCGCTCGGCGCTGTTGTTGCTGGACAGCACCACGCCCAGCGCACACACCGCCAGGCCCAGGTGCGCCAGTTGCATGCCCCAGTAGCTGCGGCCCAAGCCCGGCAGGCCTTTGATCAGGCCCTTGTGGCGGGTCTTGTCGAAAATGTCACGCAGCCCGCCAAGCACTACCCAAGAAGCCAGGGCGAAGGCCGTCAGCGTCGGCCAATCGAAGTCGTCGACGATAAAGCCGGCAACCGGAGCAAGGATGGCACTGCCGATCAACACTGGGGTCATCATGCTGGCCAGCCATTTGCCCGGGGTGTCCTTCCAGCGCACCACCACGCCCACGCTCATCACCACCATCAGCAGCGCCATCAACGGCAGGAACAAGGCGTCGAAGTAGGGCGGGCCGACCGATAGCTTGGCACCGGTCAGGGCATCGAGCACCAGCGGGTACAGGGTACCGAGCAGAATCATCGAAGCCGCCACCACCAGCACCAGGTTGTTGGCCAGCAGCAGCGTTTCACGCGACCACAGGGCGAAACCGACCTGGCTCTTGACCACCGGTGCACGCAGTGCGAACAGCGTGAGCGACCCGCCGACCACGAACAGCAGGAAAAACAGGATGAAAATACCGCGCGACGGGTCGGCGGCAAACGCGTGCACCGAGGTCAGCACGCCGGAACGCACCAGGAAGGTACCCAGCAGGCTCAGCGAGAATGCGGCAATTGCCAGCAGCACGGTCCAGCTCTTGAACACCCCGCGTTTCTCGGTCACCGCCAGCGAGTGGATCAGTGCCGTGCCCACCAGCCAAGGCATGAACGAGGCATTTTCCACCGGGTCCCAGAACCACCAGCCACCCCAGCCCAGTTCGTAATAGGCCCACCACGACCCCAAGGTGATGCCAATACCCAGAAAAGCCCAGGCGACGATGGTCCACGGCCGCGACCAGCGCGCCCAGGCAGCGTCCAGCCGGCCGCCCAGCAAGGCGGCGATGGCGAAGGCGAAGGCCACCGAAAAGCCCACGTAGCCCATGTAGAGCATGGGTGGGTGAACGATCAGGCCAAAGTCCTGCAGCAGCGGGTTGAGGTCACGGCCATCGGTCGGCACCTGCGGCAGCAGGCGCTGGAACGGGTTGGAAGTAATGATCAGGAAGCTCAGGAAGCCCACGCTGATCATGCCCATTACCGCCAGCACGCGGGCCAGCATCACCTGCGGCAACTGCCGGGAGAACACCGACACGGCAAAGGTCCAGCCGCCGAGGATCAGCGCCCAAAGCAGCAACGAACCCTCATGGGCGCCCCACACCGCACTGAACTTGTAGTACCAGGGCAAGGCGCTGTTGGAGTTGCTGGCCACATAGGCGACCGAGAAATTGTCTGTCATGAAGGCATGGGTCAGGCAGGCAAAGGCAAACGCCAGGAAGGCGAACTGCCCCCAGGCTGCCGGCCGCGCCAGGCTCATCCACAGGCTGTCGCCACGCCACGCGCCAAGCAGCGGCACACTGGCCTGCACGACGGCAAAGCAGATGGCCAGAATCATCGCCAACTGGCCCAGTTCGGGGACTACCAGTGCTGCGTTCATGGCTTCGTCTCCCCGCCGGTAGCGGCCTGGCCGCTTTCCTTCAGGGCCTTGGTGACTTCGGGCGGCATGTATTTCTCGTCGTGCTTGGCCAGCACTTCATCGGCTACCACCACACCGTCGGCATTGAGCTTGCCAAGGGCGACGATGCCCTGCCCTTCGCGGAACAGGTCGGGAAGGATGCCGCGGTAGGTGATGGGTACCGACTTGTTGAAGTCGGTTACCACGAAACGCACGTCCAGCGAGTCGGCCGAACGCTGCACCGAGCCTTTCTCGACCATGCCGCCAGCGCGAATACGCGTGTCCAGCGGGGCTTCGCCGTTGGCGATCTGGGTCGGTGTATAGAACAGGTTGATGTTCTGCTGCAATGCGCTCAAGGCAAAGCCGACGGCAACCCCGACGCCGACCAGCAGGCCGACGATGAGCAACAGGCGTTTCTTGCGCTGCGGATTCACTGGTTGTTCTCCCGGCGCAAACGGCGCGCCTCTTCTTGCAAATAGCGACGACGGGCCAGCAGTGGCGCACCAACGTTCAGCGCCAGCACCGCCAGGCAGATGCCATAGGCCGACCACACGTACAGGCCATGGTGGCCCATGGCGAGAAAGTCACCGAAGGTGGCAAAGCTCATTGTGCGGCCCTCCGCCCCAGGCTGTTCAATACTTCGTCCCTGACCCAACTGGCGCGCGCTTCGCGCTTGAGCACTTCAAGGCGCATGCGCAGCAGCAGTACGGCGCCGAAGAAACAGTAGAAACCCAGCGCCGTGCACAACAGCGGCAGCCACATTTCGGCCGGCATCGCCGGCTTTTCGGTAAGGGTGAAGGTGGCCCCCTGGTGCAGGGTGTTCCACCACTCCACCGAATACTTGATGATCGGGATATTCACCACACCGACAATCGCAAGCACCGCACAGGCCTTGGCCGCACTGTCACGATTACTGATCGCCTGGCCCAGCGCAATAATGCCGAAGTACAGGAACAGCAGGATGAGCATGGACGTAAGGCGGGCATCCCACACCCACCAGCTGCCCCAGGTCGGCTTGCCCCAGATGGCGCCGGTAACCAGCGCCACGGCGGTCATCCAGGCGCCAATGGGCGCGGCACACTGCAGGGCGACGTCGGCCAGTTTCATCTTCCACACCAGCCCCACCACCCCGGCCACCGCCAGCAGCACATAGCAGGACTGCGCCAGCATCGCCGCCGGCACATGGATATAGATGATGCGGAAGCTGTTGCCCTGCTGGTAGTCCTGGGGGGCGAAGGCCAGGCCCCAGGTGATGCCGACCAGCAGCAGGAGCACGGCAGCACCGGCCAGCCACGGCAGCATGCGGCCGCTGATGGCATAGAACCATTTCGGGGAGCCCAGCTTGTGGAACCACGTCCAGCTTATTTTCATCAGGGTACATCCAGGGTATTTGCCGGGCTTGAGAGCCCGGGACTCGTTATTCGCCGACGCTGATCTTCAGGCCGGCCGCTATCGCAAAGGGTGCCAGGGTAACGGCCAGGGCCGTCAGGCTGGCGAGCCAGAGCAGATGGCCGGTTGCCGGCATATTTTGCAACGCCGCTTGCAACGCACCACTGCCCAGGATCAATACAGGGATATACAACGGCAGAATCAGCAACGCCAGTAACAAACCTCCGCGTTTAAGGCCGACTGTCAGCGCCGCACCTACCGCGCCCAGCAAGCTCAATACCGGCGTACCCAGCAGCAGCGAACCGAGCAGCACCGGCAGGCAATGGCTTGGCAGCCCCAGCATCAGTGCCAGCAGTGGCGCCAACAATACCAGCGCCAGCCCGGAAAAGATCCAGTGCGCCAGCACCTTGGCCAGCACCAGCAGTGCCAGTGGGTGCGGCGACAGCACCCATTGCTCCAGCGAGCCGTCTTCGAAATCGCTGCGGAACAGGCCGTCCAGCGACAACAACACGGCCAGCAACGCCGCCACCCAGACCAGGCCCGGCGACAAGGTTTGCAACAATTGGCTTTCCGGGCCGACCGCCAGCGGGAACATGGCCACGACAATGGCGAAGAACACCAACGGGTTGGCCAGTTCGGCGGGGCGACGGAACAGCAGGCGCGCTTCGCGGCGCAGCAACAAAATGAATACGCTCATGCAGTCCATTGCCCCAGGTTCAGTTCTCGATAACCGGAGGGCTTGCGTTCCAGTGTGTGATGAGTCGTCAGCACCACCGTGCCGCCCTGCTCGCAGTGGGCTGCCAGGTGCGCTTCAAGCTGCGCCACGCCTTGCTTGTCGAGCGCGGTGAACGGCTCGTCGAGAATCCATAGCGGCGGACAAGCCAGGTGCAGCCGGGCCAGGGCCACACGGCGCTGCTGACCGGCTGACAGGGTATGGCAGGGGACGTCTTCGAAACCGCGCAGGCCGACAGCCTCCAGCGCCGCCCAGATTGCCTCGCGGCTGGCCGGCTGGTGCAGGGCGCACAGCCAGGTGAGATTCTCCTCGGCGGTGAGCAAGTCCTTGATGCCGGCGGCGTGGCCAATCCACAGCAGGGCGCTGGCCAAGGCATGACGCTGTTCTGCCAGGGGCTTGCCACCCAGCAGAATCTGCCCGGCCGTCGGCTGCATCAGCCCGGCCAGCAGGCGCAACAGGCTGGTCTTGCCGCTGCCGTTGGGGCCACTGATCTGCAGCATGTCGCCGGCGCCCAGCTCGAAATCGAGCTGTTCGAACAGCAGGCGCCAGTCGCGCTCGCAGGCCAGGCCCGCGGCTTGGAGGTGAAGGGTCACGGTTTCGCCTTATCTTTAGTAGGGCATTGGGGCGGCGTCGCCTGCTTCGCAGGTGAACCCGCTCCTACAACCCTGTAGGAGCGGGTTCACCCGCGAAGCAGCCAAAACCGCTCCAAAGCCCTTGTGTCTCAAGTCGCCCCGCGCGCTGCCGTTATACTGGCAACCACAGGCGCGCGGCATTATTACACGCGCCGCCGCGCTGCCAAGAGGCCGGGCTCGACAGGTTGTATACAATCATGACTGAAATCAATAGTCTCGGCGCACAAACCGCGATCAACAGCCAAGCCATGAAGGCGGGCATGACCGGCGATCTGCTGCGCCTGATCCAGGCGCAGCCTGGGTTGCTGGCTCCTGGCGAAACCGCGCAAGCCGAGGTTTTATCGTTGCGCCAGACGGGCCAGGACTTTCAGCTGGTGCTACGGCTGATGCAGGCCAACGGCGTGCAGACCCAGCTTCAGGCCAACGCCAGCCAGCCGCTGCCACAAGGCAGCCAGATCACCGTCAGCCAGACCGAAAGCAACCGCCTGGCGATCATGCTGCAACAGGCCAGCGCCAGCCAGGTCGCCACCCTCACCCAGCTGGACACCAGCAAGGTGCCGGTCGGCACCTTGCTGCAAGGCAAGGTCCTGACCAACCAGCTGCTGGCCCAGGCACCCGGCCAACCGGCCGTGTACCGGGCGCTGGTCAGCCTGCTCAACAGCAACCAGGCCGGCGCCACACTGAGCATCGACAGCCCGCGCCCGCTGGCCATTGGCAGCCTGCTCAGCGCCCTGGTGCAGGGTGATCAGTCATTGCGCTTCGTGCCGCTCAGCGGCAGGCAGGACCAACTCAGCATTGCCCAACAGCTGCTGACCCAGCAAAACCGCCAAGCCTCGCTACCCGGCCTGCTCAACGCCCTGCAACAGCTCACCCGCGACCCAGGCGTCGATGGCGACCTGCGCGCCAGCGCCGAACGCCTGCTGGCCGGCCTGCCGGACGCCCGACAACTGGGCGACGCCAAGGCAGTGGCCCAGGCCCTGAACAACAGCGGCAGCTTTCTCGAAGCGAAGCTGCTGAGCGGGTCCACCGCCAGCGTCGCCACCGACCTCAAGGCGCATTTGCTGCGGCTGATGGCCCAGGCCCCTGCCCTCCCGGCAAGCGCTGCCAATCTCAACCCCGCCAGCCTGGCCGTGACCATGCCGGCTTTGGCGCGCAGCGCACTGGGCATGCTCGAGCGGGTCAGCCCCAAGCCGCAGCCGGGCGCGTTCCCATTACCGTCGCGCCTGCTCAAGGCCCTGGAAGAGGAAGGCGACCTGCAACAGCTGCTGCGCCTGGCTGCCGCTGCCGTTTCACGCTTGCAGAGCCACGCCATGAGCAGCCTGCAACAAACCGGCACGCTGGAAAACGGCAACCTGCAGACCACCTGGCAAACTGAAGTGCCGATCCGCCACGGCCAGGACTTCATCCCGCTGCAAGTCAAACTGCAGCGCGAAGAAACCCCACAACAACAGGCCGACCGCCAACATGAAGCCCAAGACCCTCGACAAGCCCTGTGGCGCATCGAGCTGGCCTTCGACCTGTCCCCACTCGGCCCCATGCAAGTGCAGGCACAACTGAGCGAGGGCCGCCTGAGCGGGCAGCTATGGGCGGAGCGCGAGCAGACCGCGCGGTTGATCGACACCCAGCTTGGCGCGCTGCGCGCGCGCCTGCTGGCCCGGGGCCTGGAAGTCGGCGACCTAGAGTGCCACCCGGGCATCCCGCCGCAGGGGCCACGCACACGGATGGAACAACGCTGGGTGGACGAAACCGCATGAACGATACGACACCACGCCAAGCCATAGCGCTGAACTACGACGGCCATCAGGCACCGACCCTCACCGCCAAGGGCGACGAGGACCTGGCCGAGGCCATCCTTGCGCTCGCCCGCGAACACGAAGTTCCGATCTACGAAAACGCCGAGCTGGTGCGGCTGCTGGCGCGGCTGGAGCTGGGCGATCAAATACCCGAGGCGCTGTACCTGACCATTGCCGAGATCATCGCCTTCGCCTGGCACCTGCGCGGCAAGGTACCCGCCGGCTTCGATGATCCGCGCCCGGCAGAACGCGATATCACCCCACCATTGCCCCCGCTGCCCGGCACTGGCCAGTAACTATCTACCACCCCCTCCCTCTCCATGCGCCCAACCTTGTCGGCCTCCCACGTACAAGGTGTACCGTCATGATCGACAGCAGAATCAACGCCAAAGGCGTGCAGTTCGTAGTAGACCATCTGGCCAACATCCCACGCCCGGACCGCGAAGCCCATCGCTTGATCCGGCAGTGGCTTGCCGGGCAAGGTGTGCATATCGACCCCGATCGCGTCGATGTGGTCACCCTGCACTACCGGCCGGATGACCAAGGGTATGTGGCAGCGGTCCAGCAGACCCAGAGCATGACCCAGGCGCTGCTGGGCAACTGGCAAGGGGAGTCCGATAACAACCTCATCGGCGCACTGTTCGCCAACCCTTGGGCAGGCACCTTCCCCCAAGGGCCGTTGAAGCTGGTCGATCGCCTGCCAACGCTGGGCTTTGGCCATCAGGGCGCCGCCTTCGAGGTGTATAACGGCCTGTTCCAGCGATCGTCCCCCGCCCGTTACGATGCCTCGACCCACATTCAGGTTCCGGCTGAAGCCTTCCAGCGGTTCATCGAAGCGCTGGACTTTCACCAGCCGTTCAAAGCCATGCTCGACGCTTACTGGCAGGAGCATCAGGACACTCACCGCCTGGCCAGCAAGCTCAATTTCATCGCCGCCTGCAACGCCCAGGTCAGCCAGGGGCGCCTGAGCGATGCCGCCAGGGAGCTGGCATGGCAAGCCGCCGGCATGATGCCGCAGCGCTTCAAGATACGGGTCAGCACGCTGAGCATCTATGGCTATGCGGCCACCGACCTGCTGTACATCAATGCCCCCCACAGCGATCTGACCCTGCTGTACATGCCAGGTAACAGCTCGCCCTTGCTCGAATTCGCCAGCGAGAACCTGCTCAAGGACTGGGTGGGCGATCAGTGCAAGGACCCCGCCCGACGCGAAGCGCTAAAGCAACACTTCAGGCTCGCCGACCGCCCCCAGGGCCTCGATTTCAGTGGCCTGGACACCGCGCTCGAGGGCCTTGGCGACTATCCGGACCGGCACCGGCTGCCGCCTGAACACGGTTATTTCAACGATGATGGCGTCTGGCCCCCCAGAACCTACGTGAACTACAAACCTGGCAAATACAACCCCAAACTGACCGGGGATATGTTCGCAGCCCTGACCGAGCGCCAGCGCCAGCGCAGCTACGACGACGCCGATTTTGTCATCACCACCGATAGCCAGGTTACCAAAGCCAAATGGCGTGGCTACCTCGCCAACACGCTCAACCTGCTGGCGCCACTGTGCCTGGTGGTGCCGGGGCTGGCGCCACTGCTGGCGGTCGGTGGCATTGCCCAGTTGGGCCTGGGCCTGGATCAGGTGATCAACGGCCACAGCCTGAAAGCCAAACAGGACGGGGTTGGCGACATCGCCTGGGGGTTGTTCAACGCCGTACCGCTGGCAACGGAGGGCAGCGCAGGCATCAAGGCCCTGTTCGAGTTCAAAAGCGATGGTTTTGTCATGCCGCGCGAGGTCAACGAGCAGCTCGGCTATCCGTTGAGCCCGACCAGTCCACCGCGGCTTCCAGAGCCAGAAGGCGCGGAGTACTTCCACCACCACGAGCCGATTACACCGCTTGACGAAGGCGACCCGGCTGTTGCCGGCGCGGTGATACGCTTGCCACACTACGATGGCGAACTGGACGACCTGGAATGCAGCATCGAAACCTACAATGCACGCGTGGTCTATGACCTGGAGCACGACGCATTCATCATCAGGGAAACCGTCAACGAGGTCGAGCCGCAAGCCTACATCGCAGTGCCTGGGAGCCGTGACCTTGTGGCGCTCGACAGGCAGCGCCCAGTCACCGACGCCATGCGCACCCGCACCTTGCGCGCGCTGGGTGTCGACCTGCCACTGCCAGTCACCATTCCGACACCGGCCCCGGACAGCGCCCCCATCCCCAAACTTATCTCCAGCCTCTGGGTCGGCGACAAAGTCATTAGCGAGCCATTGCTGGCCAACCTTGCCGCCAACGCCGCGCGCCTGAGCGACAGTGAATACAGCATGCGCCTGTTTCTGTCGAAGGCTTCGCCTACCGCTTACGAACAGAACGCAAGGCTATTGGCAGCTCGGGCGCCAGGGCTGCAGGTATTGCCGCTTGAAGAGCAAGGCTTCTTCCGGGCCTTCCGCCAGAGCCGCTATTACGCGCAGTACGAGGCAGCGCTGGATGGCAACGGTGGCATCGCCACCAATTACGCGTCTGCGACCGATGTGCTGCGCTACCGGATGCTGCACCATGAGGGTGGGCTGTACATGGACGTGGACGACTTCCTGCTGCCGGACGGCAAGGGCGAAACGATCGATCAGGTCGAGCTGCGCACCCCACCCGATGGGCTGCTGCTGCCACCGCCGATGTCCAACGAGAAAATGAGCATGAATTGCCTGTACAACACCAGCCTCATTGGTAGCCACCCAGGCAACCCACTGCTGGATGCGATCTCCGATGAAATGCTCGCACGTTTCCAGACCCATGCAGACTTCTACGAAAGCCGACCGAGCCTGGAACAGGACCCGAGCGGTTTCTACCGCTATGCCAACACGCTCAGCTACCTCACCGGGCCGGCACTGCTCACTGAAGTGGTCGATCGCCATCTACCCGGGTTGCGGACCCTGCGCCAGATCATCAACCTGCACACCATGCCACGCGTCAACACCTATCCATTCATCAACCCTTCGCAAGCCAATACAGCCCTGAAGCAACTGCTGCCCCTGAACCGGTTCGCCGGCGTGGGCGGCAATCACTCCTGGGTTCGCAATTGAAATGAACAGCGGATACTGAACGGGCCTGGCGACACCTTTCAGATCGAGCGGAGCATGGGCGCCGCTCGATTTCCCAGGCGACGAACCTGCTGCCGAGGGTACCCCGTCAAGGAGCCCGGTACACCTTGCTCATCAACTCCGCCTCGGCCTGGGTCAGGCCGCAGCTCTGGGTCAACTCATCGATACTCGCCCCCATCCCCACCAGCTTGGCCGCCTGGCTGAAAGTAACGTTGCTGGGGTCGCGCTGCTCGAGGCGCTCCAGCCGGTCCGGCAGGGTGGCCACCGCCGCACGCAGCTCATGGATGGCCTCACCCATGCGCACCGTGCCGTTCTGGTAGTCATCCAGACGCTTGGCCAAGTCCTTGATGCGCTGGTCACGCAGCGCATCGCCCTCGGCCTGCTGCGCAGCCAGCTCGCGCTGGCGCTTGCTGTAGTTGAGGAAAAACCACAGGCTCAGCGCCCAGGCCAGCGCCAGGAAGATGACAGCAACCTCTAGGATCAACTCAGATGTTCTCCAGCTCGGACCACTCTTCCTCGGTCATCATCTTGTCCAGTTCGACCAGGATCAGCAGTTCGCCATTCTTGTTGCACACGCCCTGAATGAACTTGGCCGACTCTTCGTTACCCACGTTCGGCGCAGTCTCGATTTCGGACTGGCGCAGGTAAACCACTTCGGCCACGCTGTCGACCAGAATGCCGACCACTTGCTTGTCGGCTTCGATGATGACGATACGGGTGTTGTCGGTCACTTCGGTCGGCATCAGGCCAAAACGCTGACGCGTGTCGATCACCGTCACCACGTTGCCGCGCAAGTTGATGATGCCCAGCACGTAGCTCGGCGCACCCGGCACCGGGGCAATCTCGGTGTAGCGCAGGACTTCCTGCACCTGCATCACATTGATGCCGTAGGACTCGTTGTCCAGACGGAAGGTAACCCACTGCAGGATCGGATCTTCGGAACCTTGTGCAGACGACTTTTTCATTCCCCTACCCTCAAAATCCGCCGTTGGCGGTATGTTCTGTGTCATTTCTGTTTGGCGTGCATCTGCTTGACCGCACCGCTGGCGATCAGCTCGGCCAGTGCGGCGACGTCGAGCAGTGCGCACATGTGTTCGATTACGGTGCCGGCCAGCCACGGGCGCTGGCCACGCTGGCTGCGCCACTTGATCTCCGACGGGTCCAGGCGCAGCGAGCGGCTGACCTGATGCACCGCCAGCCCCCATTCATAGCCCTGCACCGAAATCACGTATTGCAGGCCCTGGCGAAAATCATCGCGGTAGCGGTCGGGCATTACCCAACGCGCAGTGTCCAGCACCTTCAGGTTGCCGGCCTGGCAGGTCAGGATGCCGAGGAACCAGTCGGGCTGGCCGAACAGTGGTGTCAGCTCCTGGCCAGCCAGGGTGTAGATCGAGCCCAGGCACACCAGCGGCACCGCCAGGGTCAGGCCGGCAACGTCGAACAGCAGGCATTCGAACGGCTCGGCCGCCCACACCGGACGACCGTCGACAGTGGCCGGGGGCACGGGCAGGTTGGGCGCCGGCAGATGCACATCGACCAGTGGCACAGCCGGTTCCACGGTTTGTTCTTCGATCAGTACCGGGATGCTGGCTTCGGCCACGATCTCCTGCTCGACCACCGTCACCACCGGGGCTTCCACCGGCATCACGCTGGGCAGTACCGCCAGCCGGGGTTCGGCGAATGGCCGCGGGGCAAAGCTGGCGGCGGCTTCGGCGGGCTCAGGCCGGGCTGGCTGTCGGGCATCGCGTGCCTGCTCCTCGCGCACCGCCTCGGCGAATTCATCCGCCACTGCTGGCTGCTCGCTCAGGTCTTCGGCCTCGGTGGCCTCCTGCAGCAAGCCGTCCAGGTACGATTGCAGGGCCATCTGGGGCCGGGTGCTGGTTTGCCGGGTTTGAGTCATCAGGCTACCTGCACTGCGTTCTTGTAGGTGAGCAGGTGCTTGAGCAGCGCCCTGTAGGCGACCAACCCGCGGCTCTTGCTGTCGAACTGCGAAGGCGTGACGCCCTTGCGACTGGCATCGCGCAGGCGCGTATCCACCGGAATGTAGCCCTGCCATACATGCTGCCCGTAGGTGTCACGCAGCAGCTTGAGGGTGCCCAGCGACGCCTGGGTACGACGGTCGAACAGGGTCGGTACGATCTGGTACGGCAGCGCCTGCTTGCGCGAACGGTTGACCATGGCCAAGGTGCCGACCATGCGTTCCAGGCCCTTCACCGCAAGGAATTCGGTTTGCACCGGGATCACCAGCTGCTGGCTGGCGGCCAGGGCATTGACCATCAGCACCCCCAGCAAGGGTGGGCTGTCGATCAGGGCATAGTCGAAATCCTGCCACAGCTGCGCCAGACTCTTGGCGATTACCAGGCCCAGGCCATTCTGCCCTGGCGACTGGCGCTCCAGCACCGCCAGCGCGGTACTCGACGGCAACAGCGAAATGCGCTCATCGCTGGTGGGCAGCAGCAGTTGCCCGGGCAAGCCTTCGGGCACCGTGCCCTTGTGCAGGAACAGGTCGTAGCAGCTGTGCTCCAGGGCATCCGGGTTGTGCCCGAAGTAGCTGGTCATCGAGCCGTGCGGGTCGAGGTCGACGACGACCACGCGCTTGCCGGCCTCGGCCAGCAGGCCGGCCAGGGCAATGGTAGTGGTGGTCTTGCCGACGCCACCTTTTTGATTGGCTACTGCCCAGACTCTCATCAAGCAAACTCTATCTATTGATTTGGCAGGGACACTGTAGAAACAACCGTCATGCGCAAAACTTCAAAGCTCGCACGCCCCTCTGTGGGAGCGGGCACGCCCGCGAACACCGGCGTAGCCGGTGCCATTCACCGAGTCGCTGGCTTCGCGGGCATGCCCGCTGCCACAGGGGACGGCGGCACATTCAAAATCGTGTTCGTATCAGCGACGGGGAATTGACGTATCACGGCCTCGCTACCGTTGCTTGTATTGCCGGTGCACTTTGTGTGCCAGCCCGGCGCAATGCGGCATCCGGTGTGGCATTGGCGCTGCCCGAGCCGGTCAGGCTGCGGCGCACTTCCAGGTTACGGGAAATCACCAGCACCACCCGGCGGTTGCGTGCGCGCCCTTCGGCGGTATCGTTGCTGGCCACCGGCTGGTACTCGCCATAGCCCACCGAAGCCATGCGTGCCGGGTTGACGCCCTCCATGGCCAGCAGCCGCACGATGCTGGCCGCGCGCGCCGAGGACAACTCCCAGTTGGTAGGGTACTGCGCGGTGCGGATTGGCAGGTTGTCGGTGAAGCCTTCGACGTGCACCGGGTTGGCGAACGGCTTGAGGATGCTGGCCACCTTCTCGATGATCGCAAACGCCTTGTCACTGGGCATCGCGTCACCACTGCCAAACAGCAGCGACGAGTTGAGCTCGATCTCGATCCACAGCTCGTTGCCGCGCACGGTCATCTGGTCGCTGTTGATCAGGTCGCCGAAGGCATCGCGCACGTCATCGCTGATGGTTTTCAACGGGTCGACATTGGTCGCCGCCAGGCCCGCTTCGGTCTGCTCGCTGTCTTTGACCAGCGGTTCGGCCGGGCGCACGCTCAGCGGCTGCTCATCGCCAATCGGGATCGGCTTCATGCTGCGCTCGGGGTCGTTGAATACCCCGAGCAAGGCCTGGGAAATAACCTTGTACTTGCCCTCGTTGATCGAGGAAATGGAATACATCACCACGAAGAAGGCGAACAGCAACGTGATGAAGTCGGCGTACGACACCAGCCAGCGCTCGTGGTTTTCGTGTTCCTCGGTATGACGACGGCGACGCATGGGTTACTCCATGAAGCCTTGCAGCTTCAGCTCGATCGAGCGCGGGTTCTCACCTTCGGCAATCGACAGCAGGCCTTCGAGCAGCATTTCGCGGTATCGCGACTGGCGCATGACGAGGGCCTTGAGCTTGCTGGCGACCGGCAATAGCACAAGGTTGGCACTGGCCACACCGTAAATGGTCGCGACAAAAGCCACGGCAATGCCATTGCCCAGTTGCGACGGGTCGGCCAGATTGCCCATCACATGGATAAGGCCCATGACCGCACCGATGATGCCGATGGTCGGCGCATAGCCGCCCATGCTTTCGAATACCTTGGCTGCCTGGATGTCACGGCCCTCCTGGGTAAGGAGGTCGACCTCAAGGATGCTGCGGATGGCTTCCGGCTCGGCGCCATCCACCAGCAGTTGCAGGCCCTTGCGCGCATAAGGGTCGGGCTCGCTGTCCGCTACCCCTTCCAGGCCCAGCAGGCCTTCTTTGCGAGCGGTCAGGCTCCAGTTCACCACGCGGTCGATGCCGCCCGCCAGGTCGACCCGCGGAGGAAACAGGATCCAACGCAAAATCTGCAAGGCGCGCTTGAACGACGACAGCGGCGACTGCAACAACGCCGCCGCCAGGGTGCCTCCCAGCACGATCAGAGCCGCCGGGCCATTGACCAGTGCACCGACATGACCGCCTTCAAGGAAGTTGCCACCGACGATGGCAACGAAAGCCAGGATCAGACCGATCAGGCTGAGGACGTCCATCAGACGCACGCCTCCACCAGGTGCTTGCCGATTTCGTCCAGGCTGTACACGGCATCCGCCAGGTTCGCCTTGACGATGGCCATGGGCATGCCATAAATCACGCAGCTGGCTTCATCCTGGGCCCACACCGTGCTGCCCCCCTGCTTGAGCAGGCGCGCGCCCTCGCGGCCATCGGCGCCCATGCCGGTGAGCACCACCGACAACACCTTGTCACCGTACGACTTGGCCGCCGAACCGAAGGTGATGTCCACGCACGGTTTGTAGTTCAGGCGCTCGTCGCCGGGCAGGATCTTCACCGTGCCACGGCCATCGATCATCATCTGCTTGCCACCGGGGGCCAGCAGGGCCAGGCCCGGGCGCAGCATGTCGCCGTCTTCGGCTTCCTTGACGCTGATGCGGCACAGCTTGTCCAGGCGTTCGGCAAACGCTTTGGTGAAGGCCGCCGGCATGTGCTGGATCAACACGATCGGTGCCGGGAAATTGGCCGGCAGCTGGGTCAGTACCCGCTGCAGCGCCACCGGCCCTCCCGTGGATGTACCGATGGCCACCAGTTTGTAGGGTTTGCGCTTGGGTGCCGGCGACTGCGAGGCCGCCGGCGTCGGGGCCGCTGCACGGGCAGGCGCTGCCGGGCGCGTCTGCGCCTGGCTGGTAAAGGTGCTGGCCGGCGCTGGCGCGGCGACCGGCGCCGTTCTGGCATAGCTGCCGATCCGGCGGTTACTGCGCGAAATGGTGTGCACCTTCTCGCACAGCAACTGCTTGACCTTGTCAGGGTTGCGCGAGATGTCCTCGAAGTTTTTCGGCAGGTAGTCCACTGCGCCGGCATCCAGCGCGTCGAGGGTGACGCGGGCGCCTTCATGGGTCAGCGACGAGAACATCAACACGGGCGTCGGGCAGCGCTGCATGATGTGCCGCACGGCGGTAATGCCATCCATCATGGGCATTTCGTAGTCCATGGTGATCACATCGGGCTTGAGCGCCAGCGCCTGGTCGATTGCTTCCTTGCCGTTGGTCGCGGTACCCACTACCTGGATCGTTGGATCCGCCGAGAGGATTTCCGAGACACGGCGGCGGAAGAAACCAGAATCATCCACCACCAGGACCTTGACTGCCATAAACACTCCATTAGGCGGCGCAACCCGCCAGGGCGCGCCACCGAAATCAAATACGCCGCGCGGCGTAACGCTTGAGCATGCTCGGGACGTCGAGAATCAACGCGATGCGACCGTCGCCGGTAATGGTGGCCCCGGACATGCCCGGGGTGCCTTGCAGCATCTTGCCCAGCGGCTTGATGACCACTTCTTCCTGGCCCACCAGCTGATCAACGACAAAACCGATGCGCTGGGTGCCGACCGACAGAATCACCACGTGGCCCTCGTGCTGCTCTTCGTGCACCTGGCCCTGGACCAGCCAGCGCTTGAGGTAGAACAGCGGCAGCGCCTTGTCGCGCACGATCACCACTTCCTGGCCGTCGACCACGTTGGTACGCGACAGGTCGAGGTGGAAGATCTCGTTGACGTTGACCAGCGGGAAGGCAAACGCCTGGTTGCCCAGCATCACCATCAGGGTGGGCATGATCGCCAGGGTCAGCGGCACCTTGATGACGATCTTGGAGCCTTGGCCCTTGGCCGAGAAAATGTTGATCGAGCCGTTGAGCTGGGAGATCTTGGTTTTCACCACGTCCATGCCCACGCCACGCCCGGACACATCGGAAATCTCGGTCTTGGTCGAGAAGCCAGGGGCGAAGATCAGGTTGTAGCAGTCCGACTCGCTCAGGCGCTCGGCGGCGTCCTTGTCCATCAGGCCCTTTTCCACGGCCTTGGCACGCAGGATGTTCGGGTCCATGCCCTTGCCGTCGTCCGAGATCGACAGCAGGATGTGGTCGCCTTCCTGTTCGGCCGACAGCACTACGCGGCCGGTACGCGCCTTGCCAGACGCTTCACGCTCGTCGGGCATCTCGATACCGTGGTCGACCGCATTGCGCACCAAGTGCACCAGCGGGTCGGCCAAGGCTTCTACGAGGTTCTTGTCAAGGTCGGTCTCTTCGCCGACCAGCTCCAGATTGATCTCTTTCTTCAACTGGCGCGCCAAGTCGCGGACCAGGCGCGGGAAGCGGCCGAAGACCTTCTTGATCGGCTGCATACGGGTTTTCATCACCGCGGTCTGCAGGTCGGCGGTGACCACGTCAAGGTTGGACACGGCCTTGGACATGGCCTCGTCGCCGCTGTTCAGGCCCAGGCGCACCAGGCGGTTACGCACCAGCACCAGTTCGCCGACCATGTTCATGATCTCGTCCAGGCGCGCGGTGTCGACGCGCACGGTGGTTTCCGCTTCGCTGGCGGCGTGCTTTT
>NZ_JAOCDI010000067.1:0-19560 GCF_029840855.1 Pseudomonas sp. GD03862
TATTTTCGCCATAGCCAATCTCATCCAGTCGTGTGAGATGGCCACCGACGTCGTAGCTGAAACGCCGGGTCAGGTTATCCACCCGCACTTCTTCGCTCAGCCGGTCCGAAGCGTCGTAGGCAAAGCTGTACGTGGCGTTGTTCTCGTTGACCAGCGCGGTCAGGCGAATGGCCTTGTCGTACTCGTAGCGAACCCGCTGGCCCTTGCCGTCGGTGTGGCTGAGCACCTGACCGTGGACGTTGTAGGTGAAGGTTTCCGTGGTGCCGTCGGGGTGGCTGGGCTAGACGCCATGCTGTCCAACATAGGTGTATAGCACGGGCCGCCTTCGGCCAGTTCGATTTCGATGCTGACGTGCTGGCCCAGTATGGATTTGAGCGGTACGAAGGAGTCACTAGCGATCTGGCAAGCTCGGTGTTGGAGCAAAATAAAATATACGACCGCCTCAAAGCCAGCGGTCGTTGCTTAGGGTATGCCGTTTAGCGAGCGAAACTCTACCTAACAGTTTCAATTTCCAGCGAAAACAAAATCGTGCACTGCCTCGACCAATCGAGAGTGAGTGAGCACCTGCTCATCTTTCCGATAGCGAATCAGAGTGAATACTTCTTTTTTTGGTGAAAGGACCTCCACCACACCCCCTCTGTAGTTCGTTATCTCAATAAACCCACTAACCACACCATTGAGGCTCTCTATCTCTGACAGCAGAGTAGGGTACTTCATCAGCACGCCTGCTTCATCTGTACCTGCTTCGGTCCCAGGATTGTCAAAATATACTTTAATTTTAGGGCAGACGTTTCTATCCCAACGAAAGACCGGAATGCTTCGCCGAATCATCTCTTTAAATTCAGCCTCAGACTCTCCTCCCGAAAACTCACATCGATGGATCGGAATACAAAGAAATAGATTATCTCGCTTAGATTCCAGTCGTCCTTTCAGGCTGCCATGATATGTATTGGGCAGTACCAACGCATGAGTAAATCCATATTTATTTTGCGAAATATTGAAGATAATAACTTCGCCCTGATCCAAAGAGCGAGGCGCTTGCTCAACAACCTCCACCGAAAATGCCCTGTCACTTAAGCCTTCAGATATAACCAGCAGGTCTTTCTCATCTGAGCTTTTCAAGCAATACTGGTAAACCACCTTGGGAAGCTTATGCTGAAAAAAATAGCAACCAGCGAATTCATCTACACTAGAAAAGGACTGCAATAAGTCACCTTTAGAGAACATACCAACCTCATTCATCGTCTCGCCCTCATGCTCTATCGATCAGGTCGCGAAGACGAAATCGACTGGAAACTGCTAGCCGAGAAATAGTCTTCGAATCATAACCTAGCCTGAAAGTTTCGCGCAAAGCCACTTCCCTTGGGCTCGCTGGCTTACGGCATGCACTGCCTGTGTTCAATCTTCTCGCAAAAATTCATACCTAACAATACTCGTTAGAGTCAGAGTTCTCCAAAAAAATTGACATCCATGAGTCCATCACATTCCATAAATCGATTCCTTCTGTGGGACTTTCTGACTTTTCATGCCACCAGATAAAAGCCTTGCCTTTGAATGGGCCATCACCCAAAGCCAAATAATTACCAGCCCCGCTAGAAAAAACTCCTAGCATATCAGGAAGCGTCGGATAATCTTCATCGCACAAATCCTTGATTGGAACAAAATCTTCCAACCTTGATGGCCCCATAGTACAACCAATATAAAACCCAAAGCCATTATGCAATCTTGAATAAAACTGCCTAAAGCTCGCAGGAAGGCTGGGATAACTATCGAGATCTGACCCTTCAACGCCTAGCGGAGCCCCGCCCATATAGAAATACAAATCACCACCCTCGCCATATACATACATGAGATACGGCCTATCACTCACTGCCAAAACAGTTCCTAGCACACATTTGTCGAGCCACGCGCTTACCCAAGGCAAAAACTCAGAAAAATCAGCCCACTCCACAGGAATATGTCTTTTTTCACTATCTAGAAAACCAAACCCAAGCCACTGCTTGGGAAAGTCGACTTCAAGAGGAACATCGTCAACTGAAAAATACACATCATAACCCTTTAGCTCGCTTGTAATACGCAGCCTTAAAGAATCAGACCAATTCATCTTCATATCACCTCAATAGCCCAAAAGCAAACCATTGATATATTGCTGTAATTCCGGCTCTAATTTAGCGCCCTTATCTACCATGGCAGAACGAAACGCCGGATCAACAAAAATATCCCCCTTCCTGTACAGCTCCCACTCGGTGAAATACTTTGCTCCTTTTGAAATATTTGCCACTTCACTCAACCCTTGGAAGTTCGGCTCGTAGCTTAGCAATTAACCCATTAGTTATTAAAGATCAGATTTTAGCATCTAACACCTGCAATAGGGCTTTAAATTAAAAATACATGACCGCACATCCGAAATCAGATCCGAACACTAAAAAATCTGACACAGAACGCCAACCCCAAACTCCTCGGGACCTATGCCGAGCTTATCATTCACCCTCATATAATCCCACATACTTCAAGCCATTATAATTCGACTTTAGAGGCTTGGAAATATTCGTACCACCATCGGAATACCAAAAAATTGCATTAGCCTTAGTAATACCAAGCCTCAAACACTCCGCCTTTAAATTCCCAATACAACTAGAATCAACCGCAGACTCAATCAAGATTTCATCTAGACTCACCTCCTCCGCTTTCCTTGGTATAATCCCTATGAAATCCTCGTCGTACCATCTCACACCAATATCTCTGCAAAACCCACAAACCTTGTATGCTGGATTATCCAAATCCACAGAATAGTCCAACTCAAAATACTGCAGATAGTCATCCTCCGAAGAGAAATTTGCACCTACCCAAACATGAACTTTCTCATACCGCTCAATATCATAAGAATCCATTTAGCATGCTCCTAGTTTCATGTGCTTGCCGTGATGTGAATCGATCACGCTAAGCGCTTGAGCTTTGCTTTGCGCGCCATTCAAATCTTCAATTAAATTATTATAGAACAGCCTTCCCGCTCTACTACCATGGTGCGGACCGTCCGGCACAGGATTACCATGTTTGTCTGTTACACCCACAAAAGTAATATCTTTAGTCGGCACCGTCATTTCCTTAAGCTCCTGAGCGGTAAAACCTAGTTCTTTTGCCTTCGCCCCTATAGAGACAGGAAACATTTCATGCTTACCTCCCGGGCTCCAAAGGGCAGCTTCTACAGATTTTTTATTATGCCGGTGTTGTGCACCTGCGAAAGCTTGTCGGCCGGCAAGGTCGAGGCAAACTGCCAGGCCTTGCGCCCCATGGCGTCATAACCGAAGCAGCTGGTGAGCTTGCCCTGGGTCCGGTACACCTCACGGTGCAGGTCATCGCGCTCCATGTCACTGATGACCTGGCCGTCCAGGTTCAGCTGGTGCAGGTGGCCACTGCCGTAATACAGGTGATTGACCTTACGCCCATCCGGCAGGGTCAGCGTGGTCAGGTTGCTGAGTGGGTCGTACTCGTAGCCGAGCGTGCCGTCAGGGGTGATTTCTTTGGTCAGACGGCCGAGCAGATCGTAGGTGTATTCCAGCTTCTCTTCTGTGATCCCAAGCTGCTTGCCGATCCCGGTCGGTTGCCGCTTGATGCTCAGCAACCGGTCACCGTCGTCGTATGCGAATGTCTGGCTCGCATCACGGTTGATCTTGGCAACCAAACGCCCAATGGCATCACGCTCGAACAGCGTATGGCGCTCGGGCCGCTCGGCATTTTCGCCATAGCCAATCTCATCCAGTCGTGTGAGATGGCCACCGACGTTGTAGCTGAAACGCCGGGTCAGGTTATCCACCCGCACTTCTTCGCTCAGCCGGTCCGACACGTCGTAGGCAAAGCTGCACGTGGCGTTGTTTTCGTTGACCAGTGCGGTCAGGCGCTGCGCTTTGTCATGCTAGTAGCGAATCCACTGGCTCTTGGCGTGCTGGCGGCTGTTCACGCTAACTACACTGCAACCGTGAGGTCTGGACCTTGCATTTACGTCAAGGAAATCGCTGTTCTTCATAACCATTAGGGAAGACATTT
Organism: Pseudomonas sp. GD03862; assembly: GCF_029840855.1. Classification (NCBI taxonomy): domain Bacteria; kingdom Pseudomonadati; phylum Pseudomonadota; class Gammaproteobacteria; order Pseudomonadales; family Pseudomonadaceae; genus Pseudomonas; species Pseudomonas sp. GD03862. Next base: position 4,045 of record NZ_JAOCDI010000067.1, read on the forward strand.
ATTATACCCACCAACTCGCCGGACTCATATTTAAAGCTCACTTCAAAGTCACTAAATGCAGATTCAATATGCTCTTTTTGCCGAACATGTATTTTTTCTAGGCGATTATCAGCGTAGACATAATTTGACTCACTGCATCCGTACTGACCCCAATTCATATCTTTCACCACCGCTCCCTCTTCAAGCAATGAAATCGAGATATTCCTAAGTTTTCCGGTGCTGGTAAAATGGACCCGCTCAATACCTCCGCCGCTATAGCGGTAGAATTCCTTATTGATAATTTTTTCAGACTGCCCATAAATCTCCACAAAAACCACTTTGTCATACTCATCCAAATGATACAGATGAGTATTTTTTATATGAGCTGGAATTTTCTTCAAGGCTTTTCCTTTTTTAAATCCGGCCCGCTCGATTTCATATGGGCTGACGTTATATAGCGGCCCCTTGCTTATTACTATTCTTCTCGATCTGTATAAAGCCTCAGACAAACAAGAAGACAGGACCTCCTCAGCTCGCGATTCAATTTCTAGATATTTTCTTTCAAGATCTTTTAAGTTATTCATGCTTTTATCCAGCCTAGAATATTCCGAGGGCAATTTCAGAGTTGATCTTGTTCAACTCACTCAAGAAGTCACCACTGTTATTTATATCGCCCAAGCGATCAAAGACCTTCTGCTTATAAGCATTGGTGTGAATGCTTGCATGATTGGGCAAGGTGCTGCCAGGAGGAAGCTTAACTTTACTATTCGAGGGTAGGAAAATGCCATTTTCCGCAGCATTGATATCTATCCTCAAGCGCTCCATTTTAGTTTGAAGCGCCACCATTCTCACATCACTCGAGTTAGACATGACAATATGGTGCGCCGAGTTCTTAAACGCAGGCTCGGACTTACCCGCTGCCACCATATTAGCCCTAAGTGCTTTAGCATCAGTCGAGCATGTCAATCCCCAAGGATCAATCCATATCATAGGATTCACTGCGTACTGATATAGATTCAAACTACCCGTTAGCCCGATCGGGTCTTGAGTAATAAAGCGACCTGATTCAGAATCATAAAATCGGTAGATGTTGTAGTTAAGCCCCGTTTCGCCATCGAAGTACTGACCCTGAAAGCGTAAGTTCTGCTCAATCTTACTAGCAGACAGTTGCTCTACCGCCCCCCAAGAGCGGTACGTCGCCTGCCAAACAACCTCACCCAGGCTGTCCGTCAGCTCCAGCGGCGTACCAATCTGATCAGTATGGAAGTAATAGACCTTCTGCTCTTCCCCTTCAACCTGATCAACCCGCGCCAACGGCGCATAGCTACCCGGCTCGTACAGGTACAAGATGCTCTGCCCAGGCGTTTCCTCCCGCAGCATCCTTAGCCCTTGCCAGAGAAAGCGCTTCTGCTCGACCTCGCCATTGATTTCAGCCTGCTTGGCTATTCGCCTCCCCAAGCTGTCGTAACGATACTCGCCTTGGCTTTCCAGCTTGCCATTGACCAACGTCTCCGCCCGCACCAGCCGGTTCTCACAGTCATAGCTGAAGTGCTGCAGCTTGCTGTGCCCCGAGCGTTTCTCGACCAGATTGCCCCACGGGTCGTAGCGGTACTCCTGATCCCGCCACTGTTTGATCCGGTTGTCCTTGACCTTGTCGAACTGCCGCGCATTGAAGTCCAGGCGGTTGGCTGCCGGGTCGTAGCGGAATTCCTCGCTGCCGATCAAGGAGCCAGTATCACGACTGCGCAACTGGCCGTTGGCTTCGTATTCGTACTTGATCTCACCGCGTAGCTTGTCGAGGGTACGCACCAGTTCACCGGCCGGGTCGTACTGGTAACGGCGGTGGATCGGGTTGTAGGCGTGCTCGACCAGCAACGAGGTATTGATGCCGGTGTTGTGCACCTGCGAGAGCTTGTCGGCCGGCAAGGTCGAGGCAAACTGCCAGGCCTTGCGCCCCATGGCGTCATAACCGAAGCAACTGGTGAGCTTGCCCTGGGTCCGGTACACCTCGCGGTGCAGGTCATCGCGCTCCATGTCGCTGATCACCTGACCATCCAGGTTCAGCTGGTGCAGGTGGCCACTGCCGTAATACAGGTGATTGACCTTACGCCCATCCGGCAGGGTCAGCGTGGTCAGGTTGCTGAGCGGGTCGTACTCGTAGCCAAGCGTGCCGTCAGGGGTGATTTCTTTGGTCAGACGGCCGAGCAGATCGTAGGTGTACTCAAGCTTTTCTTCTGTGATCCCAAGCTGCTTGCCGATCCCGCTCGGTTGCCGCTCGATGCTCAGCAGCCGGTCGCCGTCGTCGTAGACGAAGTCTTGCCGCGCATCGCTATTGAGCTTGGCAATCAAACGGCCAATGGCATCACGCTCGAACAGCGTATGGCGCTCGGGCCGCTCGGCATTTTCGCCATAGCCAATCTCATCCAGTCGTGTGAGATGGCCACCGACGTCGTAGCTGAAACGCCGGGTCAGGTTATCCACCCGCACTTCTTCGCTCAGCCGGTCCGACACGTCGTAGGCAAAGCTGTACGTGGCGTTGTTCTCGTTGACCAGCGCGGTCAGGCGAATGGCCTTGTCGTACTCGTAGCGAACCCGCTGGCCCTTGGCATCCTGGCGGCTGCTCGGCAGGCCGCGGGCCGTGCGTATCAGGCGGGTGGTCTGGCCCTTGCCGTCGGTGTGGCTGAGTACCTGGCCGTAGACGTTGTAGGTGAAGGTTTCGGTGGTGCCGTCCGGGTGGCTGATGCGCTGCACTTCGCCGTCGGGCTTGCGTTCCAGCGTGGTGGTCTGGTTCAGCGCGTCCGTTACCGCGACTAGGTGCTGGCGCTCGTCATAGCGGTACCAGGTGCTCTTGCCCGAGCAGTCCTGATAACGCTCGACCTGGGCCAGGGTGTTCCACCACAGGTACTTGGACTTGTAGGTCGCATCGATGATGGTGTGCGGCAGGCCGTCATCGCTGTTCAGGTACTCGGTCATCTGGCCGAGGGCATCGAATTCGGCGAGCAGGTTGCCCTTGTCGTCGTAGCGCGCTCGCCAGGTGCTGCCATCCGGGTAGCTGACCTGGGTCACCAGCGTGGTCAGGTGGTGATATTCGTACTGGGTCTTGCGGCCCAGCGGGTCGGTCTCTTCGAGCAGGCGGGAGAATTCGTCGTACTTGAATTGCAGGCGGTTACCGTCCGGCAAGGTCAGGCCAACCATATTGCCGTGTTCGTCCAGCTCGATGGCGTAACGCTCGCCGCCATAGTCGCGGCTGGCGACCACACGGTGGTCGGCGTTGTACTGCACTTCCAGCTCGCGGCCGAGCACGTCGGTGGCCCAGCTGGTGCGGCTATCGAGGTCGTAGCGGAAGTGGTAGTGCTCGCCGTCGCTGGTCCAGTGTTCGACCACGCGCGGCCTGTCGCCCAGGGTTTGCCAACGGTAGTGGCAGCCCAGCCCCAGCGCGTTGCTGTGGGTCACCATCAGGCCGTCGGCGTAGCTGAAGCTGCGCACGGTGTCGCCGTTGCGGTTGATCACCGCGCTCAGCTGGCCGTGTTCGTCGTAGCGGTATTGGGTAAGCGTTTCCACCGCTTCGTTGTTCACCACGCGCTTGATGTCGGTCAGGCGACCCAGCGGGTTGTCGTAGTGCAGGTGCACGCGGATGCCGCCGGTGGCGCTGATGTCGGTCAGTGTTTCTTTATTTTTTAAAGAGCCAGAACCACAGCAATATACAAAAAACACTCAACTCTACCAATCTCCTCGCCATGCCTCAAGGTAAAAGCTTTCTCTTGATATCCCTACAAGCTCTCCAAGCCTATACAGAACGTCCAACAAGGAATCTCTTTCAGCTGTTTCAATTGGAAGTGCCAACGCATTAATACCAAGCATACACCTCCTAAACAGCGGGAGCATTGCCATACCATATTGAGAGCAAGGGGCTTCAACCAAATCGGCCGCCAACTGATTCAATATAGGCAGCAAAACAGTCAAGCAATCTGCATCACCTTCCAAAAACTGCAATTGCTCAAAAAAAATATCCGCCTTTGCACGCCCCATATTCGAGTTCCAATCTGCTCATATAGCGTATGCTAATTTGCGGGGAAATTTTTAGGGCGCTCTAAGCTTGGATATATAATTTTTTTTTGCTCATCCCAATTAATACCTGTATCATGAAAGAATTTAAGTCTTGCTTTCAGCTTGTCCGGCTCACCAAAGACACCACACAGTTCATGCGAATTAATAATGTCCAAATCAGCGCTAACAGAGAGATCCGACTTAATCACCCGCGCCCCAAAGCTTGAGTATCGATCAGTCAACTCGATAAGATTGGCAGTATAGGTATCCTCGGCAACCCATTCAAAAGAAAGCATTTGCCTGTTAATGGGGCGATGATTCACAACAACCTCGTCTTTTGCAAGAACTCTCACAAATAAAGACTTTAGTCGCTTCTCTGCAACAAAAATACAAAATAGCAAGTTAGCATTATTCAGATCGCAACCTCGCCAATCATCATTAACGCTGAACACATCAAAGAACTCCATCAAGCCATTAACTCTCATTTGGGCTAGAGTAAAGAGAGCATCATCTAACTTTACGACCAAAACCGAATCTTCAACCCACTTCACACTTTTCAACATCCAGAAGCTCCTGTTTTCATCACTTTAGCCGCGTTGGTTTTTGCTCTATATTCATCTGCGGCTGCGAGGTACGTGGCCGCGTTGGGATTTTTGGCTCCGACTGGATTCTGTAAGTTCGAAGTTTTCGCAAGCCCACCGCGATCTTCGAAAACCCGCTGCTCCAGCCCCCTAGCAATATTTTTGCCAGATTGGCCGTCACCAACAAATATCGGTTTAGGGGCTTGATCGAAGCCTGATGTATTTGGGTATCTATACCGTAACACATCTTCCGCCGAATGCCCCAGTCCTGGCTTGCTGGCATAACCAATATATGGCTTACCATTTTTGATACCTTCATAAGTTATATGAGTTGCATTAGCAGGATTACCTGCCCAACCAAGCGGATCCAGCCAGCCAGTTGGGTTTACACCATATTGATAGAGATTCAATCCACCCAAGAGACCTATCGGATCATGAGTAATATATCTCCCTACGCAGGACTCATAATATCTGAAAGTATTATAGTAAAGTCCCGTTTCAAAATCATAGTATTGGCCTTGGAACCGAAGGTTCTGCTCGACCTCACCGATAACCAGTTGCTCTAACGCCCCCCACGAACGATATGTCGCCTGCCAAACGATTTTGCCGTCACTGTCCGTCAGCTCCAACGGCGTACCAATCTGATCCGTATGGAAGTAATAGACCTTCTGCCCTTCCCCTTCAACCTGATCAACCCGCGCTAACGGTGCATAGCTACCCGGCTCGTACAGGTACAGGATGTTCTGCCCAGGCGTCTCCTCACGCAGCATTCGCAAGCCTTGCCAGAGAAAGCGCTTCTGCTCGACCTCGCCATTGATTTCAGCCTGCTTGGCTATTCGCCTCCCCAAGCTGTCGTAACGATACTCGCCTCGGCTTTCCAGTTTGCCATTGACCAACGTCTCCGCCCGCACCAGCCGGTTCTCGCAGTCATAGCTAAAGCTCTGCAGCTTGCTGTGCCCCGAGCGCTTCTCGATCAGGTTGCCCCACGGGTCGTAGCGGTACTCCTGATCCCGCCACTGTTTGATGCGGTTGTCCTTGACCTTGTCGAACTGCCGCGCATTGAAGTCCAGGCGGTTGGCTGCCGGGTCGTAGCGGAACTCCTCGCTGCCGATCAGCGAACCGGTATCGCGACTGCGCAATTGGCCGTTGGCTTCGTATTCGTACTTGATCTCGCCGCGTAGCTTGTCGAGGGTGCGCACCAGTTCACCGGCCGGGTCGTACTGGTAACGGCGGTGGATCGGGTTGTAGGCGTGCTCCACCAGCAACGAGGTATTCACGCCAGTGTTATGCACCTGCGAGAGCTTGTCGGCCGACAAGGTTGACGCAAACTGCCACGCCTTGCGCCCCATGGCGTCATAACCGAAGCAACTGGTGAGCTTGCCCTGGGTCCGGTACACCTCACGGTGCAGGTCATCGCGCTCCATGTCGCTGATCACCAGCCCGTCCAGGTTCAACTGGTGCAGGTGGCCACTGCCGTAATACAGGTGATTGACCTTACGCCCATCCGGCAGGGTCAGCGTGGTCAGGTTGCTAAGCGGGTCGTACTCGTAGCTGAGCGTGCCGTCAGGGGTGATTTCTTTGGTCAGACGGCCGAGCATATCGTAGGTGTATTCCAGCTTTTCTTCTGTGATCCCAAGCTGCTTGCCGATCCCGGTCGGTTGCCGCTCGATGCTCAGCAGCCGGTCGCCGTCGTCGTATGCGAATGTCTGGCTCGCATCACGGTTGATCTTGGCGACCAAGCGGCCAATGGCATCACGCTCGAACAGCGTATGGCGCTCTGGCCGTTCGGCATTGTCGCCATAGCCAATCTCATCCAGTCGTGTGAGATGGCCACCGACGTTGTAGCTGAAACGTCGGGTCAGGTTATCTACCCGCACTTCTTCGCTCAGCCGGTCCGAAGCGTCGTAGCCAAAGCTGTACGTGGCGTTGTTTTCGTTGACCAGCGCGGTCAGGCGAATGGCCTTGTCGTACTCGTAGCGAACCCGCTGGCCCTTGGCATCCTGGCGGCTGCTCGGCAGGCCGCGGGCGGTGCGCATCAGGCGAGTGGTCTGGCCCTTGCCGTCGGTGTGGCTGAGCACCTGACCGTATACGTTGTAGGTGAAGCTTTCCGTGGTGCCGTCCGGGTGGCTGATGCGCAGCACTTCGCCGTCGGGCTTGCGCTCCAGCGTGGTGGTCTGGTTCAGCGCATTGGTCACCGCCACCAGGTGCTGGCGTTCGTCATAGCGGTAGTACGTACTCTTGCCCGAGCAGTCCTGGTAGCGCTCGACCTGGGCCAGGGTGTTCCACCACAGGTACTTGGACTTGTAGGTCGCATCGATGATGGTGTGCGGCAGGCCGTCATCGCTGTTCAGGTACTCGGTCATCTGGCCGAGGGCATCGAATTCGGCGAGCAGGTTGCCCTTGTCGTCGTAACGCGCTCGCCAGGTGCTGCCATCCGGGTAGCTGACCTGGGTCACCAGCGTGGTCAGGTGGTGATATTCGTAGGTGGTCTTGCGGCCCAGCGGGTCGGTCTCTTCGAGCAAGCGGGAGAATTCGTCGTACTTGAATTGCAGGCGGTTACCGTCCGGCAAGGTCAGGCCAACCATATTGCCGTGTTCGTCCAGCTCGATGACGTAACGCTCGCCGCCATAGTCGCGGCTGGCGACCACACGGTGGTCGGCGTTGTACCGTACTTCCAGCTCGCGGCCGAGCACGTCGGTGGCCCAGCTGGTGCGGCTATCGAGGTCGTAGCGGAAGTGGTAGTGCTCGCCGTCGCTGGTCCAGTGCTCGACCACACGTGGCTTGTCGCCCAGGGTTTGCCAACGGTAGTGGCAGCCCAGCCCCAGCGCGTTGCTGTGGGTCACCATCAGGCCGTCTGCGTAGCTGAAGCTGCGCACGGTGTCGCCGTTGCGGTTGATCACCGCGCTCAGCTGGCCGTGTTCGTCGTAGCGGTACTGGGTAAGCGTTTCCACCGCTTCGTTGTTCACCACGCGCTTGATGTCGGTCAGGCGACCCAGCGGGTTGTCGTAGTGCAGGTGCACGCGGGTGCCGCCGGTGGCGCTGATGTCGGTCAGTCTGCCGTCGGGCGTGCGGGTGAAGTGCAGGAAGTGGCCGAGGACGTTCTCGATACGCTGCAGCGGCACTTCGGTGTTGGTGTCTGGCACTTCGCCGAAGTAGAAGAACAGGTTATCGAGGGTCTGCAGGATGTAGTGGCCGCCCTCGGTGCACACCAGGTACACCTGCTCGTGCGGGTTGTAGATGCGCTGCCCCGGTTGCAGGGTCACGAACGGGACTTCGCGGCCCTGGTTGTCGGTGAGGTAGATGAATGCCCCCTGGCGGCGCAGGCTCTGCTCCCAGGGCAGCACCCAGCCGCGGCCGAGTACGCTGTCGACCGTCAGGTCGCTGGCGTAGAAGCGCGACCACTCGATCGGCATCAGGCCCGGCAGGCTGAAGTCGATTTCATCGGGGATGAGCTTGCGGCCCGTCGTGAGGTCGACCGGGTTGCCGACCAGGCCGCCGATAGCCTTGCGGGCCACGGGTTCGACCACGTAACGGCTGGCCACCTCACCGGCGACGAAGCCGGCCGTGAACTTCAGCGCGCAAGGCATGACGGCTTTCATGCCGGCCTGGGTACCCGCCTTGATCAGCTGGGCGATACCGCCTGCGGCACCGGCGATGGCCATCAGCACATCCACGGTGGTGCGCAGCCACTCCGGGACTTCATCGTCCACGGGCAGGTAACGGTAGGTGCCGCCGCCGATGATGACGTTGTCCGAACCACCGGAAATGGTGGCGCCGCAGGTCAGCTTGTCGCCCTTGCGCGCGGCGGCGACGCTGTTGATGAAGACGTTGGTCGAGCCTTCGGCAATCTGCACCGGCCCTGGGTGCTTGTCGCAGGCACCGATGCTTTTTTCGACGCGGGCGGCCTTGCGGCTGTTGATGAACACGTTGGGTGAGGCAGTGGTTATCGTCCCTGAGGGGGACGAGAACATACTGCCTATCGCCTCTCCGGCGGCGGTCAGCAAGCTGCCCCCGATGCCGGCTGCGAGGCCGGCCAGCAAGGCCACGCCGAACCCGCAGGTGAACGTGGCAATGGCCACCGTGGCCACCAGCGCAATCCCCAGGGCGGCCCCGATCAGGAAGCCCCCCAGCGCGCTGGTGTGCGATATCTCGTCGCCGAACCTGGCCGCTTCGAACATGAGGGGTTACTCCTGTTCGCCGGACTCGGCGCTGGTTTCGGACGGGGCACGCGGGGTGAAGCTGGCCAACAGGTTGTCCCAGTCCTGGTTCTGCTGGGCACTGAAGTCGGCCTGTGCAGTGGTGGAGAAGATCAGGGCACGCCCGGGGCTGATGATGAAGGCCGCCTGGCGCTGGTACAGCGGGCGGCCCTGGTTCATGTAATAGGCGTCGATCTGGATACCGGCAATGGGTGCGGTAACCGAGAGCGTGACGACCTTGTTGCCCATGCGGGTGTAGCCGCGCAGCTTGGAGGTGAGCAGCTTGACCTGGCGATCGACATAGGCCTGCAGCGCTTCGTCCGGCAGCAAGGTGTCACGCGAGATGGTGATGCTCAAGGGTGCGGGGACACTGGCACCCAGGACGAACATGTTGACCGTGCGGTCCTCGAAACCTGCCGGCAGCGCAATGCCGCCTTCCTGTAATTCGTAATCCATGCGATGAAAATTCCTGATAGCGAAAAAATCGGGGTCAGCCCTGCGCGAAGCCATCGAGCATGCGGTCGAACTCGGCCAGCCACTGGCTCAGGCCGGGCTTGCTGGGGTCGATCACGCTGGAGATATCCAGCCATTGCAGCAAATCGCTGCCGGCGATGGGCACCAGTGCGCCGACCAGGCGACCGTGCCGAGGCTCGTGGCCGGCATTGAAGTGAAAGTCCACGACCTTGGCCGGGTTCCCAGCCAGGAGGCAGTCACGTTGGCGAATCACGCGCAGTTGCGGGTTCAATTCGCGCAAAGCCTCGACTGCGCTCTGGAACAGTTGCTCCAGCGGCTGCCTGGCGCGTACATCACGGCGGCGGATGCTGAGGCTGACCGGCTCGCCTTCATGCTCGAGGGTGGTCTGGATGTCGCGAAAACGAAAGCCGAGCGGAAACTGCAAGGAGAACCCTGCGAAGGTGAAAGCGCTGGCTACATCCTGCAACACGGCTGGCACCGTTTTCGGCTCGGGCACAGGCTCCGGCACATGAGCAGCTTCCGCCAGACTGGCCAGCCGCACAGCCTCCTCTTGCGCTGCGCGCCTGGCGGAGAGGCGGTCGTAGATCGAGGGCTTGTACATGAACCTTGCCTCAGTCGTTGATCCGCACTGCGGCGCCAGTGATCTGGGTGGTGTCGGTACTGGTGGTCACGATGACCTTGCCTTTGATCTCGATGCCTTCCGGGGTCAGCGTGATGCTGCTGTCGCCCACCTGCAGGATGATGTGCTGCTTGGCGGCCACCTGGATGAACTGGTTGTCGACCTGCAGGGTGTAGGAACCTTCGGTCACCTGCACCACGGTGTCTTTCTTGACCGTTTCGGTGTGCGTACCACCAACAGTAATCGAGCGGTTATTCCCCACATCATGGGTCTCATCCAGCTCGATCTCGGTATCCATGTTGCGCTCGGCATGCATGATGATCTGCTCGGCGCCGGCCTTGTCCTCGAAGCGGAAGAAGTTGGCGGTACCGCCGTCGCCCTTCATCGACCGCGTCAGGAACCCACTTTGGGTCTTGTTCGCCGGCAGCGACCATGGCGGGGTGTTGGTGCTGTTGTACAGGCTGCCCATGATCAGCGGCCGGTCCGGGTTGCCGTCGAGGAACACCACCACCACTTCGTCGCCTACGCGCGGAATCTGGATGCTACCGAAGCCACCGCTGGCACCGGACTGGGCGACACGTACCCAGCACGAGCTGTGATCGTTGAACTGCCCCTGGCGATCCCAGTGAAACTGAAGCTTTACCCGGCCCAGTTCGTCGGTGAAGATTTCCTCGCCTGGGGGGCCGACAACGATGGCGGTCTGCGGGCCGTTGATCAAAGGCTTGCGGGTGTTTAACTGCGGGCGGTATGCGATTTTTTTACGCACGCACACGAATCGGTTGACGTAACCGGCCTGGTCGCCAGTCATGTAGTTGTTGCTGCCGCGATGCTCCACGCTCAGCAACAAAAACTTACGGTTCTCAGCGTCACCGGTGTCGTGCAGATAATGCTGGGTCAACTCAAAAGTGTAACCCGGCTTCATGGCCCGGCAATTGCTCTCGCCGTAGAAGGTCTTGCCCATCAACTCGAGCGCTTCGATACGGTTGCGTACGATGGCTTCGCCATCTTCGTAGCTGCCATGGGTGTACTGGCCCGGGAAATCATAAATCTCGAACCTGTCCACATCGCCCTGTTGATTCAAGCTTTGCATGGTCACAGGTAGGAAGTTGCGCGGTTGGCGATAGTCGAACGTGCGAACGGCAATTTGACCGGATTGCAGCTGCCGCGTTGACTGCCACTGAGTAATGGAATCAGCGGTTTCGGTAACCGACGCGGAGTGGTAGCGAATCTGCGGCTGTTCGGGCAGCGGCAACAAGGTGCTGGAGTCATCGGTGATGACCATCAGGTGGGAGTCGGCCGTGTGCTCGAAGTAGTAGAAAAGCCCTTCGCTCTCAAGCAAGCGCTGCACAAAGTTGAAATCGCTCTCGCGGTACTGGGTAATGTAGCTGTGCGATTTGAGCGGCTTGCTTACACGAAATTCGTACTTGGCCAGCGTGCCAAATCCGGCGAACACTTCACTGACAACAGCCTGGACCGATTTTTCTTGAAAAATGCGTGTATCGAAGCGGCAAGTCAGCATCCACAGCCACGGCCCTAGCACGGCTGCATAACGCACATAGCCGCCGTCGCTGCCTTGGGTGCTAAACCGCTGAACATAGCCGTTAATGTAGCGGAAAGAGCCGTTGGATAACTCGATTTCTATCGTGGCCTGGCTGCCAATCAGTGACTTGAGCTTTACATCGCTCTGTTGGCTGAGCAAGGCCAGATCGAATTCATAGAGTTTGGAAAGCTCTTCAGTGCCGGAAAAGTGCTCAAGCAAAAACTCATCGTTGGCTGTTTGTGTCAGGATATTCAGCTTGAACAATCGCCTGTTTTGCGGCGCGAGCATGGAAAGAACGTCAGTTAGCATAATTTACTCCCTGTAACGGTGAACATCAGCGCGCCCGTACGGCGAAAAGCCTGCCCAACCACGAGGCAGCACGCATGCTCTGAATAGTTTCAATATCCATGAATGTGTATTGACGGTTTTCCTTCGCTTCGCGCACTTTCAGCTCTCTGAGTGCACTGATCTTGTCACGATTGTAAAACACCATGAACACGGACATTAGCGCAAAGAAGTAGATCAACCCGGTGGCCGGCACGTCATGGCTTTTCATCAGCGGATAGATCACGCTGCTCAAGCCCGCCGCCAAACCCGCCTGCCACCACTGAACTTTCTGGGGCGGCTCGATGGATTCCACGCGCTGCCCTTTAAAGTGGAGAATATCACTTTTACTGCGCCAGTAATAAGCCATTGCATAGGTCAACAACACCAGCACGACGGGTGCGAGCCCTAACATCAAAGAAGTCGCCGCTCCCAACTTCATTTTTTTGTAGGTAACACCCAGTGTCAGCAGCGATGCGAACATTGGTGCAACTGACATATTGAAGAACATGCGCAAATTCGCGAAACTTACAAAGTGCTCACTGCGGTAAGCACAATTGATGCACCACAGCGTCATAACGATAATGATCAGGATCGCCGGCACCGCCATGAATGGCGGCGCCACTCCGGTCATCATCAGGGCCAATATCACGACCAGCAGCCACACCGACCAGATTTTTTTAAAAAAACGTTCTGTGGTAAACATTTAATCCTTCCCCGTCAAGAAATTACCCAGGGTAGTGCCCAGCCCCGAAAAATCATCACTCATGACAAACTGAACTGCCAAACCCGCACCCAAAGACAAGGCAATCACGACTATAGCCGGCCCTGTTAGCCCGCCGACCAATACACCGACACCAAAGGCCAATGCATTGGTCGGCTGGGTGTAAGCTGACTTCTGGAGGAACTCCGAGACGCTTTTTGCCTCCGTCGCATCTAGGTAAGCCTGGGGGCCGAACGCCAATGCCCCGCCTAATTTGGCACCCGTCAGTACTTTGCCTACGCCACGGCTGCTGTACCCGGCCGAGTCAATATGGGCAGTTGCACGCATCGCCTTGGCGGTATTGAAAGCAGCCACATGCAGGTTACTGCCCCGACCGGGCAGCCTGTACAAACTTGCCTGGCTATTGGCGGGTATTTCGAAGTAGAGGTTTCCGCCCATGCGCACCAGTTTCAGGCGCCCTTTCATGGCCCTGGCGGCAGATACACTGCCGGGTTTGCCACGTGACGCTGCCCACTTCTTCAGCTTGCCGCGCGTGGCATCCGTCATGTTCAGCAGGTTTTCAACTTTGGTGGCTTTGGATGCGGCATGGCCTAGCGCAGCAACGTTGGCAAGCGTGCCGGGTAAATTTGCAGTTGAAAATAGTGGTGCCGGCTGGGTAGCTGATGCACTGCACTACGCCATCGTGCTTGCTCCAGCGACGCTAGCTCACTAAGAGTGTCTGTCACGGTTATCAAAAACGCTCGATCTACGCGCCCTTGTTGAACTACAAGTACCTAGACTTGAAGTTCACATCGATAATCATTATGCGGCATATAGAAGAATTGGGGCGGCTACCGCCCCACGGTCGCTTTCTTTATTTTTAAAGATCACCCCTCACGACACATTATTGGGGTATACCTAACACAAAGCAGGAGCAATTACACCTACAACATCAAGCGAAATAGCAGTCATCAACCTCTACTCTATATGACTCAAAAACGCTTTTTGACCTCCAACTTCTTCCACGAAATTAGGATACCTGCCTCACCCAGAGACTTATTTACTTCTTCAAGCTGATCGGCCTCTACATACCACAACCATGTGGAAGAAGTCAGAGCTTCGAGCTTTCCTCGTCCCGCACTCTCACCAATCCAGTCTTTCAGCACCACCCCTCCAACGCGAATTTCTAAATGTTTACTGCTAATCACGTTAACGGGATACACCATTCTCAATAGAAGATCCTTATAGCGCTCTCGCCCCTGAAATCTGCCGGGAACTTCCTTCTTGAACGCCGATGAATTTTCATACGGATACATCGTTACCATATTATTCCCAGCAGCATAGCTAAACGCCTTACTTACCTTGTCGCAACTATAGATGATACCGTACGGCACTGCAATATCAGCAGAAACGCCCTTAATAAATTTTATCATTCCCTCTAGCTCAATAAAATCGCCAGAGCACTGACCATCAAAATGATAGAAGCCGCCAAAATCGTTCGTAGTATAACCGAAGGATGCAAACCATGGGGTAGCACCTGCTGCCTCGTTGTATACCCTAAAAGCAGTAGCAATACCGTTGTTTATTTTCTCTTCGAGCTCGGTCATTTCTACCATTACTAAATCATGATCGCCGACATGATCCCCATTACTCAGATATTTAAAATAAGCCGCACCTGTAATCGGCAAATTCAGACAAGAAAAATAGTGCTTGGCAAACTTCAGAGCCAATCTAGAGGTGACGCCCTCAATACCGTATAAAGCTAACGCAATGGACATAAATTCACCTATATTCCAGAAATCAAATCATCAAGCATAGACTTCATATCAGCGGCATTATATGGATGCTCTAACACCAAAATTTCGCCTTGCTTGTTAAGAGGCAAGTTACTCATTGCCGTTTCGTTACGCGATGTAAGCGTAGGAAGCTTCCTGCCCATATCCGTCTTGGATGCAAGCTCGATCGCATGTACCTTCCCGTTAATATCAACAGCCATAACATCTGGACGTCGAGCTGAGACGCCTCGCCCATTAGCAAAACTATATGAACGGTTTAAATACACATCCGAGAACTTTCCGCTCATAGCCAATTTATTAGCGATTGCTTCAGAAAACTGATCATGCCCAGGGGTTCCGTCAACCTGTCCACGACCATGAATTCTTGTATTATTAACAACTCTTACTTGGCATGGAGCGAGTCCGGTGGGGTCAATCCAACAGATTGGATTAACATTATATCTGAAAAGATTTATCCCACCCCGCAAGCCAATTGGGTCTTGGCCAGTGAATCTACCAACTTCAGGATCATAGTATCTTAGCGTATTGTAATGAAGCGCCGTTTCGCCATCAAAATACTGGCCTTGGAACCGTAGATTCTGCTCGACTTCATTGATCGCCAGTTGCTCAATCGCCCCCCAAGACCGATACGTCGCCTGCCAAACAATCTTGCCCTCACTGTCCGTCAACTCCAACGGCGTACCAATCTGATCCGTATGGAAGTAATAGACCTTCTGCTCTTCCCCTTCAACTTGATCGACCCGCGCTAACGGCGCATAGCTACCCGGCTCGTACAGGTACAAGATGCTCTTCGCAGGCGTTTCCTCCCGCAGCATCCTCAGCCCCTGCCAGAGGAAGCGCTTCTGTTCGACCTCGCCCTTGATTTCAGCCTGCTTGGCCACCCGCCGCCCAAGGCTGTCGTACCGGTACTCGCCTCGGCTTTCCAGCTTGCCATTGACCAACGTCTCCGCCCGCACCAGGCGGTTCTCGCAGTCATAGCTGAAGTGCTGCAGCTTACTATGCCCCGAGCGCTTCTCGATCAGATTGCCCCACGGGTCGTAGCGATACTCCTGATCCCGCCACTGTTTGATCCGGTTGTCCTTGACCTTGTCGAACTGCCGCGCATTGAAGTCCAGGCGGTTGGCTGCCGGGTCGTAGCGGAACTCCTCGCTGCCGATCAGCGAGCCGGTATCGCGACTGCGCAATTGGCCATTGGCTTCGTACTCGTACTTGATCTCGCCGCGTAGCTTGTCAAGGGTACGCACCAGTTCACCCGCT
>NZ_JAOCDI010000068.1:0-18992 GCF_029840855.1 Pseudomonas sp. GD03862
CGTTGCCGCCGCCACCGTATTCGCGGGTAAACCCGCTCCTACATTCGCTCGGTGGTTGGACACAGGCCGTCGTACGCATCGGTGACTGGACACAGGCCGTCGTAGGAGCGGGTTTACCCGCGAATGGGCCGCAACGCGGCCCCGGCTATCTCAGGCCAGCTCCTCGGCCTGATCCTCACGCACAACCGCTTTCACTTCATCCAGCCGGCTGATGAACTTCCAGTCCGCCTCGTCGATGTAGATGCCGTTCGGCCCGCTGCCACCTTCCAGGTCGATCGCAACGTGCGCCGAGACCTGTGGTTTCACACTCGCCAGGATCGGCACGAAGCCCAGTTGCTGGCTGGTCTCCAGCAGTGCCGCCTGGTTGCGTTCGTCGATGTCTGCCGCTTCGTCCAGGTAGTACGGCAGGCGAATGCGCCCGGCCAGGTCACGGTCCATCAGGTGCAGCAGCAGGTACATGTTGGTCAGCGCCTTGATGGTCATGGTGGTGCCGTTGGACGCCGCACCGTCGATGTCGGCGTGGATGATCGGCTGGCCATTGACCTTGGTGATCTCGAACGCCAGCTCGAACAGGTCCTTCAGGCCCAGCTGGTTGTGGTTGGCCGCCACCAGCCGTGCCAGGTACTCCTTGGCCTCTTCGTTCTTGTTGTCCTGGTCTGCACTCTGGGTCAGGTCGAAGACCGACAGGGTTTCGCCTTCTTCGTACTGGCCGGCACTGTGGATAATCTGGTCGATGTGCTTGAGCGCTTCCTTGTTCGGCGCCAGTACCACGCGGAAGCTTTCCAGGTTGGACACCTGGCGCTTGTTGATCTCGCGGTTGAACAGGGCCAGCTGGTGCTCGAGGCTGTCGTAGTCGCTGCGGATGTTGCGCAGGGTTCGGGCGATGTCGGTGACCGCAGCGCGGCGTGCCTTGGCCAAGGTCAGGGCTTCGTCGGTACGGTGCGCGTAGGCGTTCACCAGCAGTTGCAGACGGCGTTCCATGTCGTCTTCGCTGTCGAACTTGGCAACGCCTTTCAGGCGCACCTGGGCGTACAGCGCCTCGATCTGGTTGTCCACCCGCTGCAGGCTTTGCCAGCTGTCCTGGTAGTCATTGAGCAGCGGCAGCAGGTTGTCCATCGAGTCGTCGATGGCTTCCATGTAAGGCGTGCCGTAGGGCAGGTCGGCCGGCAGCAGCTGGCGACGGCGCAGGGCGTCTTCCAGGGTGCGCTGCTTGGACTCGAGGTCGCCGAGCTGGCGGCCGACCAATTGCAACTTGGCTGACAGCTGCTGGACGCGCTCGGTGAAGGCGTCGCTGGAGCGCTTGAGTTCGTCCTGGGCCGCTTCCAGCTGCGAGAGCTGTTCCAGCTTCTCGGGCTCTTCGGCGGCGAGGGTTTGGCTGCGGCGGAAGTCTTCCAGCGCCTTCTGCGCGTCCAGCACTTCCTGGTACAGGGTTTCGGTCTGCGCTTTGGAGGCGGAGCGGTCGGCGGCCACGGCTTGCTGGGTCTTGAGCTGCTTGAGTTCTTTTTCCAGGCGCTCTTTCTGGTCGCGCAGGGCGGCCCGGTCGGCCAGGGCCTGCAGTGCCGGCGGGTCGATGTGGGTCAGGTCGATGGCCAGGCCTGGGGCCTCGAAGCGTTCGCCCTTGAAGCCGTCGAGCACCGCTTCCAGCGATTTTACCCACAGGTCGCTGTCGTCCAGCTCGATACCGCGATCGCCCAGCGGCAGGCTGAACAGCGCGCCGTTGAACAGGCGCATCAGGCGGTCGACGTCCTGCTGCGAGAACTCTTCGCGCAGGCGGGCATAGCTGTTGTTGTCAGCGTGATCCAGCTGCTGCTTGACCTGCTTCAGGCGTTTTTCCAGGTCGCGTACGCGCTCGTCGAGGTCTTCGGCACTGAACTGCCGTGACTGGGCCAGCGCGCCGGCCAGCTCGTCGTGGGCGTCTTTGGCCGCCAGCAGGTGCTGCTCCAGTACCTTGACGTCATCGACCAGCGCAAAGCGGTGCTTGAGCACCGACAGCTCGCCTAGCCAGCGCTGGATACCGGTAATTTCACGCTCCAGGCGCATCAGCTCCTGGGTGCCGCCACGCTGGTCGTTCTGCAGGCGGTCCTGCTCGCCACGGTAGTGCTCGGACTGGATGACCAGCTCTTCCTTGCGCGCCATGGCGTATTCCTGCCAGGTGCCCAGCAGGGTGTCGAGCACAGGCGAAATGCGGTGCAGCTTGCCACGCAGGATATCGCGCTGGGCCACGCCACCGGCCAGGGCCTCGACCAACGGGCCGGCAGCGACCAGGGCGTTGTAGTCCTGCTCCATGCGGCGTACGTCGCGGAAGGCTTCCTCGCACGCAGCGATGTAGTCGACGCTGCCCGAGCGCAGGCTGTGTTCGAAGGCGTCGAGGAACAGCTGCTTGAGCTTGGCGGCGGTGATCTCACGCATGTGCAGCAGGTTGATGAACAGCGCGCGGAAGGTTTTCAGGCTTTGCTCGCTGGTGGAGCGCAGCGGGATCATGGTCAGGTCCAGCGGCACCGAAGTGTGTCCGCCCACCAGCAGCCGGCGCAGTTCGTCCGGCTTCAGTTCGTAAGCCTTGATCCCCAGGCGTTCAAGGTTGGTGAACAGCTCTTTCTGACGCAGGCAGGTGTCGTTCTTCTGGTAGTGGGCCAGGTCCAGTTCGCCCTTGTAGGCGAAGAACTGGTGGCCGAAACCGCCACCCGGGCCGCGCCCGACCACACCGATCACGTGCGGGCCGTGGGGCAGGCTCAGTTCGCAAAGAATGTACGAGGTGTCGCTGGCGAAGTAGAAACGGCGCGATTGCTCAAGGCTGTACTTGCCGAAACTCATGTCCGACATGCGTGCCAGGATCGGGAACTGCAGGGCGTTGATCGACGCCGATTTACCCAGGTTGTTGGCGCCGTATACCGAAAGCGGGTGCTCCAGCGGGAACAGGCCAAGGCTGTAGCCGGCGGTGTTGAGCAATGCGAAGCGGCGGATGCCGTAGCGTTCCTGGCTCATGCGTCAATCTCCTGTTGCTCTTCGCGGATGGCCCGGGCCAGGGCGTCCTCTTCGCTTTCCTCGCCCTGGAAAGGCGTGAGGTCGAGCGGGTCGTCGGTACGGTTGAGTTCTTCGGCGCTTTCTTCCTCGACCAGTACCGGGGTCGGCAGCGGCAGGGCGCTGTGCAGGGTGGCGGCCAGGTCGCGGTCCTGCTGCACCGACAGGCACACATCAAGGAAGCGGTGCATGGGCGGCAGGAAGCGGTAGATGCCGCCTTCCTCATGGGCGAAGCCGAGCTGGGTCATGCGCCGCAGGATTTTTTCTTCCAGCTCGTCCACGGTCTGCACTTCGGCCTGCAGGAAAAGGTCGCGGTACTTGTCCAGCAGCGAGGGCAGTTCGTCGCGGCCGATGCTGCCACCGTCGAGCACGGCCATCGGGTCGCGGCCCTGGTCAGCAAGGTGCTCGACCAGGATGAAGGTGAACAGCGACAGGCGCTGCGCGGTCTTGTTGACCTGCGCGGCGGTCATGTCCGGCACGAAGTAGTAGAAACCACGGGTATCGCACACCAGTTCGAAGCCCAGGGCCTTGAACAGGGTGCGGTACTGGTCCTGGAAGTTCGACAGCTGGGCGTACAGCTCAGGGTCGCGCCGGCTGACGTGGAAGCCTTTGAACAGCTCGCGGAAGATCGGCGCGAGCTGGGACAGTTCGGAAAGATCAAGATGCATGGGCTGGGCTCGCGTTGGGTTCGGTAGGCGCGCTGGGGGCGTCTTCGCGGCTGGAGGTCAGGGCGAACGAATGCAGGCTGACCAAATGTTCCTGAGTGGTGTATTCGCGGCGGTCGAGGCGTTCGCGCTTGAAGCGCTTTTCCCGCGACAGGCGCGAGAACCAGTACAGCAGCTCGTCGGTGGCGCCTTCGGGCTCCTGCTCCAGCAGCCAGACCATCAAGTCGGGCAGTGGCAGGGCCTGTTCGCAGCGTTCGGCCATTTCCTTGACCGTGCGCGGGGCACGGGGCAGGGCGCCGGACTGGGTCTTGTGGGCTTTGGGGAAGCGCGCCGGTTTGGGCTCGAAGCGAGCCAGTGCGTAAACGTAGGCCTCGACCTGGCTGGCACTGCCAAGGAAGGTGCTTTGCGGGCGGGTGAACATCGGCATGGCCGCCTGCGGCACGGCATCGATGCCTTTGCGCCGGATCACCGACAGGGCCAGTGCGGCGCCGCGGGTCACGGCGTTGTGCCGGCGGGCTTCTTCGCGCAGCGGCAGCAGCAGTTCGCGGGCGTGGCGCAGGGTCAACTGGGCGCTGGTCTGCATTTCCAGGATGCGCGCGTGGGTGCGCAGCAGCATGTCGTCGTCGACCAGGTGGCCCAGGCGCGCTTGTTCGCCCAGCAGTTTCAGCAGCACGGTCTCGACCTTGCGTACACCCTGCTCGAAGGCGCCGTCGGCGTTGACCAGCTGGATCATCGGCTCGACGTATTCGTCCCAGGTGGCCAGCACTTCGGCATAACGCTGGCGCAGCGGAATCTGGCGGTTGCTGGTCTTGGCCCGTTCGGCCACGGCCACCAGTGCCTGCTCGTCGTTGTCGAGCTTTTTCAGCACATCGCGCACGCGCATGTCGAGCAGGCGCAACTGGCGTGCCAGGTCGTCACTGTCGCGGTTGTCGAAGGCATCCTGGATGTGCCCGGCCAGGCGCTCCAGGTGGCGCAAGTAGGCTTCGATCTCCAGGCACAGGCCCAGCCGGTGTTCGCGGCGCAGGTAGGCGAGGAAGTCGTGGATCTGCGCGTTGAGCTCGAAACGGTTCGGGCTCTTGGCCACCGGGACCAGGATATCCAGGCGGATCCACACGTCGAGTAGCTGGGTGATGTCCTGCGGGGTGCTTTCGAGCTGCTGGCGGGCCACATGCTGGCGCAGTTCGACCAGGCTCAGGGTGCCCTGGTCGAAACGCTCGCACAGCGGCTCGATCAGGGCCCAGTGTTCGGCTAGGGCGCGCAGGACGCGCTTGGGTTCGATCATTGGCTTCGACTCGTTGCCAAGAAAAAGGGGGCGATTGTACTGCATTCGCGGGGGTGGTTTTTACCCCTTGGTCTGTAATGAGAAATAACCATGGGATGTGCAGGTGTAAGGCGTTGTTCATGTGACGGCGCTCGGTCTGATAGGCGCTGCAAAAACCACGGCGTACACGTTAGAATGCCCAATTGCCTTCACCCCCTCGGATATCCGCCCCTTGCTGACCGAACCCCGTCGCCGCGCCTACCTTTCCGCCATGCAAGTGGTGCACTGGCTGCCGCGCGCCGAGCTGCCGTTCGCCGCACCGTCGCGGCCCGAGTTGCTGCTGCCTGTCGTGCCGGTCGAGGACATCGATTTCGAGGTCAGGCCGGCATCGGCAGCCAACGAAACGCCCGTCACCCCCCAGGCTCGCTCCGGCGAGCGGCCGAAAATCGAGATCCCGCGCCCGGGCAGTGTGCCTAAACCCGCCGTCAAGCCTGCCGAGGCACAAGAGCAGCCCGCTGCTCCGCGCCCGGCACCGGTGCCGCCACCGCGCTTCTCGCTGCAGTTGTTGCGCGCCGGCAGTTGCCTGCTGCTGGTTGAACTGGCCACCGGTCAGCCGTTCCAGAGCCGCGATCCCTCCTATCTGCTGCTCAAGGACATGCTGCGCGCCGCCGGCCTGCCCGATGCCCCGCAGATCATCGGCGAGCCGGTGCGCTGGCCACTGCTGGTGCGCGGCAACATGGACCAGGGGCCGGAGGCTGCGCGCGATTTCGTCCAGGGCTTCGTTCAGGCGCGCCTGGAAGACGCCCCGTGTACCTGTCTGTGGCTTGTCGGCCTGCCGGCACTGCGTTTTGCCGCCAATGTCGACGCCGACGCCTATTACCAAACCCTGACGCTCGACAGCCTGGGCGACGCCTGGGCATTGCCGGGCCTTGAACTGTTGATGGACGAGCCGCAACGCAAGGCGGACGTCTGGAAAGCCATGCGCCAGCTGATGGCGCGCTGGAAGAGCGTTGAATGAGTGACTCGATCAGCTTCCGCCCGATGACCGAGGCGGATCTGGATGCCGTACTTAAGATCGAATATGCCGCATTCAGTCACCCCTGGACCCGTGGAATCTTTCAGGATGCGCTCAAGTCGTACGAAGTCTGGCTGATGTTCGATGGCCAGCAGCAAGTGGGCCATGGGGTGATCAACGTGATCATCGACGAAGCGCACCTGCTCAACATCACCGTAAAACCGGAAAACCAAGGCTGCGGCCTGGGCTTGCGCCTACTTGAGCACCTGATGGCCCGGGCCTATCAGCTCAATGGCCGCGAATGCTTTCTGGAAGTGCGCGCCAGCAACCAGTCGGCCTATCGTTTGTACGAGCGTTACGGTTTCAACGAAATTGGCCGCCGCCGTGACTATTATCCGATTGCCGGCGGCCGTGAAGACGCCCTGGTGATGGCCTGTACCCTGTTCGAAGACTGACTTTGCAGGGGGCGTACCCGGGCACGCAGGCTTTGTTCTCGGCAGGGACGGATAAAGAATGAGACAACTGCTTTTGGCAGCGAGCCTGTGTATCGCAAGCGCTGCTCACGCTGACGAGCGCGACGTGTGGATGTTCGCCCAGTGGGCGGGTGATCATCAAACCCGCCCTTTCCGTGAAATGCTGGTAGATGTCCGGCTTTACGGTGTAGTGCCAATTCACCAGTTGCTGCGCTCGGCATCGGACTGGAAACTGTGCCACGCATCGCCTTTCGCCGTACCACCCCCCGGCAATTGGGCGGCTGTACGCTCGACCCTCGCGTTGATCAAGGCACTCGACGATCAAGGCATCCTGCGCCAGTTCGAGGTGGTTTCGGCTTACCGTGAGCCGCGCCTGAACGCCTGTGCGGGCGGGGCGGCAAACAGTGCGCATACCCGCGCTTTCGCCGTCGATATACTGCTGCCGGCCTGGGCCGACCCCAATCCACTGTGCCGTTTCTGGCAGCAGCACGGCCAAGCCTGGAACATGGGGCTGGGCCGCTACCCATCAGGCCGTATCCATTTGGATACCGCCGGTTATCGCACCTGGGGTGGTGATGGCGGTGCGGGGGCGTCGTTCTGTATCAACCCCAAATGAGCCAGGCACTTCCGGCATTCGTCCATTAGCCACTCGGCGAAGCGCTGGCGCTTGCCGCTGTCGGCCAGAGGCTGCAGGCTGAGCAGGTGGTAGGCCGAGCCATCGCGCACAAAACCGAACGGCGCCTGCAGCTGCCCGCTGTCGAGTTCGTCGCGCACCATCAGGGCTGAGGCAATGGCCAGGCCCAGTCCGGCGCTGGCGGCCTGAATCGACAGGTAGAAATGTTCGTAGTCGCTGCGTTCGCAGTGCCGCGCCTGCTGGCCGCTCAGACGCAGCCAGGTGGGCCAGGCAGCAGGGCGTGTGGTGCTGTGCAGCAGCCGTTGGCCATCGAGTCTGGTGCTGGCGGCGGAGTGGCACACCGGTCCGATCCATTCATCGCAGATTTTCTGGCTGTACAGCTGGTTGTCCCAGTGGAAGTCGTCGCGGCGAATTGCCAGGTCGACACCGCTGCGGGCGAAGTCCAGCGGGCCGCCTGCGGCTACCAGGTGCAACTGAAGGTCGGGGTGGGTGGCATGGAAGCGCGGCAGGCGCGGGATCAGCCAGCGCATGGCGATGGTCGGCTCGCAAGACAGCACCAGCACATTGTCGCGAGCTTGTTGCTGCAGGCGCTGCACGGCGCCTTCGAGCTGTTCGAAGATCGCCTGGGTGGTGCTTTGCAGGGCACGACCGGCGGGGGTGAGGAAAATGGCCCGGTTGCGGCGTTCGAACAGTTCCACGCCAAGGCTTTCTTCCAGCAGGCGTATTTGGCGGCTGACCGCGCCGTGAGTGACGTGCAAGTGCTCGGCGGCGCGCACGAAGCTCTCGGTCTGGGCGGCAATGTCGAAGTAGCGGAAGGCGTTGAGTGGCGGCAGTTTCATGATATCCCTGTTCAGCTGTGCCGGCCTCTTCGCGGGTAAACCCGCTCCTACATGGCCACATATTTCCCTGTAGGAGCGGGTTTACCCGCGAAGAGGCCAAGGCAGGCTGTACATATCTGTGAGCAAAACTATCAGATTCATCTCAGCATAAATCGATTTTTCCGCATCTGTAAGCGCTTGATAATCGGCGGTCTGTGCATTTCCATCGCCTATCGAGAGCCCTCAGCATGACCGAACTCATCGCCGTCGCCCTGTTCACCTTGCTCGCCGTCATCAGCCCTGGCGCCGATTTCGCCATGGTCACCCGCAGCAGCTATGCGCAGGGCCGCAAGGCCGGGCTGGCTGCTGCTGTGGGCATCGCCCTGGGGGTGCAGGTGCATGTGTTGTACACGGTGTTGGGCATTGCCGTGATCATCAGCCAGAGCCCGACGCTGTTCTTCGTCATGAAGGTGCTGGGTGCAGGCTACCTGATCTACCTCGGGTACAAGTCATTGACCAACACCCGACGCATCAGCCTGGACGGGGTTGGCCAGTCTGCTGCCAGCGTACTGCAAGCGCTGCGCACCGGCTTTTTGACCAACGCCCTCAACCCCAAGACCATGTTGTTTGTCATCAGTGCCTTCACCCAGGTGGTGCAGCCTGGCAGCCCGCTGGCGCTGAACTTCGCCTACGGTGCGTTCATGTCCGTTGCCCATTGGCTATGGTTCAGCCTGGTGGCGGTATTTTTCTCCAGTACGGCATTGCGCAGGGCGATGATCGAGCGGCAAGTGCTGGTGGACCGGGCCATTGGTCTGGCACTGATCGGGCTTGGCCTGGCTGTGGCGGTGACCGGAATACGTTGAGGCGACGATAGCAGCGCCGAAACCTGTGATTCGGCGCCCGGCTGCTGCGGGATTGGTTGGCGCGGGCATCAGCAACTTTTTCGCAGGCAAAGAAAAAGGGCTTACCTTGCGGTAAGCCCTTCGTCTTGTATGGTGGCTACACAGGGACTTGAACCCCGGACCCCAGCATTATGAATGCTATGCTCTAACCAACTGAGCTATGTAGCCGATGGCGCGCATTATTCTCTTGAACGCCCCCTCTGTCAACACTCATTTCAAAAAAAATTTGCACGCTTTCAAAAACTTAGCGGCCAGCCCCGGTTTCAGCGCACCACAAGCCAGTGCCCGAGCACGCCCAGCAACTGCAACTGCTGGGCTGCAGCCAGGGATTGCAGGCTTTGGCCAGGCTGGTCGAGGTTGAAGTCGCCGCTTACACGGCGATGAGCCACTTGTTCATCCATCATCCACAGACGCTGCCCTTGGTAACCGGCAAGGCGCTCCAGCACCTGCCTCAATGGCATGTCTGTGGCTTTCAGGCGGCCATTGCGCCAACTGTCAGCGGTTTTCAGATCAACCTTACGCACCGGGTCGATGCGTGTGTCATCGAAGGTTACCCGCTCACCCGCCGAGACCATCCGCTGCTCACCCCCCTGGGTGACCATGGCCTTGCCACTGAATACCACGAGTTCGTCGCGCCCTGCATGGCGGGCTATCTGCAAGCGAGTGCCGTATACCTGGATGCGTGCGTTGCCCACTTCCACGTCCATGGCGCGCCCGTCGAGCACGACTTCCAGATGCACCTGGCCCTGCACCAGGTGCAGTTGGCGGGTGCGGCCGCGCAGGTCGACGTTCATCGCGCTGGCGCTGTCCAGGTTCAATGTCGTGCCATCCGCCAAGCGTATGCTGCGGCGCTCTCCCACATCGGTGTGCAGCTCGCTGGCCAGACGCTGCATCAGCGGCCAGTACAGGTAAGCTGCAGCGGCTAACCCTAGCAAAAACGCAAGCGCCAACCCTTTACCCAGGTGACTGAGACGGACAGTGACATGCCGTGGGCGAGGGCGGGCAGGTGCGGGTTGCAGCTGTTGCCAGAACGTCTCCAGCTCGGCGTAGGCGTGGGCGTTCTCTTGTACCTGGCACCAGGCTGCAAATGCCTGGCGCTGGGTTTCGTCGCAACCGGGCTGGCGCAGCAACGAAAACCACGCCAGCGCTTCCTGTTGTGGATCGGGCTGCAGCTGCTTGGCGGACATCGGGCTCATGGGGGCGGTCTGCTCACGATAGGGGCCGTTTGGCCTAACGATGACAGGAGTCATTGGCAGAGGATGCTAATTATATTGAGAACCATTTTCAAGTACGTGGCGACAGTGGGATAAAAAAGGTAGCTATGTATCTATTTGATTCCTGATAATCGGATCCCAAACCAGAGGACGGAGATTCAGGCAAATGGCCATCAGTAGTGCCTCCACCGCATCCACCCCGGCAGCGGCAAGCCAAGCCTCGCCGATGGTGATGCGTATCATCGGTTTCTGCGCCTTGGCGCACTTGATCAACGACCTGATCCAGTCGGTGCTGCCCGCGATCTACCCGATGCTCAAGGCCAACTACGACCTGAGCTTCGCCCAGATCGGCATGATCACGCTCACGTTCCAGATCACCGCCTCGCTGTTGCAGCCTTGGGTCGGCTTCTTCACCGACCGCCGGCCCACGCCAAATCTGTTGCCGCTAGGCACCCTGTGTACGTTGGTGGGGATCGTGATGCTGGCCTTCGTTGGCAGTTTCCCGATGATCCTGCTGGCGTCGGCTTTGGTGGGCATTGGCTCGTCGACCTTCCACCCGGAAACCTCGCGTATTGCACGGCTGGCCTCGGGCGGGCGCTTCGGCCTGGCCCAATCGACCTTCCAGGTCGGTGGCAACACCGGCTCTGCTCTGGGCCCACTGCTGGCAGCGGCCATCGTCATACCGTTCGGCCAGACCCATGTGGCCTGGTTCGGCCTGGCCGGGCTGTTCTTCCTCGGCGTTACCCTGATGTTGCGCGGCTGGTACAAGGAACACCTCAATCAGGCCAAGGCACGCAAGGCGGTGCAGGCCACCCACGGCATTTCGCGCAATCGGGTAATCGCGGCGTTGATCGTGCTGGGCTTGCTGGTGTTCTCCAAGTACTTCTACATGGCCAGCTTCACCAGCTACTTTACCTTCTACCTGATCGAGAAGTTCGGTGTGTCGGTGGCCAGCTCGCAGCTGCACCTGTTCCTGTTCCTCGGCGCGGTGGCGGCGGGCACCTTCTTTGGCGGGCCGATCGGTGACCGTATCGGGCGCAAGGCTGTGATCTGGTTTTCGATACTGGGTGTGGCGCCGTTCACGCTGGCGCTGCCGTATGCCGACTTGTTCTGGACCACGGTGCTGAGCGTGGTGATCGGCTTTATCCTGGCTTCGGCGTTTTCCGCGATCGTGGTGTATGCGCAGGAACTGGTGCCGGGCAGCGTGGGCATGATTGCCGGGATCTTCTTCGGCCTGATGTTCGGATTTGGCGGCATTGGCGCTGCGCTGTTGGGGTACGTAGCGGACCTGCGTGGTATCGAATATGTGTATGGGTTGTGCTCGTTCCTGCCATTGTTCGGGTTGTTGGCGGTGTTGCTGCCAAGTACAGGTAAACGCTGAACGCGCCGGGGGCCTGGCAGAGGCCCCTGGGCAATTGACGAGCCCCCCGGAGGTGGCTAGAGTGCCGCCTCTTTTTTCAATCACCTGCGTAGTAGCCAAAGCAATGCGCCGTACCCAGTCCCTCCCACACGCCCGCCAGCCTGCCTTCCAGGCACTGCGTCGTGCATGGCCGAGTGACACGGTGCTCAAGCGCCGCCGCAGCGTGCTGTTTGCCTTCACCTTCTCGCCACACCTCGCCTGAACTGATCTGCGCTTTCGCGTCGCTCGCCGTTCTGGCGTGCGCGCCTGTTTCTGCACGTCTTTTCGGTTTGCCAGGAGTGGTACATGAACATGCGTTTGTTGGCGGGCTTATTGTTCGCCGTTTCTGTCGTGGGTTTCAGTTTGGGGGCCAGCTTGCCGCTGGTGTCGTTGCGCCTGCATGAAGCGGGGGCGAGCACACTGGAAATCGGCATCATCTCGGCCATCCCTGCCGCCGGCATGATGCTCTCGGCTTTTCTGGTCGATGCCTGCTGCCGCCATCTCACCCGGCGCACTATCTATCTTCTGTGTTTCAGCCTGTGCACGGTCAGCATCGCCTTGCTCGAGTCCGCGTTCGGCTCGTTGTGGCTGCTGGCGTTGCTGCGCCTGGGCCTGGGGCTCGGCATGGGGATCGCCATCATCCTCGGCGAGTCGTGGGTCAACGAACTGTGCCCCGAACATAACCGCGGCAAGATCATGGCCCTGTACGCCACCAGCTTTACGGGCTTTCAGGTGCTGGGCCCGGCCATGCTGGCAGCGTTGGGCGCCGATAGCCCGTGGATCACGGGTGTCGTCACGGTCTGTTATGGGCTGGCGTTGCTGTGCATCGTGCTGACGGTGCCCAACGACCATGTCGAGCACGAAGAGGGCGAAAAAAGCTTCGGCCTGGCCGGGTTCTTTCGGGTGGCACCGGCGTTGTGCATGGCGGTGCTGTTCTTCTCGTTCTTCGATGCCGTGGTGCTGTCGCTGCTGCCGGTGTACGCCACCAGCCATGGCTTTGCCGTTGGCGTGGCGGCGTTGATGGTGACGGTGGTGTTTGCCGGCGACATGCTGTTCCAGCTGCCGCTGGGCTGGCTGGCCGATCGGGTTGAGCGCACAGGGCTGCACCTGGCGTGCGGGCTGGTGGCGATGGTGATCGGCATCGGTTTGCCCTGGCTGCTGAATCTGACCTGGCTGCTGTGGCCGCTGCTGGTGGTGCTGGGCGCGGTGGCGGGGGGGATCTATACCTTGGCGCTGGTGCTGATCGGGCAGCGCTTCAAGGGCCAGGACCTGGTCACTGCCAACGCCAGTGTGGGCTTGCTGTGGGGCGTAGGCAGCCTGGTCGGGCCGCTGGTCAGTGGGGCGGCCATGAATGTCGCGCCGCATGGTTTGCCCATGGCGCTGGCACTGATGGCCGGGCTGTTCGTGTGCTTTGCCAGGCAGTCATACCGGCGCCGTGGGCGGATGCGGGCTGTGGCGCAGTGATATCCCTTTACGCCGCGCCGATGCTTACCCAATAGCGTGTCCTGTACTCGACCCGCACGGGCAGGCTGCGGGTGAGCAGTTGCAGGATCTGCCCGGTGTCTGCCAACTGATAGGTGCCTGAAACCTTCAAGCCCGCCACTTCTGGAGCGCAGCGCAACAGGCCCGGTCGGTAGCGGCCGAGTTCGCTGGCAAACTCGGCAAGCGGCATCTGCTGCACGCTGAGTACACCTTCGGTCCAACCCCAGGGGTCGTTGTGCAGTGTTCTGGCCTGAATGCTGCCGTCGGCTGTGACTTGCAAGGTTTCACCGGGCAGCACTTGCCTCGCTGAGGCCGAGGCAGGGAACAGCGTGACTTCACCACGACGCACCGACAGCAGCAGCCCTTGGCTGTTTTCGCGCAGCAACAGCTGGCCATCGAAGGTGGTCAGCGGGCCGACACGGGTGGCGACGTGGAACGGGCGGTTGTCGTTGGGGTTGCTCTCCAGGCTGACCTCGCCACGGATCAGTTTCAGCTGGCGTTGCTCCGCGCTGTAGTGCAAGTCGATGGCACTGGCGGTGTTGAGCTGGATGCGGCTGCCGTCACTGCCTTGCCATTGGCGCCGTTCGCCTGTGGCAGTGCTGGTGTCGGCCAGCAGCTGTGGCAGGCCTAGCGGTTCGCGCGCGGCCCAGCCCAGGCTGCCGCCCACGGCCAACAGCCCCAGCAACTTCAGGTGGTCCCTGCGGCTGGCTTTTGGGTGCTGGCTAGCGTCCAGGGTGCGCCGGCTCAGGTCCTTGGGCAGCCCGGCCAATTCATCACCCAGATTACTGACTCGCTGCCAGGCCAGGCGGTTGTGTGGGTGGCTGGCCAGCCAGTGTTGAAACTGCTGCTCGGTGCGCGGGCTGGGGGTGTCGAAACGCAGCTTCACCAGCCAGTCGATGGCCTGATCGACCTGCGCCTGTGCGGGCGTACCATCAGGCATCGGCATAGCGCAACCGGTAGCAGACGCCCAAGGCCTTGGCCAGATCGCGCTCGACGGTGGCCCTGGACACCTCCAGACGTTGGGCAACCTGCACGATGCTCAAACCGTCTAGCTGGGCCAGCAGGAACGCTTGGCGGACGCGCGGTTTCAACTGCTGCAAGGCGCGGTCGAGGCGTTCCAGGCTATCGAGGATGACGAGCTTATCCTCTTCGCTGGGCACTTCTGCTTCGGGCAGGTGAGCCAGGCTTTCCTGGTAGGCCCGCTCCAGCGCGCGGCGGCGGAACTGGTCGATCATCAAGCCACGGGCGATGCTGCTGAGGTAGGCGCGCGGTTCTTTGAGCGGCGACACCTGGCGGGCGCGCAACAACCGCACGAAGGTATCCTGGGCCAGGTCTGCGGCATGTTCACTGCAACCGACCCGGCTGCGTAACCAGCCACGCAACCAGGCATGGTGAGACTGGTAGAGCAGAGCGACCTCGGTGGGCTTGAGCGTGTCGTTGATCTGCATCGTAGAGAAGGCCCAGTCCAGTGATGTGTGCGATTGTGAATAGTTCTCAATTCTATGCAAGGAAGATGGCGCGGAGCAATGGCATGCCAAAGATTAGCTGCGCAAGAACCGGCGTTTGCCCGATGAACGGCTGCGCTAAGCTGGACCTGCAATCGACTTGATGGAGGTGCCATGATGCTGGCCGACCTTTCGCCCGAGGCCTATCACGAGGCCGCGCAACACCTGGCGGCACTTGACCCGGACTGGTCACGGCATATCGCAGCGATCGGGCCCTGCCTGCACCAGGCTACGCCGGGACGTGAGCCTTATGAGGCATTGGTGCGGGCGATTGCCTACCAGCAGCTGCACGCCCGCGCCGCCGAGGCGATCCTGGGGCGTTTGCTGGCACTGTTCCCGGCAGATGATTTTCCCCAGCCAGAGCAGTTGCTGGCGGTATCCCCGGAAACCCTGCGTGCCTGCGGCTTTTCGGCGAGCAAGCTGGTGACGGTCCAGGGCATTGCTCAAGCCACCCTGGAGGGCCTGGTACCGACGCGGGAGCAGGCGTTAACCATGGCTGACGAGGCGTTGATCGAACGCCTGGTGGCGCTGCGCGGGGTAGGGCGGTGGACGGTGGAGATGCTGCTGATCTATAGCCTGGGGCGTTCTGACATTCTGCCGGTGGACGATTTTGGCGTGCGCGAGGGGTATCGGCGGCTCAAGGGGCTGGAGACGGCGCCGACACCGGCGCAAATGCGTTCGCT
This sequence comes from Pseudomonas sp. GD03862, assembly GCF_029840855.1. Taxonomy (NCBI): domain Bacteria; kingdom Pseudomonadati; phylum Pseudomonadota; class Gammaproteobacteria; order Pseudomonadales; family Pseudomonadaceae; genus Pseudomonas; species Pseudomonas sp. GD03862. The sequence goes on from NZ_JAOCDI010000068.1 coordinate 15,070, forward strand.
GGGCGGCGCCTGGCGGCCGTTTCGTACCGTGGCGGCCTGGTACCTGTGGCGGGCCTGAGGTTTTTGCATCGCCCGTACAGGCAACAACATATCCGGGAAACAAAGATGAATCTCTACACCACCCCCGACCAACGCTGGCAAGCCGTAGAGAGCCGCGACACTGCCGCTACAGGCCACTTTGTCTACGCCGTACGTACCACTGGCGTCTACTGCCACCCCGGCTGCAAATCACGCCAGGCCAAGCGCATGAACGTCGAGTTCTACGACACTGCCGCGGCTGCCGAGGCTGCCGGCTACCGTGCTTGCAAACGCTGTATCAGCAAGGCCAGCGCCACCCGCCACAGCCAGCTGGTTACTCACGCCTGCCGCTTGATCGAAACCAGCGACCCCGTTCCAAGCCTCGGCCAACTCAGTGCACGGCTGGCCGTCAGCCCCTTCCACCTGCATCGGCTGTTCAAGGCCGAAACCGGGGTTACCCCCAAAGCCTACGCCACGGCCTTCCGGGCCCGGCGCCTGCGTGCGCACCTGGAAGACGACCAGCACTCGGTCACCGATGCTATTTACAACGCCGGCTACAACTCCAACAGCCGCTTCTACGAAAGCGCCGACCAGCGCCTGGGCATGCGCCCCCGGCAATACCGCGCCGGCGGTGCCGGGGCAACCATTCACTTCGCCCTTGGGCAATGCTCGCTGGGTGCAATACTGGTAGCCCAGAGCGACAAGGGCATCTGCGCGATTCTGCTGGGGGACGACCCCGAGGGCTTGTTGCACGAGCTACAGGATCAGTTCCCCAAGGCCCACCTGATTGGCGGCGACAGCGCCTACGAACAGAAGGTCGCCGAAGTGATCGGTTTCGTCGAAGCGCCCTCCTTGGGCCTGGCCCTGCCGCTGGATGTACAAGGCACCGCGTTTCAGGAACGGGTGTGGCAGGCGCTGCGTGAGGTGCCGGCCGGCAGCCGGGTCAGCTACACCGACATCGCCGAGCGCATTGGCGCCCCCAAGGCCGTGCGGGCGGTCGCCATGGCCTGCGCGGCCAACCGTATTGCCGTGGCCATCCCTTGCCACCGCGTCGTGCGCCGGGATGGCGACATCAGCGGTTACCGCTGGGGCGTGGAGCGCAAACAGCAATTGCTGAAGCGAGAAACGGCACTCTCCTGACCGCCCGAAGCCGCGTAGAATCCCCCGCCAAATCGAATTGCAAAGAGGAATATTCGATGAGGCGTGTCAGCCTTGCCCGTTATTGCCCAGGTCTGATTGCCCTGCTGGCCCTGATGCTGTTGCTTGTCAGCCCAGCTTGGTCGGCCCCGGCCACGCCATTGTCCAACCTGGCGGCTGCCGAGGCGCCCGCACTGGACGAAAACGCCAGCCTCGAACAACTGAGCGACCGCTTGGACCTCATCCGCCAAGGCGTCACCAGCGAGGCCAACGACGACGTGCTGTCGCAACTGCGCCTGGGCGCGATGCAGGTTCAGCGTCAAGCTGATGCATTGAGTGCGCTGCGCACTGCCGATGTGGGAAAACTCGACGATCAGCTGAAGGTTATCGGCCCGGCCCAGCCGGACGAGGCCGCTACCCTGACGCAGCAGCGCAAAGCGCTGGAGGCCGAGAAAAAGGCGCTGGTAGCCCAGCAGGATCAGGCCACCAAGCTGACCCAGTCGGCCCGTGACCTGTCCACGCAAATCGTCAACCTGCGCCGCAGCCAGTTCAATTCGCAAATCACCAGCCGCGCAGCCTCGCCGCTGAGCCCGGCGTTCTGGCAGAGCATCATCCGCCCCACCCAGGACGACGTAGCGCGCCTGCGTGACCTGCGCGGCGAGGCGGCCGACGCCATCAGCAGCGCCTTCAGCGCCGAAAACCGCTGGCTGTTCGTTGCCAGCCTGGTGGCGGCGATTCTGGTGTGGACGTTGGTACGGCGCGTGCTTGAACGCTTGCTGGCCAGTGCCATGATCCGTTGGTTGCCGGAGGGCCGCCTGCGCCGCAGCGCCTTGGCTCTGGGCGTTAGCCTGGCAACCCTGGGCACCATCGCCGGCTCGGTGTCTTTGCTGCGCTGGGGGCTGGAAAGCAATGCGCGATTGGGTTCGGATATCACCAGCCTGACCAATCACATTCTCACCCTGGTGGTGTTCAGTGCCTTCATCACAGGCCTGGGCCGCGCCATGCTGATGCTGCAGCGTCCGTCCTGGCGGTTGCCGGCGATCCACGACGAAGTCGCCAGTGCGCTGGGCTGGTTCCCGAAGGTGCTGGCATTGGCACTGATGGTCATGATGACCATGGAGCGCATGAACAGCGTGATCGGTGCCAGCCTGGCGCTGACGGTGGCCGTCAACGGGCTGACCGCGCTGGTGGTGGCGCTCACCTTTGCAGGCGCGCTGCTGTGTTACCGCCGCACCCTGCGCAAGCATGACCTGGAGCGCCCGACGGGCCTGGCCGGGCTGATCCCGTTCGTGATGGTCATCTGGCTGACGTTGATCCTGCTGGCACTGCTCACCGGCTACCTGACACTCGCCTATTTCCTCACCGCCAAGCTGTTGTGGGTCAGCCTGGTGATCACCTGTGCCTACTTGCTGACCACCTTCTTCGGCGACCTGTGCGAAACCCTGCTGTCGCCCCGCCAGCCCGGTGGCCTGGCACTGGCGTCGACCCTGGGCCTGGCGCCTCGCCATCAGGCGCAGGCCAGCACCATACTGGCCGGCATCGGCCGCACTGTCGTGCTGTTCCTGGCACTGCTGCTGGTGTTGATGCCGTCGGGCACCAGCCCTAGCGAATTGCTGTTGAGTCTGGGCGACTGGGATGGGACCGGCGGCAAGGTGCTCGGCAACCTGAACATCGTGCCGCAGGACATCCTGCTGGCCTTGGCGATCTTCCTCGGTGGCCTGTTCGCCATCCGTGTGGTCAAGCGCTGGCTGAGCGACCGCCTGCTGCCGGAAACCGAGATGGACGCCGGCATGCGGGCCTCGCTGGTGACCCTGGTGGGTTACCTGGGTTTCCTGTTCCTGGCCATGCTGGTGATGTCGACCTTGCGTATCAACCTCACCAGCCTGACCTGGGTGGTCAGTGCCCTGTCGGTCGGTATCGGTTTCGGTTTGCAGCAGATCGTGCAGAACTTCATTTCCGGCCTGATCCTGCTGACCGAGCGCCCGGTGAAGGTCGGCGACTGGGTCAGCCTGGCGGGTGTCGAGGGTGATATCCGCCGCATCAACGTGCGCGCCACGGAGATCCAGATGTCTGACCGTTCCACGGTGATCGTGCCCAACTCGCAGTTCATCTCGCAGAACGTGCGCAACGTGACCATGGGCAATGCGCTGGGCGTGGTCAGCATTACCTTGACACTGCCGCTGGAGACCGATGCCAACCGCGTTCGGGAGCTGCTGCTGGCGGCTTACCATGAGCATGAGGCGATTCTGGATGCGCCAGCTGCCTCGGTGTCGTTCAAGGACCTGACGGCCAGCGGCATGGTGATTGGTGTGAGTGGCTATGTGGCCGGGCCGCGGCAGGTATCGGGAGCCCGCAGCGACCTGCTGTTCACCATTCTTGGCCGGTTGCGTGATGAAGGCATTCCACTGTCTTCGCCGCAGAGCATGGTGCTGGTGCAGGAGGGGGCGCGGCCGGCTGACGAGTCGGTGTAGGCATCGGGGGGGGGCAGTCCAGCTGGTAGGAGCGGGTTTACCCGCGAAAGGGCCGGCCCTGCTGGCCAATTTCCCCCCGCCGTTCACCGTTGCCGCCACTACCGTATTCGCGGGTAAACCCGCTCCTACGCGGATTGGTGGTGGACACACCTCGGGGGTTGGACACAGGCCGCCGTGTAGGAGGGGTTCACCCGCGAAGAGGCCGGCCCTGCTGGCCAATCTCCACCCGTCGGTCACCGTTGCCGCCACTACCGTATTCGCGGGTAAACCCGCTCCTACGCGGATTGGTGGTGGACA
>NZ_JAOCDI010000069.1:0-18840 GCF_029840855.1 Pseudomonas sp. GD03862
TATGAGCCCGTGGGGTGGTCCCGCCACCCGTGCCATTGCCGCGCTCGGTCTGGATGCGACCGAATACTTCATTCCGATGTTGCCCACCGTCATCGGTGGGGCGGCGTGGGTCGTGTTCACCGCCTACCTGCTGGGCCGTGCCGAGCGCCGGCGTATCGGCAATATTGCCCTGGAGTCCGGTGGCGGCAACTGCTACATCAAGGAAATCCTCGGCGACAACCCGCACAAGCGCCCGCGCCTTGCCTATGTGAACCTGGTGCTGGTGATCGCCGTGATGACCGCGCTGGTGCTGGGGCTGATGCACGCGGCCATCCTGTTCATGATTGGTTTCGTCGCCGCACTGATGATCAACTACCCGCAGCTGGACCTGCAGAAAGAGCGCATTCTCGCCCATTCGGGCAACGCCATGACCGTGGTGCTGCTGGTGTTCGCCGCGGGCATCTTTGCCGGTATCTTCTCGGGTACCAAGATGGTCGATGCATTGGCCCAGACGCTGGTGGACTGGATTCCGGAAGCGTGGAGCCACTGGTTTCCGCTGGTGGTGGCGCTGACCAGCATGCCGCTGACCTTCGTGCTGTCCAACGACGCGTACTACTTCGGCGTTGTGCCGATCCTGGCCAATGCCGCGGCCGCGTACGGCATCGACCCGGTGGAAATTGCCCGCGCTTCGGTGCTTGGCCAGCCGGTTCACCTCATGAGCCCGCTGGTGGCCTCGACCCTGCTGCTGGTGGGCATGGTCGACCGCGATATCGGTGATTTCCAGAAAGCCACCTTCAAGTGGGCCGTGCTCACCTCTCTGGTGATCACTGCGCTGGCACTGCTGACGGGCGCCTTGTCCTTCATGGTTTGAAGCACCCAGGGCGCCGCTCGGCGCCCCTCTGACTCACCCAAGAACAACAACAGAGTAACCATCATGTCCCGATTTCTTTTCCGTGGGGCCACTTGTGGCCTGCTGTGCGGCTGGCTGCCTGTGGCCGGTGCCGCCGGTTTCATCGAAGACAGCAAGCTCAAGCTGCAGTTGCGCAACGTGTATTTCAACGAGAATTTCCGTGACGAGCAGGGTATGAGCGCCCGCGCCGCCGCCACTGCCAAAAGCGAACGGGTGGAATGGGCTCAAGGCTTTCTGCTCGATTACCAGTCCGGCTTCACCCAAGGCACCCTCGGCCTGGGTCTCGACGCCTTGGGCCTGGTCGGCTTCAAGCTCGACTCCGGCCGTGGGCGCAGCGGCACAGGGCTGCTGCCAGTGCATGACGATGGCCGCGCGGCCGACGAATTCGCCAGCGCCGGTATCACGGCCAAAGCCCGCCTGGGCAGTACCGTGGTCAAGCATGGCACCTTGCTGCCCAAGACGCCGGTACTGGTGTACAACGATGCACGCCTGCTGCCGCAGACTTACCAGGGAACCCAGCTGACCAGCACCGACATCGACAACCTCACCCTTACCGCCGGCCACCTGGATCGCTTCAAACAGCGCGACTCATCTGATAGCACCGGGTTGTACCTGGACGGGTATGGCGGCCCAGCGTCTGGCGACTTCAGCTTCGCCGGTGCTGACTACGCCGTCAGCAAGCAACTGCGCCTGAGTTATTTCCATGGCGAGCTCGAGCATTTCTACCGGCAGGACTTCGCCGGGCTGGTGCATGACCTGCCGCTGGGCGGCGGCGTGCTGACCACCGACCTGCGTTACTTCAAAAGCCGCGACAGCGGTACGGCGTATGGCGGTGGCATCGACAACGACATGTTCAGCGGCCAACTGTCGTACGCCCACTCCGGGCATACCGTCGGCGCAGGTTACCAGGTGCTCGATGGTGAAGCGGGGCTGCCGTATATCAGTGGGGCAACGGTCTATTCGTTCAGCAACGTCGGCATCGGCAAGTTCATCGAGGAGGAAGAGAAGACCTGGATGGCCAGCTATGCCTACAACTTCGCTGCCGCCGGGGTACCGGGGCTGACCTTCATGACGCGCTACCTGAGTGGCGACAATGGCCGTTCAGGTAGCGAGGGCATCAAAGAATGGGAGCGTGACGCCGAGATTGCCTACGTGGTGCAGGGCGGACCGCTGAAAGGGCTGGGCGTAAAGCTGCGAAACTACGTGTATCGATCAGATTTCGCCCGCGGCCGAGACAGCAATCGCCTTTACCTGACCTACGATATCGCCATCTGGTGATGGCGCAGGCCGGACAAGATATCCGGCCCTGAACCGCCTGAGGCGCCGTGGTTCAGCGGCGCAGCAGGCGAGAGACCACCAGTGTGACGGCGGCGGTGATGGCCAGTGCGGCGAAGGGCTTTTCCTTGACGAACGAGGACACCGTGTCCAGGGTGTCGCCGTAGGTCTTGGTCACCTGGCCTGCGGCCTGACGCGCATCGCCTTCGGCTTCCAGCGCCGGGTCTTCGACCAGGCGACCTACGGCGCTTTGCGCCTTGCCAGCCAGGTCCTCTGCTACACCTTCGATCTGTTCGCGTTTCATGATGGCTTAGTTCCTTCCTGTGAGCGGCTTTGGGTTAACAGCACAGGGTTAGGGCGGTGAATCGTCGCAATGGTTCAAAGCGACTGTTTGTCACCTGCAGGTCATGCGCGCCGGCAAAGGGTCGCACCTGGCATGAGCGCGCGAGGTTAGCGCGCCTTCTTTTCGAGGATCCGCGCCCCGGTCCCTTCCTTGCCCAGCACATCCTCGGGGTTGCGCAGCGGGCAGTCCTCCAGCGACAGGCAACCGCAGCCAATGCAGTTGTCGAGGCTGTCGCGCAGTGCTTCCAGTGTGCGAATGCGGGCATTCAGGTCTTCGCGCCAGGCCGTGGACATCTCGCTCCATTGTGCGGCCGTGAGCTTGCTGTTGGGGGCATAACGGCTGAAGGCCTGTTTGATTTCCTCAAGCGGAATTCCCGTGCGCTGGGCTACCTTGATGATCGCCAGGGTACGCAGCACCAGCGAGGGATAGCGGCGCTGGTTGCCTGCCGTGCGGACGCTGGCGATCAGCCCCTTGGTTTCGTAGAAGTGCAGCGCAGATACCGCCACGCCGCTGCGCTTGGCCACTTCACCCACTGTGAGCATCCGTGTGTTGTCCGCTGCCATGCCTGTTGACCTCAAGTAAAGTTGAGCTCTTATAGTCCTGCCCGATCTTCCCTGCAACCGCTTTCCCTGTGATCGGAGCTGTGCATGAACAAACGGACGTTACTGGCCTGGGCCGGCGCTGTTGCCGGTGCGCTGGCCGCTGCCTATGCGCTGGTGGGAAGCGGCTCGGCGCCGCCCGCTGCGGCGGTGTGGCCGGCGACCAAGGTGGCGCTTGCCACGGCCGAGCAGGTACAACTGGCGCGGCAGCGCTTTGCTTCGGGGGAGTTGGAGGCGGTCAACCAGGTGCAGGTGGCGGCCGAGATGGCAGGGCGTATTACCCGCATCGCCTTCGAATCGGGTCAGACAGTAGCAGCCGGGCAGTTGCTGGTGCAGCTCAACGACGCGCCCGAACAGGCCCTGCGCGTGCAGTTGCAGGCCAGGTTGCGTAACGCTGACGTGGTGCTGCAGCGCAGCCGCAAACTGCGCGCGATGAATGCCGTGTCGCAAGAGCTGCTGGACAACGCCGCCACTGCCGTGGACGTGGCCCGTGGTGAGCTGCAGCATGTCGAGGCGCTGATCGCGCAGAAGGCCATTCGCGCACCGTTTGCCGGCAAGCTCGGCATCCGCCGTGTGCATCAGGGCCAGTACCTGGCCGCTGGCGAGACCATCGTCAGCCTGGCCGACATCAGCCAGTTGCATGTGAACTTCGCCTTGGGCGAGCAGGCCGCCCCCGAAGTGCACGCCGGGCAAGTGCTGGCACTGACGGTGGACGCGGTGCGTGGGCAAGACTTCCAGGCCCGGGTGGTGGCGGTCGACCCGGTGGTCAGCAAAGCACGCCTTGTGCAGGTACAGGCGGCCTTGCCGAACCCGCAAGGGCAGTTGCAGCCGGGTATGTACGCCGGCGTGCGGCTGGATGCCGCGCAGCCGTCGACCGTGCTGGCCGTGCCGGAAACCGCGATCACCTACACCGCCTACGGGCAGACGGTGTTTGTCGCGACCCAGGACCCGCAGCATGGCACCCGGGTGAGCCGGGTGCAGGTAACCACCGGTGAGCGCTGGCAGGGGCGGGTGGAAATCACCTCCGGCCTGACGCCCGGTGATCGTGTGGTGGTTTCCGGCCAGCTGAAACTGAGTGATGGCATGCCGGTCGAGCCAGTGGCGCAGGACAGCCTGCAGGCCAGCCAGGGAGGGCGGCAGTCGTGAGGTTTACCGACGTCTTCGTGCGCCGCCCGGTGCTGGCGCTGGTGGTCAGCAGCCTGATCATCCTGATGGGGCTGTTTGCCATGGGCAAGTTGCCGATCCGCCAGTACCCGTTGCTGGAAAGCTCGACCATTACCATCAGCACCGAGTACCCCGGTGCCTCTGCCGAGTTGATGCAGGGTTTCGTGACGCAGCCGATCACCCAGGCGGTGTCGTCGGTCGAGGGCATCGACTACCTGTCCTCGTCGTCGCAGCAGGGGCGCAGCCTGATCACCTTGCGCATGGTGCTCAACCGCGATTCGACCCAGGCGCTGGCCGAAACCATGGCCAAGGTCAACCAGGTGCGCTATCGCCTGCCGGAAAAAGCCTACGACCCGGTGGTGGAGCTGTCGGCAGGCGACTCCACTGCCGTGGCCTATGTGGGGTTTGCCAGCGACAGCCTGTCGATACCGGAACTGAGCGATTACCTGTCGCGGGTGGTGGAACCGCAGTTCTCCGGTATCGACGGCGTGGCCAAGGTGCAGTCGTTCGGCGGGCAGCGCCTGGCCATGCGCCTGTGGCTGGACAGTGAACAGATGGCCGGGCGCGGGGTGACGGCGGCGGACGTGGCGCAGGCAGTACGTGCCAACAACTACCAGGCAACGCCGGGCCAGGTGCGCGGGCAGTACGTGCTGGCCGATATCCAGGTGGACACCGACCTGACCCGGGTCGAAGACTTCCGTGAGCTGATCATCCGCAACGATGGCACCGACCTGGTGCGCCTGCGCGATATCGGCACCGTCGAGCTGAGTGCGGCGGCCACGCAGACCAGCGCCACCATGGACGGCAAACCTGCCGTGCACCTGGGGCTGTTCCCCACGCCCAGCGGCAACCCTCTGGTGATCGTCGAGGGAATTCGCCAACTGCTGCCACAGATCCAGCAGACCTTGCCGCCTGGCGTGAAAGTGGCGCTGGCCTATGAAACCGCACGCTTCATCGATGCGTCGATCCATGAAGTGCTGCGCACCTTGGTGGAGGCGATGCTGATCGTGGTGTTGGTGATCTGGCTGTGCCTGGGTTCGCTGCGCAGCGTGCTGATCGCGGTGGTGGCCATTCCGCTGTCGATGCTGGGGGCCGCGGGCCTGATGTTGATGTTCGGTTTCAGCCTCAACCTGCTGACCTTGCTGGCGATGGTGCTGGCCATCGGCCTGGTGGTGGACGATGCCATTGTGGTGGTGGAAAACGTGCACCGGCATATCGAGGAGGGCAAGTCGCCGGTCGCGGCAGCATTGGCCGGGGCGCGGGAAATTGCCGGGCCGGTGATCGCCATGACCCTGACCCTGGCGGCGGTGTATGCGCCCATTGGCTTGATGGGCGGACTGACCGGCACGCTGTTCCGTGAGTTTGCCTTGACCCTGGCGGGGGCGGTGATCGTGTCCGGCATTGTGGCGCTGACCTTGTCGCCGGTGATGAGCTCGCTGTTGCTGCAACCCGGTCAGCAGCATGGCGCAATGGCCGCTATCGCCGATCGGTTGTTTGGTGCGCTGAGCGGGGCCTATGGACGGGTGCTGGCCTACACACTGGCACACCGCTGGATCAGTGGCGGCGTGGCGTTGCTGGTGTGCCTGAGCCTGCCCTGGCTGTACCTGCTGCCACAGCGCGAGCTGGCGCCACCCGAGGACCAGGCGGCGGTGCTGACCGCCATCAAGTCGCCGCAGCATGCCAGCCTCGAATACGCAGAACGCTTTGCGCTGAAGCTCGACCAGGTGATGAAGTCCATTGCCGAAACCACCGACACCTGGATCATCAACGGCACCGACGGCCCGGCCGCCAGTTTCGGTGGCATCAACCTCAGCGCCTGGCAGGCGCGCGAGCGTTCCGCCGCACAGGTGCAGGCGCAGTTGCAGCAGGCCGTTGCGGATATCGAGGGCAGCAGCATCTTCGCCTTCCAGGTCGCGTCGCTGCCGGGCTCCAGCGGTGGCCTGCCGGTGCAGATGGTGCTGCGCAGCGCCCAGGATTACCCCGAGCTGTTCCAGACCATGGAAGTGCTCAAGCAACGCGCCCGCGACAGCGGCCTGTTCGCCGTGGTGGACAGCGACCTCGACTACAACAACCCGGTGGTCAAGGTACGCGTGGACCGGGCCAAGGCGGCGAGCCTGGGTATCAGCATGCAGGCCATTGGTGAGTCGCTGGGCGTACTGGTGGGCGAGCAGTACCTCAACCGCTTCGCCCTGTTCGGGCGTTCTTATGACGTGATCCCGCAGAGTATCCAGGACCAACGCCTGACGCCTGCGGCGCTGAGCCGCCAGTATGTGCGCGCCGAGGATGGCAGCCTGGTGCCGCTGGCCACGTTGGTGCGCCTGGATATCGAAGTGGCACCCAACCGCCTGTTGCAGTTCGATCAGCAGAACGCCAGTACCCTGCAGGCGATCCCGGCCCCGGGTGTATCGATGGGCAACGCCGTGGCATTTCTGGAACAGCTCACCGCCGAGCTGCCACCGGGCTTCAGCCACGACTGGCAATCGGAATCGCGCCAGTATGTGCAGGAGGGCTTTGCCTTGATGTGGGCATTTCTCGCCGCCCTGGTGGTGATCTACCTGGTGCTGGCGGCGCAGTACGAAAGCCTGGTCGACCCCCTGATCATTCTGGTGACCGTGCCGCTGTCGATCTGCGGTGCGCTGCTGCCGCTGGCGCTGGGCTGGGCCACGCTGAACATCTACACGCAGATTGGCCTGGTGACGCTGATCGGCCTGATCAGCAAGCATGGCATCCTGATGGTGGCGTTCGCCAACGAGATTCAGGTGCGCGACAACCTCGATCGTGCCGCCGCCATTGTTCGTGCGGCGCAAATACGCTTGCGGCCAGTGCTGATGACCACGGCGGCGATGACTTTTGGCGTGCTGCCACTGCTGTTCGCCAGCGGCGCCGGCGCCAACAGCCGTTTCGGGTTGGGGGTGGTGATTGTGTGCGGGATGCTGGTGGGGACCTTGTTCACCTTGTTCGTGCTACCGACGATCTACGCCTGGCTGGCACGCGATCACCGGGTGAGCACGGCGCGGGCGAGGCAGTTGGTCGAAGCTGAAAGGCAACTGGGGGCGCTTTAGGGGCAACGGTCTGTTCATTGGCTGAAAGTTGCACCATCCCTGTACGAGCGGGTTCAGGCGGGGGAGCGGTCGCGGCGCATCTGGGTGACCAAGGTAAAGCGGTCATCCGGGTGCACGGTCTCGGAAACCGCCATCAAATCACCATTTTCCTCGCGGTAGTGGCGGATGATCTTCAGCCCCGGCGAGCCCGCCTCGGCCTTCAGCACCCGGGCCATTTCCGCTGTCAGCAACACCGCGCGCACCTGCTGGTCGACCACTGCGATTGCCCGGCCATAGTGCTGTTCGATCAACCCGGCAACCAGCTGGTCAGGGTGCTCGCGGGCCAGCTCGATGACCGCGGTGTAGTCGCGCTGTGCATACACGTCGGTCCAGCACAGCGGCGCATCATCGTGCTGCCGGTCGACGCGGATGCTCGACACGCAGAAGTAATGCTCCCCCGGCACCAGCCCCAGCCTCGCCGCCTCGCCCAGGTCGGCGACAAAGTGGCGCACGCCCTGGATTTCCCGCTGCTGGGTGTCTGCCAGGTGCGCCAGCTCAGCTACGCTGGCCAACGACTGCGAATAGCCGCCGCGTGGGCTGCTGGCCTCCACCCGGGTGCCCACGCGCTTGCGCCGCGACACCAGCCCTTGGGTGAGCAACTGGTCGATAGCGGCACGCACCGTGTGCCGGCTCACATTGTAAAGGTCGCACAGCTCGAACTCGGTCGGCAGCAGGCTGCCCACCGGGTAGCGGCCGCTGGCAATCGCTTGCATCAAGTCCTTTGCCACGGTGGAGTAGCGCGTTGGGTTCATACCTTTGCTCGGGCTCGCCAGTTTCATCGGTTGACAGTGTAACAGCGGCCGAATGCCGAACGCTCCGGCCGCCCACAGAGGTCAATGCTGCTGCCTGGCCCGCAGCAGCAGCGCTGCCAGGGCACACCCGACCAATGCCAGGCACGCCAGGTAGAACGCATCACTGTAGGCCATCAGGTAAGCCTCTCGCCGAATGGTCGCCGCCAACGCTTCCAGCATTTGCTGCTGATGCGGCAGCCAGCTTTGCACCGTCTGGTTGATGCGCGCCTGCACGCTTGGCTCGAACAGCGTCACCTGCTCGTGAATGCGCTCACTGTGAAAGCGTTCACGGGTCGCCACCAGTTGCGTCAACCCGGCCGTGCCGATGGCGCCACCCAGGTTGCGCAACATCGAAAACACCGCCGAGGCTGAGCCGGCTTCACGCTTGTCCAGCCCGGCCACCGCCAGCACCGATAACGCAACCATGATGAAAGGCTGGCCAATACCACGCACCACCGTGGACGGGATGATCACGTTGTCGGCACTGTCGGCGCTCAGGCTAGCCCCCAGCCAGCAGCCCAGCGCCATGATCAAAAAGCCGCTGGCGACCATGAACTTGGCACTGGTCCAGCCCATCAGCCGGGGCATCAACGGCGCCAGCAGCAACTGCACCACGCCATAGGCGATCAGCGCCACGCCCACGTCGTGCGCGCTGAACCCCTGCAACTGCGAGAGGTAGTTGGGCACCAGGAACACCAGGCCGAACGTGGCAGCGCCAAAGATGAACATCGCCACGCTGGCAACGCCGAAGTTGTAGTGCCCCAGCAAGCGCAGGTTGATGAACGCGCGCTGGCCGAACAGCTGGGTCACCACGAACACCACCAAGGCAATGGTGGCGACCACGCTCATGCCGACGATGAGCGGCGAGCCGAACCAGTCCAGCCGACCGCCTTCTTCCAGCACGATCTGCAAGCCGCCCAGGCCGATCACCATGGCCGCGATACCCAGCCAATCACCTTTGCGTAACAGTTCGAGCTTCATCGGCTTGGCCTCGATCGACCAGGCGATGGCCAACAGCAGCGCAATGCCGGGGAAAAGTTGCAGATAGAAGATCCAGCGCCACGAATAGGCATCGGTCAGCCAGCCGCCAATCGACGGCCCAGCGGCCTGCGCCACGCTGTTGGCCAGGCTGAACAGCGCCATGCCCATGGCCATCTTGCTGGCCGGCAGTTCGGTGATGATCAGCTGGAACGATAGGGGAATCAGCACCGCGCCCGCAGCCCCCTGAATCACCCGGATTACAATCATCGCCTCCAGGTTGGGCGCCCATGAGCAGGCCACCGAGGCGATCAGAAAGATGAGCGAGCCGGTCCACATGACCCGGCGCAGCGAGAACACGTCCACCAACCAGGCCGTCAGCGGAATCATCACGATTTCCGCCACCAGGTAGGCGGTGGAGATCCATGAGCCTTCCTCGAAGCTGGCACCCAGCGAGCCGCGGATTTCCGGCAGTGCGGCGCTGGTGACATGCACGTTCATGCCCGCCATGAAGCAGCCGAACAGGCCGCCAAGCACCGCTACCCAGGCGCGCAGCGAGACCGTTTGCTCAGTGCGCATCGGCAACCTCTGCGGGGCGTGTGTCGACTGTACTGACCACCGACATGCCAGGCAGTACCTGCGGGCCATCCAGCGGTTTGTCGAGCAAAATGCGCACCGGGAAACGCTGGACGATCTTGGTGAAGTTGCCGGTGGCGTTGTCCGACGGCAGCAAGGCGAAGACATTGCCCGAGGCTGGCGAAAAACTGGCCACATGGCCATGCAGTGGCTGGCTGGCAAAGCTGTCGACCCGTATTTCTACCGGTTGCCCGGGGCGCATGCGGGCCAGTTGGGTTTCCTTGTAGTTGGCCACCACATAGGCTTGCTGCAGGGGCACCACAGCCAGCAGCGGCTGGCCCGGCACCACGTACTGGCCGGTGCGCACGCGGCGCTGGCCGACCACGCCAGTGATCGGCGCGCGGATCACGGTGTCCTGTTCGTCCTGCTCGGCGAGCTGCTGGTGGGCCTGGGCGCGTGCCAGGGCCGCTGCCCGTTGTTGCAGTTCGGCCTCGGCCTGGGCTGACCGGGCCTTGGCCATGGCCAGTTGTGAGCGTTGCTGGCGCAGCGCGGCCTGGGCACCTTGCAGCGCGGCTTGTGCCTGGCTGGCATGGGCACTGGCGGTTTCCAGGCGCTGCACGGTCGCTGCGTCGTCACGCACCAGGCCACGGTAGCGTTGGACATCCAGTTCACTGCGACGCTGTTCGGCGTTGGCGCTGCGCACGACGGCCTCGGCCTGCAGGATGGCTTGCTGTTGCTGGTCGATGCGCTCGGTCGCTACCTGTTGGCTGGCCTGGGCGGCGGCCAGTGCCGCCTGTGCCTCGGTCACACCAGCCCGGGCCTGGTCGAGGCGGGCGCGGTAGTCGCGGTTTTGCAGGCGCACCAGCACATCGCCGGCTTTCACCGGCTGGTCGTCAGCCACCTCGACCTCGGCTACGTAACCCGCCACGCGTGGGCTCAGCGCCACCCAGTCGGCGCGGACGTAGGCATCGTCGGTGGTTTCCAGATAGCGGCCGGTGCTGAACCAGTAGCTGGTGAAGGCCAGCAGGGTGATTGCGGCCAGGCTGCCGCTGGCGATGACTGCCAGGCGGCGACGGGTTTTAGCGCTCGGCCGCTGTTCAGTTTCGGCGGGTGAGGGTTTGTCTACGGCAACATTCATGGTTGGTTTCCAATCTCGAATTGGGCCTGCTGGCTGTCGGTTGTGGGAGCCACTGTCTTGCTCAATTTCTAAAAGCTGGCGCGTGTGGGAGCGGGCTTGCCCGCGAACACGGGCGAAGCCCGTGCCATCCACCGCGGTGTATTCTTCGCGGGTAAACCCGCTCCTACAGTGGGCGGTGCTCGCTGTTGGTCTTGCTTCTCGCTACCACCGCCCGCCCAGCGCGCGGAACAGGTTTACCTGCGCTTGCGCCAGGCGCCCTCGGGCTTCTGTGTGGTTGGCCCGCAGGCTGATCATTTCGCGCTCGCTGTCGAGCAGGGCCAGCCCGTCCACGGTGCCGGCACGGTAGTTACCCTGGGCCAGGGCAAAGCTGTGCTCGCTGTGCGCCAGGGCTGCGTCCAGCGCCTGCAACCGTTGTCGCTCGCCGTCGTAGCGGGCCAGTGCCTGGCGCACGTCTTTCAGCGCGCTCAGCGCTACGCCGCGGTAACGGGCGACCTGCGCCCGCTGCAATGCCTCGGCCTTGCTCACCCGTGCGCGGTTGGCTTTCAGGTTGGGAAACTCCCAGCGGATCAGCGGGCCAATGCCGAACATCACCGCGCGGCTGTCGCCGAGGTTGGCAAGGTGATGGTCCGAAGACGTCAACGAAGCGCCGAAGCTGACCTTTGGGTAAAGGTCGGCCCGCACGATGTCGGTCTCCAGGGTGGCCGCCTGCAGTTCCCGTTCGGCCTGGCGCACATCTGGCCGGCGTTCGAGCAAATGCCAGCCATCGCCAGCCGGCAGCGGCACCGACAGCGTGGGGATGGCTACGCAGGTCGTGGCCTCGGCCACCGAGGCCTGGCCACTGAGCATGCTCAGTTCGTAAATCGCCATCTGCCGCCGGGCTGAGAGCATCGGCAGTTGCGCACGCACCTGTTCCCGCAAGCCCAGCAGGCGCTCGCTGTCGAGGGCAGTGGCCACACCGGCCTGGCGCTGACGCTGGCTGAGTTGCACGCTGTGGTCGAGGGTTTGCAAGGCCTGCTTCGCTGCCTCCAGGCGCGCCGCGTAGGTGCACTGGTCGATGTAGGCGCGGGTGGTCTGGGCGACCACCTGCAGGCGTACCAGGTCTAGCGCCGCAGCGCTGGCTTCGGCTTGCACCCTGGCACGTTGGATGGCGGCGCGTACCTGGCCCCAGATATCCACCTGATAGGCCAGTTCGATGCCCGGGTTGAATTGCCATTGCGACGGCGCGTTGCTGTCGGTCGCCTCGGCCAGCGTCTGGTCATCGGCGCGCCTGCCATAGGTAGCGGCAACGCCCATCGCAGTAGACGGCCAGCGCCTGGCGTCGAACTCGCCGATGCCGGCCAGCATGGCCTGCACGTTGGCCTCGGCCTGTGCCAGGCCTTGGTTGTGCGCCAGAGCTTGCTGTACCCAGCGATTGAGTTGGGGGTCTTGATACAGTGCCCACCAGCGTTCGGGCAGGGGCTGTTTGCTGACGCCGGCCGGCATGTTCACCAGCGGGTCTGCCTGCAGCGCTACAGCGGGTTCGGCAGGTGTGGGTTGGTGGCCGCACGCTGCGAGTGCAGCAAGCATGCCGAGGGCTGTGGCAAGCCGGGCAGGGCCGGGAAATGAGTGCAGTAAGGGCATCACGATTGTCGCTCAAAGGTCGTGATGAGAGGTTAACGAGGGTTGCATGGGCGTCGCTGTCGCAAGCGGGACAACCCTGCGCGCAAGCAGGACAACCTGAGGCTCAGTACTCGCGCGCGGTGCCGTTTTGCCAATCACTCGGCGCATAGCCGAGGATGCGCTTGAACATGGCAGTAAAGGCGCTGGCGCTCTGGTAGCCGTGCTCCAGCGCAACGTTCAGGATCGGCTTGCCATCGGCCAGGCACTGCTGGCTGAGCATCACCCGGGCACGGGCGCGCCATTGGCCATACGACATGCCCACCTCGCGCTGGAACAGCCTGGCCACACTGCGGGCACTCATGTTCAGTTGTGCGCCGCATTGCTCCAGGGTCAGGTCCTGGGCCGGGTCCTGCAGGAAGCGCTCGCACCAGGCACGCAGGCGTGCGTGCTGCGGCGTCGGGACGAAGGCATCGATGCGCCGGGCGGCGGCGAGTTCGTACAGGATCAGCGCCCGAGCATGCGCACCGTCGCGCAGGTTCAGCACCCGTGACGCCGCCAGGATCAGTTCGCGCAGCAGGCCGGACACGACGATGACCTGGCAGCGTTCGATGTGGGCGTCGAGCAGCAAGGTGCGCATGCAGACCACGCCTTCCATGCGGATGGCATGGCTGACCCCGGCGGGCATCCACAAGGCATGCCCGCCGGGGATCACCCAGCTGCCGCCTTCGCTGCTGACCCGCATCACGCCGCTGGCGGCGTAGATCAGCTGGTCTTCGGCGTGGCAGTGGCTGGCCACTTCATCGCCGTGTCCGTAGTCCCTTTCCAGTGCTTGCATGCAGGCCATCCTCGTTATTGGATCCAATTATATCGAGGCGACCCTGTGCCGGGTTGCGAAGTGTGGGCTACGAGCGAATTGCCATGATTAGAAATGGCTGTAAGGCGATTTTTTTGGTTAATTATTGCTGTGAAGTCAGCGACTACAGCTTGAAAGTGGTGAGTGTTGTTAAATCCAGACATCGCTCTCTGCTGTGCGATTCCCCCCTTCATGACCGGTATTCAGAATGCCCCGCGGTTCGATCATCATCAGTTTCGCTTCGCCTTGCGCAGCGGTCCGGTGCTCGACGCCGCGGGGCACAACATAGAGTTCCCCGGGGTTCACATGCACGCAGCCATCCGGCAGGTCGATACGCAGGGTGCCTTCCAGCACCAGGAATGCTTCGTCGGTCTCCGGGTGCGCGTGCCAGATGAATTCGCCTTCGATGCGCACGACCTTGAACTGGTAATCGTTCATCTCGGCAACGACCCTGGGGCTCCATTGCTGTTCGATAAGCGCTGCCTTGTGGACCAGGTTCACTGGCAGGGAGGGATGTGGGTGACGGGATTCAGGCATGACAGTTCCTCGGAAAGTGGAGTGGTCAGCCTATCGCTCCGGGCGAGTCCGGTTCTTGTACGATCCTGCAAGCCTGTTCTCACGGGGTGCGCGGGCGCCTGCGGTTTCTCAGCGTGACGCTCGCAAACGCTCCAGCCAGCGTAAGGGCGGTACGCCGTAGCAGCGGCTGAAGTGCCGGGTCATGTGGCTCTGGTCATGAAAGCCTGCGGCAAGGGCGGCGTCGACCAAGGTGAAGCCGTCCAGGATCATTCGGCGCAAGCAGTCGAGGCGGCGCAGGGTGACAAAGCGATAGGGGCTGGTGCCGTACAGCGTGCGAAAGTCCCGCGACAGGCTCCAGCGTTCGCGGCCACTGGCCTGTTCCAGCATGTCCAGTGTTATGCCCACATGCAGGTGTTCCATGATGAAGGCTCGGGCGCGTTCGGCTGCCTGGTAATCCAGGCGCTTGCGCCCGCGCGGCTTGCCGCCGACGGCCCGCAAGGCGATCGCCAGGTCATACAGGGCGTCCTGTTCTTCCAATGGTTCCAGCGCGTGGTCCACTGCCTGTACGAACGCTTCGCTGGCGTGGTACAGACGCGGGTCGCTGGACAGCCCGCCAGCGATGAAGGGCAAAGGCTGACCACCCAGCACGTTCTGGATCAGTGCCGGGTCGACGTAGGCCATGCGGTAGCGAAAGCCTGCGTCGGTGCCGGCCATGCCGTCATGCAGTTCGTCCGGGTGCAGCACCAGCGTGTTGCCCGGTATGCCGTGGCGCAGCGAACCCTTGTAGTGGAAGCTTTGCACGCCGGCCAGCGTACGGCCGATCGAATAGGTATCGTGGCGATGCGGGTCGTAGCCGTGGCTACCGAACCAGGCTTCGATACGCTCGATACCGCCCGGTTGGGCACTACGGATGACCCAGTCGGACGGCGGTAGGGGCTTCGCTTTGCGGGCCATCGCGGTCAGTGCCTCCTGCTCACGCCCGGGTGGACAGGCTCATGTGCAGCAAGGGGAACGGGCGACCTTCGCCATCCAGTGGTGAACGGCCAGTCTGGACGAAGCCATAGTGCTGGTAGAACGCTGTTGCCTGTGGGTTCTGCTCGTTCACATCGACACTCATCGCACTGCGTGACTGGCGGCCGAAATCCAGCAATGCACGGCCAATGCCCTGGCGGTGGCGCGCTGGATCGACGAAGAGCATTTCCACATGGTTTTCATTGAAGCCGATAAAGCCCAGTGGCTGGTCATCGGTGTCTACCGCAACCCACAGCTCGACGGCCGGGAAGTACACGTCGCGCAGCTGTGGCAACAGTGCGTCGATGTCGGAGGGTTGCAGGAAGTGGTGCGTCGCGCGAACAGCGCGCAGCCAGATGTCGAGCAGCTGCGGGTAGTCTGCAGCGATGCCTTGGCGAATGATCATGGTGTCATCCTGAGTGTATTGATGGCGGATGGGCGCGCCAGTGAGCGGCGGCCATGCAAGTGTCGGCATCATGAATGCCCGCTTCGCGAGTCAACGCCTGGGCGGTGCACGGCAGGGGAGGCCGGAAGGGAAGAGAGCGGAAGATTACCCCGGTCGCGCAGTAGGGGGCAATGGCGATTGCATAGGGTGCAGTGCAGGTTTCGACTCGGCTAGGATGCATGTCGATGCTGGTATTGAACCCTAACAACAAGCACGGCCCGGGAGCGCCCATGAACCGCAACGAACTGCGCAAAGCCGATATCAACCTGATGGTGGTGTTCGAAGCGCTGATGCAGGAGCGCAACCTCACCCGTGCCGCGGAGAAGCTGTTCGTCGCCCAGCCCACGGTCAGCGCCGCGCTGGCCAGGTTGCGTGCGATGTTCAACGACCCATTGCTGGTTCGAGTGGGCAACCGCATGGAGCCCTCGGCCAGGGCCGAAGAGGTGATCAAGTACCTCACGCCAGCCTTGGATGCGATGTCTGTCGCCCTCAGCATGACCCATGATTTCGACCCGCTGACCAGCAAGATGACCTTCCGCATCGGCTTGTCCGATGATGTCGAGTCGGGCCTGCTGCCGCCGCTGTTGCGGGCGCTGCGGGTGGAGGCGCCAAACGTGGTGGTGGTCGTGCAGCATGTGGACTACTGGCGCATTCCGGACCTGCTGGCGGCGGGCGACGTGACGGTGGGTATCAGCCAGACCAAGGGCCTGCCTGCCAATGCCAAACGCAAGGTGCTACGCACCCTGCAAGCCAGGGTAGTGCGGGCCGACAAGTCCAGCACGCCGCTTTCACTGGATGAGTTTTGCCAACGTCCGCATGTCCAGGTTTCGCCAACCGCCAACACCCAGGGTGTGGTCGATGACTGGTTGAAAGACATCGGCCGTGAACGCAAGGTGGTGTTGTCGGTGCCGCAGTTCAGTTCGCTGCCGGCGATTCTGGCCGGTACCGACCTGCTGGCCTGTTGCCCGGACTATGCCGCACAGGGTATGGAACGCTGGGGCAACCTGCAGGCGGAGACGCTGCCGTTCGAGACTGCTGCACTGGAGTTGGCCATGGTCTGGTTGAGCACAACCGACAGCGACCCGGCCGAGCGTTGGCTGCGTAGTCGCCTGGAGCACTACATGGGCGGACTACGGGAAGCGGTCATGGGATGATGGCTTTGCATCGTGCTGCAACTGGCTGCCGATGAAGTGAAAGTGTCGCAGATGTACCAGCGCGCCGGGTGCAGTTTGATCAGTCACTTTCGTTGGCCTGTTGAGGTGTAGAGCGCTTGCGTGGTTTTTTCGTCGGCCGTTTGCCGGGCTTGAGCTGCCAGCGGTCGGCGTTGGCGAGCAGGCGTGCCTGGATTGTTGGTGGGTAGTCGCTCAGTGTTGTCACGGGAGGGACTGGCTTGCCGGGCAGGCCGGCCTCGCGGATGACCTTCGGCCAGCGCGGTCGCCAGCACAGCAGCAGGCTGAGCCAGTGGCCGGTGCCGATGATGACGAAAGCGGGCCAGACAAACAGCAGCGCAACCTTGAACAGCCAGCTGCTCTTGCGGAAGAAACGCCCAAGGCCTTCGAACTGGGCGCTGAATGCCTGGATGGGTGAGGGTAGCTGGGTGCTCAGGCGGGGGCGGGGGACGGCGTGTGGGCCTTCTTCCATGTAACGGCGGATGAATTCCCACTCATCACGCAGTTCGCTGCCGCCTTGGCCTTGTTTGCCGAGCAGGGCCATTTCCATGTGGGGCAGGCCGGTGCGGCTGGGGTGCCAGATTAGACCAAGTCGTACTCCAACGCTTAGCGAATCATCTTCTGGGCGAATGCCCGTGCTGCCGGTCGTTTTCCATGGGAAGGTGACGATGCCACCACAGTAGCTGGGGCGGTGGAGGTGGACCTGTTGAGTTATTCGATTGAAGCGAATGAGCAGATGCCGACTGGTCAGCATTTCCAGTCGGGTCAAGCTTACTCCATACTTTGTGTAAAAAAATATCGTAGCACCTGATACGAGTGCCATCATGAATGTCAGTGCCACCATCAGAAGTGATCGAGCCTCATGGTCTGCTATGTCTTCCCAGAGAAAATACAATGTGGAGATTGTCGTAACACCTATAATGGGCATGATTCCGCATAGCGTTGCAATGGTTATGAGTCCGCGCTTTTCCTCTGAGCCACCACATCGCATTTCAATAAATGTTTCGTTGAAAGCGAAAATCGGTCCGCGTGTGTGGGGTTTTTCGCTAACAGTTTGGAAGTGTATGTCCTCTTCCAAATCCCCTTCGTAAAATTCCTGGGCGGCACGCTTCTCAGCAGGTGTTAACTCAGCTTCGTACGCTTTTCGTTCGGTCTCTGACTCGGTTGCCATTTGCCAGAACCCCCATTCAATCAAATACATTACAGAACCTCGCTGAATGCGGCATGTAGTGCCACCAATTCTTCTTGCTCTTTGTAAGGCTCCGAATTTTTCCCCACGCGGAAGCTGCTGCGTTTGCACCACTTTTCCAAAGCGTCATCTTCAAAGATGTAAATGATCACCGTCAAAACGAGCCCTATCCAGAACGCGCCGAGAACTAAACGAACGAGCAGTAGCCTCGCTGCCTGTGTACCCAGTCTTTTTGCGAGTCCTGACATTGATTGACTAAGAAGTCTTACTATTTTGTTAGCGCTGGAGTTTGCAAGGTGATCGAATAAAGGCTTTGCGATGGCGATGGCGGTTCCAAGTTCACCCAATGATAACGTTATGGTAGCTACTCCTCGGAGCGCGTAAGCAGTAGCCAAAATTCTCGATTTCCTCTTGCCCTGCTTCGTGGTTGGATCGCTTCGGAGATGTTGAAGCCAGTCAGTAAAGTCCCACCATGCCAGCATTCCGCCCCCGATCCCCGCCAGGCTAGCGCCCCACAGCTTCAACCTCCCCAATGTTACGGCCGCCCCTTTTCCGGTCACACTGTTTGCGCCGTACCGCGCGACCACCTGGTCCACATAACTGGCTCCAACTTCGAAGCCCGCCGCAGCCGTAGTCATCGCGGCCGCCATGAGTTCGGTCTTGATGCGCGCATCACTGTCGGGCAGCTCGCGCGCTTTGAAGGCCATCAGCATCCCCTCCAGCAGGCACACCAGCCCGGAGACACGCACTTTGTAGAAGTCACTGTTCCGGGCCTGCATCAACCCTTCAGCCCAGGCCTGGTCGAGGTACCTTGATACCTGGCCTGCGCTGCGTTGTGGGTTGATGGGCTGCCCGCTACGTGCAGCTTCACTCAGTCGAATATCGACAGCCGTTTCATGCACCGAAGCGAACAAGGTCAGCCGCAAACCCTGGTGCAGTGCGCGGTCCATGCTGTTGGGGGTCGCGGTGCGCAGCACTTGCCGCCCCAGCGCGACGTACCAGGCATACAGGCCGATGCTGGCCGTGCTGCTCTGTGCCTGCATCTGTTCGTACAGGGTGTTGATGCGCCCAAAGGCATTGGCAGCGACATGGGCTTGCCTGGCAAGCGCTTCCGGCAGGGCGAAGGATGACGCTGACGACGGTTCGGCCTTGGCGGCTTCCAGCAGCGCCGCCAGTTCTTCCCGCAGGTCCTCCTGATTGTAGG
>NZ_JAOCDI010000007.1:0-170779 GCF_029840855.1 Pseudomonas sp. GD03862
ACGTCAGCTCAACGCATCCAGCAGCGCCTGGTTCATTTCCGGCGTACCGATGGTAATCCGCAGGAACTGGGCAATACGCGGCTGCTTGAAGTGACGCACGATCACGCCCTGCTCGCGCAAGCGTGCCGCCAGCTCGCCGGCATCCTGCTGCGGGTGGCGGGCGAAGATGAAGTTGGCAGCCGACGGCAGCACCTCAAAGCCCTTGGCCTGCAGCTGACCGACCAACACCTCGCGGCTGTCTATTACCTTGCGGCAGGTTTCCTCGAAGTACTCACGGTCTTCGAACGCCACCGCCGCGCCGACGATAGCTGCACGGTCCAGTGGATAGGAGTTGAAGCTGTTCTTGATCCGCTCCAACGCCTCGATCAGGTCCGGATGCCCCACCGCCAGGCCAACTCGCAGCCCCGCCAGCGAGCGCGACTTCGACAGCGTCTGGGTAACCAGCAGGTTATCGTAGCGGTCCACCAGGCTGATCGCCGTTTCACCACCGAAATCGATGTAGGCCTCATCCACCACCACCACCGAATCACGGTTGGCCTGCAGCAACTCCTCCACCACCTGCAACGGCATCAGGCAACCGGTCGGCGCGTTGGGGTTGGGGAAGATGATGCCAGCGTTGGGCTTTTTGTAGTCCTCAATGCGGATCTGGAACTGCTCATCCAGCGCCACCTGTTCGAAGGCAATGCCGTACAGGCCACAGTAGACCGGGTAGAAGCTGTAGCTGATGTCCGGGAACAGCAGCGGCGCATCGTGCTGGAACAGGCCGTGGAAGATGTGCGCCAGCACCTCGTCCGAACCGTTGCCGACAAACACCTGCGCCGGGGTCACGCCGTAGTACTCGGCCACCGCTTGCTTGAGACGGTCACCGTTCGGGTCCGGGTACAGGCGCAGGTTATCGTTCAGCTCGCCGCGCATGGCCTCCAGCGCCTTGGGCGACGGGCCATAGGGGTTTTCGTTGGTGTTCAGCTTGACCAGGCGGGCCAGCTTGGGTTGCTCGCCCGGCACGTAAGGCACCAGGTCCTTGACGAAGGGGCTCCAGAATCGACTCATGCTCAGTTCCCCTTCTCTTGGGTCAAAATACGGTATTCAGCGCTGCGGGCGTGGGCGGTCAGCGACTCGCCACGGGCCAGGACCGAGGCAGTGTGGCCCAGTTCGGACGCGCCCTGTTCGGAGCAGAAGATGATCGACGAACGCTTCTGGAAGTCATACACCCCCAGCGGCGACGAAAAACGCGCGGTACCTGAAGTGGGCAGCACGTGGTTAGGGCCAGCGCAGTAATCGCCCAGCGCTTCGCTGGTGTGGCGGCCCATGAAGATCGCGCCAGCGTGGCGAATGTGTGGCAGCCAGGCTTGAGGGTCGGCCACCGACAGCTCCAGGTGCTCCGGTGCAATGCGGTTGGCCACTTCCATGGCCTGCTGCATGTCACGTACCTGGATCAGCGCACCACGGCCATTGATCGACTTCTCGATGATATCGGCACGTTCCATGGTCGGCATCAGCTTGTCGATGCTGGCAGCCACGCGATCGAGGAAAGCAGCATCCGGGCTGACCAGGATGGCCTGGGCGTCTTCGTCGTGCTCGGCCTGGGAGAACAGGTCCATGGCAATCCAGTCCGGGTCGGTCTGACCGTCGCACACCACGAGAATTTCCGAGGGGCCGGCGATCATGTCAATGCCTACCTGGCCGAACACGTGGCGTTTGGCGGTGGCAACGTAGATGTTGCCCGGGCCGACGATCTTGTCCACCTGCGGCACGCTTTCAGTACCGTAGGCCAGCGCAGCCACGGCCTGGGCACCACCGACGGTGAACACCCGGTCGACACCGGCGATGCAGGCAGCCGCCAGCACCAGCTCGTTGACCTCACCACGCGGGGTCGGTACCACCATCACCACTTCAGCCACGCCCGCGACCTTGGCCGGGATGGCGTTCATCAGCACCGACGACGGGTACGACGCCTTGCCGCCCGGCACATACAGGCCAGCACGGTCCAGCGGGGTGACCTTCTGGCCGAGCACGGTGCCGTCGGCCTCGGTGTACTGCCAGGAATCCTGCTTCTGCCGCTCGTGATAAATGCGCACACGGTTGGCGGCCTTTTCCAGGGCCTCGCGCTGGACCGGGGTAATACGGGTCAGCGCCAGTTCCAGGCGCGCGCGATTGAGGATCAGGTCGTCAATCGACTTGGCGTCAACACCATCGAAACGCTGGGTGAATTCCACCAACGCCGCATCACCGCGTTCACGCACGGCCTTGATGATGTCGAGCACGCGCTGATTGACCGCGTCATCGGACACACTTTCCCAGCTCAGCAGATGATCCAGATGTCGGGCGAAATCCGGATCAGCGGCGTTGAGACGGGCAATTGCAGTGGACACGGTCATGGCGAGGGCCTCGTAATATTAGCGAATGCTCAGGCGCCCTAGGGGATTGTGCGAAAAGTGCCTGCGCGACGATCATGCTACGTTAAAAACAGGCTCGGAATGCTCATTTGCAACCAGCAAAGTCGGGCGCGACCCCGGCCGTTCCTCGCCTGTTTTCGTTCTTGCATGATCGCCGCTCGGCGACTTTTCGCACAATCCCAAGCTACCAGTCCATCCGCGCGGGCACCCGAGAAAAATGGCTATGACGCGGATAGACGGGCGCGACAGCGAAGGTCGCGCGCAGGAGTCAACCGCGGTGTCGCGATTCGACCGCTTGACGCAGCGTGTCGATCAGGCTCTGGATACGGGCGTGCTGCATTTTCATGGAGGCTTTGTTGACCACCAGGCGCGAGCTGATCGTGGCGATCAGTTCCTGGGGTTCCAGGCCGTTGGCACGCAGGGTGTTGCCGGTGTCGACCACGTCGATGATCTTGTCGGCAAGGTTGATCAGCGGCGCCAGCTCCATCGAGCCATACAGCTTGATGATGTCGACCTGGCGACCTTGTTCGGCATAGTAACGCTTGGCTACGTTGACGAACTTGGTGGCCACACGCAGGCGGCCCTTGGGCTCGGCTGCGCCGACTACGCCCGCGGTCATCAGCTTGCATTGAGCAATCTGCAGGTCCAGGGGCTCATACAGGCCCTGGCCGCCGTACTCCATCAGCACGTCCTTGCCGGCCACACCCAGGTCGGCAGCACCATGCTCGACATAGGTCGGCACGTCGGTGGCACGCACGATCAGCAGGCGCACATCGTCCTGCGTGGTAGGAATGATCAGTTTGCGGCTCTTGTCCGGGTTTTCAGTCGGCACGATGCCGGCCTCGGCGAGCAACGGCAAGGTATCGTCGAGAATACGGCCTTTGGAAAGCGCGATGGTCAACATTGGAACGTCGGTCCTTAAGCGGCTGCTGCCGGCCAGGTCATCGACCTGGCCGCATTCAATTCAAAAGGTGCGTCCTTGCACCCGCGGGGTACTAGCCCGGTACGCGGCGGATTTTCGCGCCGAGCATCTGCAGTTTTTCCTCGATGCACTCGTAACCACGGTCGATGTGGTAGATGCGATCGATCAGGGTATCGCCTTCGGCAACCAGCGCCGACAGCACCAGGCTGGCGGAAGCACGCAGGTCGGTGGCCATGACCGGGGCACCCTTCAGCGCCTTGACGCCAGTGACGATGGCGGTGTTGCCTTCGACCTGGATCTGCGCGCCCATGCGGTGCATTTCGTAAACATGCATGAAGCGGTTTTCGAAGATGGTCTCGATTACCGCGCCAGTGCCTTCGGCAATGGCATTAAGCGAGATGAACTGCGCCTGCATGTCGGTTGGGAACGCCGGATACGGGGCAGTACGCAGGTTGACGGCTTTCGGCCGCTTGCCATGCATGTCCAGTTCGATCCAGTCTTCGCCGGTGTTGATGTCGGCACCCGCTTCCTTGAGCTTTTCAAGCACGGCTTCAAGGATGGTAGGGTCGGTGTCCTTGACCTTGACGCGGCCACCGGTCACGGCAGCGGCAACCAGGTAGGTACCGGTCTCGATGCGGTCCGGCATCACGCGGTAGTTGGCCGAATCCAGTCGTTCGACACCATCGATGGTGATGGTGTCGGTGCCTGCGCCCTGAATGTTCCCGCCCATGGCGTTGATGAAGTTGGCCAGGTCGACCACTTCAGGCTCACGCGCGGCGTTCTGCAACACGCTGCGGCCCTTGGCCAAGGCAGCGGCCATCATGATGTTCTCGGTACCGGTCACGCTGACGGTGTCGAAGAAGAAGTGCGCGCCGCGCAGGCCACCTTCAGGCGCCTTGGCCTTGATGTAGCCGCCTTCCACTTCGATCTTCGCCCCCATGGCCTCAAGGCCACGGATGTGCAGATCGACCGGGCGCGAACCAATGGCGCAACCGCCAGGCAGGGCCACTTCGGCCTCGCCGAAACGGGCAACCATCGGGCCCAGCACCAGGATCGAGGCGCGCATGGTCTTGACCAGCTCGTACGGCGCGACCAGGGTCTTGATGGTGCGTGGATCGATCTCCACCGACAGCTTTTCGTCGATCACAGGCTCGATGCCCATGCGCCCGAACAGCTCGATCATGGTGGTGATGTCGTGCAGGTGCGGCAGGTTGCCCACGGTGACCGGGCCATCGGCCAGCAGGGTCGCTGCCAGAATCGGCAGGGCTGCGTTCTTCGCGCCCGAAATGCGGATCTCGCCGTCAAGGCGAGCGCCGCCAGTAATAATCAGTTTGTCCATTGGAGTCTCGCCGCCAAGTTGGCTCAGGTGCGCTCAGCCCAGGCTGCGCTGCTGAAAAATTTCATGGTTACCGCATGGATGCTGCCATTGGCGATCCACGGATTCAGGTGAGCATAGATCGCCTGCTGGCGTTTGACCGGACTCAGGCCAGCCAACTCGTCGCTGATCACGTTCAACTGGAAGTTGCAGCCTTCGCCTTCAACTTCGACCCGGGAACCCGGCAATTTCTCTTCAAGGAAGCTTTTAACTTCTACGGCCTGCATGCTCAACCTCAATCGGCGCCCGATGCGCACGGGTCGGCCATCATACAAAAAAGCCCCTCGCCTGCGAAGCCCAACGAAGGCTTCGCTGACCGAGGGGCCATCATCCGTGCCTGGCCACTAGCTTGCCAGCACTTCATCGAGATCATAGACCTCGGCAATTTCCCGCATGTCGTCAGGCATGCCACGCACTTCGCACGCCTTGCCAGTGGCCTGAGCATCCCGCATGTACGCAAGCAGCAGCGACAAGCCGACACTCGACGACTTCTCGACAGCCGAGCAATCAAGCACCAGTCGCGGCTCGCGCGAGCCATCGATCAGCACCTTGCCTTGCTTGCGCAAGGCCGGGCCGCTGCGGTAGTCCAGCACGCCAGCCAGACGCAGCACGCCCGGCTCTGCCATGCTTACAGCGGCCTCACTCATTTGACGCTCTTCTCTGGCGAGTTGTCGGCAGCCTGCTTGGCCTTGGCCACTTCGCCGGCCCAGCCGTCGATGGTCTTGTCCAGGTCATTGCCGTTACGCTGCATGGCATCGGCGAACTGGTCACGGAACAGCTTGCCGATGTTGATGCCGTTGACGATCACGTTACGCACCTTCCACTCGCCGCCAATGTTCTCCAGGGTGTACTGCACGGGGTACACGGCACCGTTGTTGCCGGTAACCTTCATGCCGACACTGGCGCGCTTGCCGTCATCGGCTTTAGCCGGGTCGACAGTGATGCCCTGGTTGTTGTACTCGAGCAAGGCATTGCCATAGAACTGCATCAGGCTGCGCTTGAAGTTTTCCTGGAAGCGCTGCATCTGCTCCGGGGTCGCCTTGCGGGAGTATTTCACGGTCATGATGCTGCGCGAGATACCGTCAGCATCCACCACCGGGCCGAGAATGCGGTTGAGCGAGTCATAGAAGGCGTTGGGGTTGGACTTGTACTGCTCCTTGTTGGCCTTGAGGTCACCGAGCAGTTCATTGGTGGTGCTTTGAACCACTTCGTGCGGTGTCTGCACAGCCAGGGCCAGCAGGGGGAAGGCCGCCAGCAGCACCAGCAAGCCACGTCGCAGGATCGAAATCATGGGTACTCCTTAATTAGCCGGTTGCGCTTCTTTCGGTTCCTTGCCAACAGAGTTGAGCAGGAACTTGCCAATCAGATCCTCCAGCACCAGTGCCGACTGAGTGTCATGGATGGTTGCACCATCCTTGAGAACGTCGTCTTCACCGCCAACGCTGATGCCGATGTACTTCTCACCAAGCAAACCGGCGGTCAGGATCGAGGCAGTGGAGTCGGTCGGCAGGTTATCGACCGACTTGTCCAGCTGCAACGTCACCCGACCGGTGTAGGAATCACGGTCCAGATCGATGGCGGTGACCTTGCCGATGGTCACACCGGCCATGGTCACTTTAGCTCTGACCGTCAAACCGGCGATATTGTCGAAGTAAGCATAAACTTTATAGGTATCGCTGCTCGGGCTGGCCGACAGCCCGCTGACACGCAGGGCCAGCAGCAGCAGCGCCAGGATCCCGGCCAGGAGGAACAGGCCGACACCGATTTCCAGGGTGCGGTTTTGCATCAGAAATCTCCAAACATCAAGGCGGTCAGAATAAAGTCCAGACCCAGCACTGCCAACGAGGCATAGACCACGGTCTTGGTGGTTGCACGACTGATCCCTTCTGAGGTGGGCTCACAGTCGTACCCCTGGAATACGGCGATCCAGGTCGAGACGAAAGCAAACACCAGGCTCTTGACCAGCCCGTTGAGCACGTCGTCAGTGAAAGAAACACTGTTCTGCATGTTGGCCCAGAACGAGCCCTCGTAGACACCCAGCCAGTCCACCGCCACCCACGAGCCACCCCAGATACCGACCACGCTGAAGATCAGCGCCAACAGCGGCAGCGAGATGAAACCGGCCCACAGGCGTGGCGCAACGATGTACTTGAGCGGGTCGACACCGATCATTTCCAGGCTCGACAACTGCTCGGTAGACTTCATGTTGCCGATTTCGGCGGTCAGCGCGGAACCGGCACGCCCGGCGAACAGCAACGCCGTTACCACCGGGCCAAGTTCACGCAGCAGGGTCAGGGCGACCATCTGCCCTACCGCCTGCTCCGAGCCGTACTTGGTCAGGATGCTGTAGCCCTGCAGCGCCAGCACCATGCCGATGAACACACCGGACACGACGACGATCGCCAGCGACAGCACACCCACCGAGTACAACTGCTTGGTCAGCAACTGGAAGCCGCCGCCAATACCACCGCGACCGACCAGCGCATGGAACAGGAACAGGCACGAACGCCCGAGCACGGCCAGCACGTCGATTGCCGAGCGGCCCAGCAGGCGGACACGTTCGAGTAAGGATTTTCTGCGCATCAACGCGCCCCCAGCAGGTCGGCGCGGTAGTCAGGCGCGGGAAAGTGGAAGGGAACCGGGCCATCCGGGTCGCCTTTCATGAATTGGCGGATCCGTGGATTGTCCGAACCCATCAACTCATCAGGCGTCCCCTGGCCCAGCACCTGGCCGTCACCTACAACGTAGATGTAGTCGGCGATGCTGGCAGTTTCTGCCAGGTCATGGGAAACCACGATGCTGGTGATGCCCAGGGCATCGTTGAGCAGGCGAATCAGGCGCACCAGTACCCCCATGGCGATCGGGTCCTGGCCGACGAACGGTTCGTCGTACATGAGGATCTGCGGGTCCAGGGCAATCGCCCGGGCCAGCGCCACACGGCGCTTCATGCCACCGGACAGCTCGTCGGGCATCAGGTCGATGGCACCGCGCAGGCCCACGGCCTGCAGCTTCATCAACACAATGTCACGGATCATTTCGTCCGACAGCTGAGTATGCACGCGCAGCGGGAACGCGACGTTCTCGAACACATCGAGGTCGGTGAACAACGCGCCGCTCTGGAACAGTACGCCCATCTGCTTGCGGGCGTCGAACAGGTCGCTGCGCGACAGCGTCGGCAGGTTCTGCCCGGCAACCCATACCTCACCGCTCGCGGGGCGCAACTGTGCGCCCATCAGGCGGAGCAACGTGGTCTTGCCGCACCCAGATGGCCCCATGATGCCGGTGACCTTGCCGCGCGGGATGCTGATGTCCACGTTGCTGAAAATGCTGCGCGAACCACGTTTGAAGGTTACTCCCTTCAACTCGACCGCGTAGGCGCTATCCACACTCATCTAGACTCCTTGCTAATGCAGCCTCGTCCTAATGGACGCCGGCCTCCATCTGGAAGGCACACGCACCCCTGACAGGCCGAATAGCGGCGAACTATAGCACCGCTGACAGCCCCGCCCCAAGGCCGGACAAGCAGTCGTTCAGCCCCGAGACAGGCTTTGGTGGTATTCACTGCAACAATCGAGGAGGTGAGGGTTTTCATCATTGCGCGTATAATCGTCGCCCTTTCATCAGGCATTGCTTTTTCGACATGAGCCAATCCAGCGAGCTGATCCAATCCGCCCAACGCACTCTGCGCCTGGAACTCGAGGCCGTAGAGGCCCTTTTGGCGCGCATCGACGACAATTTCGTCAAAGCCTGCAAACTGATTCTGGCCAGCAAGGGCCGGGTCGTCGTGGTCGGCATGGGCAAGTCCGGGCACATCGGCAACAAGATCGCCGCGACCCTGGCCAGCACCGGCACACCGGCGTTTTTCGTGCATCCGGCCGAAGCCAGCCATGGCGACATGGGCATGATCACCCGTGATGATGTCATCCTTGCGCTGTCGAACTCCGGCAGCACCGCCGAAATCGTCACCCTGCTGCCGTTCATCAAGCGCCTTGGCATCAAGCTGATCAGCCTGACCGGCAACCCGGACTCGCCGCTGGCCCAGGCCGCCGAGGTCAACCTTGACGCACGTGTCGAACAAGAGGCCTGCCCGCTGAACCTGGCCCCCACCTCCTCCACCACGGCAGCGCTGGTACTGGGCGACGCCTTGGCCATCGCCTTGCTCGAAGCCCGCGGCTTCACCGCCGAGGACTTCGCCTTCTCGCACCCGGGAGGCGCGCTGGGCCGCCGCCTGCTGCTGAAGGTCGAGAACGTGATGCACGCCGGCGACGATCTGCCTCAAGTTCCACGCGGCACCCTGCTCAAGGACGCGCTGCTGGAAATGTCCCACAAAGGTTTGGGCATGACCGTGATCGTCGAAGCCGATGGCAAACTGGCCGGGATCTTCACCGACGGTGACCTGCGCCGCAGCCTGGACCGCAATATCGATGTGCACACCACCCTGATCGACCAGGTCATGACCGTTCATGGCAAGACTGCGCGTGCCGACATGCTCGCCGCCGAAGCCCTGAAGATAATGGAAGACCACAAGATCAACGCCCTGGTGGTGGTGGACCGTGAAGACCGCCCGACCGGCGCCCTGAACATGCATGACCTGCTGCGCGCCGGCGTAATGTAAAGGAGCGATGGAATGAACCAGGACCTCATGCAACGCGGCAAAGGCATCAAGCTGGCAGTGTTCGACGTGGACGGCGTGCTCACCGACGGCCGCCTGTACTTCCTCGAGGATGGCAGCGAATTCAAGACGTTCAATACCCTCGACGGCCAGGGCATCAAGATGCTCATGGCCTCGGGCGTGACCACCGCGATCATCAGCGGGCGCAAGACCCCCGTGGTCGAACGCCGGGCCAGGAACCTCGGTATCCCGCACCTCTACCAAGGCCGGGAGGACAAATTGGTGGTGCTTGACGGCCTGCTCGCCGAACTGGGCCTAAGCTATGATCAAGTGGCTTACCTGGGCGACGACCTGCCCGACCTGCCGGTGATTCGCCGGGTGGCTCTGGGCATGGCCGTAGCCAACGCCGCACCGTTCGTACGCCAGCACGCCCACGGCGTGACCCAGGCACGTGGCGGCGAAGGCGCGGCCCGTGAATTCTGCGAAATGATCATGCAGGCCCAGGGCACCCTGGACGCTGCCAACGCCAACTACCTGTAAGGCTGCCCATGCTCAGCAAGAAAGCCCGAAACATTGCGCTGCTCGGGGCGATAGCCGCCCTGTTGGTAGCCATTGGCTACTGGAATGTCAGCCCGGAGAGCTTCCTCGACAAGCCCGTGGCCCAGGTCGACGAAAGCGCCATCGATTACTACGCGATCAACGCCCACAGCGTGCAGTTCCTGCCCGACGGCAAGCTGCAATACGAAATGACCGCCGACAGGATCGAACACCTCAAGACCAGCGAAATCACCCAGGTGACCACACCGGACCTGCACCTGT
Source organism: Pseudomonas sp. GD03862 (assembly GCF_029840855.1). NCBI lineage: Bacteria > Pseudomonadati > Pseudomonadota > Gammaproteobacteria > Pseudomonadales > Pseudomonadaceae > Pseudomonas > Pseudomonas sp. GD03862. Next base: position 10,125 of record NZ_JAOCDI010000007.1, read on the forward strand.
ACCGCGGCACCGAGTACCCGTGGCATGTGCAGAGCACGCGCGCCGAGGTCAATCCTGACGGTACCGAGGTCGAACTGATCGACAAGGTGCGGATTGCCCGCACCGATGAAAAGCAGCGTGAAACCATCATCACCAGCTCACGCATGACCGTGTTCCCGCAGAAGCAATATGCGCAGACCGAGCAAGCCGTTAGAATCGACGGCGCCGGAGGCACCACTACGGGCAAAGGCATGAAAGCGTATTTGAAAGAAGGCAAGATGGACTTGCTCTCTAACGTAAGAGGACAGTATGAGGCTCGTTAAAACCCTCCCCCTTTTGCTCAGCCTGAGCGCAGCACTGGGAAGCGCGAGCGCCCTCGCCCTGCCGAACGACCGTGACCAGCCTATCCGCATCCAGGCCGACAACGCTCACCTGGATGACAAGCAAGGCGTGGCCACTTACACCGGCGACGTGATCATCACTCAGGGTTCTATGATGATCAAAGGCAACACCGTGACCATTACCCGCTCCGCCTCTGGCGATATCGACGTAGTGACCTCGGTGGGCAACCTGGCCTACTTCGAGCAGCAGCAGAGCGCAGCCAAGCCGGACAAGATGAAAGGCTGGGGCGTAACCATCCAGTACCAGTCGCAGAAGGACTTGGTCATTCTCACCGACCGCGCCAAGGTCGAGAGCGAAGGCAATACCACCGAAGGCGAAAAGATCGTCTACAACACCCAGACCCAGGTGGCGACCGCCGGTCGCGGTGGCAATGTGACAACACCCCGTCAGCGCATCGACATGGTGATCCAGCCCAAGAAGAAGGCCGAGTAAATGGCAACCCTCAAAGCCCAGCACCTGGCAAAGAGCTACAAGGGGCGGCAGGTAGTACGTGATGTCAGCCTGTCTATCGACAGCGGCCAGATCGTCGGCCTGCTCGGCCCCAACGGCGCCGGCAAGACCACTTGCTTCTACATGATTGTCGGGCTGGTCCAGGCCGAACAGGGCCGCGTACTGATCGACAACCTCGATGTCAGCCACCAGCCCATGCACGGCCGCGCCCGCGCCGGAATCGGCTACCTGCCGCAGGAAGCCTCGATCTTCCGCAAGCTGTCGGTCGCCGACAACATCATGGCCATCCTCGAGACCCGCAAGGACCTCGACCGGGACGGCCGCCGCAAAGAGCTGGAAAGCCTGCTGCAGGAGTTCCACATCAGCCACATCCGGGACAACCTCGGCATGAGCCTGTCCGGTGGTGAACGCCGCCGCGTCGAAATTGCGCGCGCCCTGGCAACCGCACCCAAGTTCATCCTGCTGGACGAACCGTTCGCCGGTGTCGACCCGATTTCGGTCGGCGACATCAAGCAGATCATCCACCACCTCAAGGCCAAAGGTATCGGCGTACTGATTACCGACCACAACGTGCGTGAAACCCTGGATATCTGCGAAACCGCTTATATCGTCAACGATGGCCGACTGATCGCCGAAGGCGACGCTGAAACCATCTTGGCAAACGACCTGGTCAAAGAAGTTTACTTGGGTCACGAGTTCCGCCTCTGACCCGGCACGTGCCTGAAGTACTGGCAAACAGCCCTGAAACTGCGGGTAAAGTTGTTACGGTACTCTAGGCAAACGCTACAATTTAAGGCATAAAACTTGCTTGATCTGGCGCTCCGGCGCCCTCGTGTAGTGGATGGCGCATGCGCGCCGGCGAACAAGGTATTAAGCCCCTGCCATGAAACCATCGCTCGTCCTAAAAATGGGCCAGCAACTGACGATGACACCTCAGTTGCAACAGGCCATCCGCCTGCTCCAGCTCTCTACCCTGGACCTCCAACAGGAAATCCAGGAAGCGCTGGAGTCGAACCCGATGCTCGAACGTCAGGAAGACGGCGAAGACTTCGACAACAGCGACCCGATGGCCGACAACGCCGAGAACAAGCCGGCCGCCGAAGTTCAGGACAACAGTTTCCAGGAAAGCACCGTCAGCGCCGACAACCTGGAAGACGGAGAGTGGAGCGAGCGCATCCCCAACGAGCTCCCGGTCGATACCGCCTGGGAAGACATCTACCAGACCAGCGCCAGCAGCCTGCCGAGCAACGATGACGACGAATGGGACTTCACCACGCGCACATCGGCCGGCGAAAGCCTGCAAAGCCACCTGCTGTGGCAGTTGAACCTGGCGCCGATGTCCGACACCGACCGCTTGATTGCCGTGACCCTGATCGACAGCATCAACGGCCAGGGCTACCTGGAAGACACACTCGAAGAAATCTGCGCCGGTTTCGACCCCGAGCTGGATATCGAACTGGACGAGGTCGAAGCCGTACTGCACCGCATCCAGCAGTTCGAGCCGGCTGGCGTCGGCGCCCGCAATCTCGGCGAATGCCTGTTGCTGCAACTGCGCCAACTGCCCGCTACAACCCCGTGGATGACCGAAGCCAAGCGCCTGGTCACCGATTTCATCGACCTGCTCGGCAGCCGTGACTACAGCCAGCTGATGCGGCGGATGAAAATCAAGGAAGACGAGCTGCGCCAGGTCATCGAACTGGTGCAAAGCCTTAACCCGCGCCCTGGTTCGCAGATCGAGTCCAGCGAGCCCGAGTACGTGGTGCCCGACGTCATCGTGCGCAAGGACAGCGACCGTTGGCTGGTAGAACTGAACCAGGAAGCCATCCCACGCCTGCGCGTCAACCCACAATACGCCGGCTTCGTGCGCCGTGCCGACACCAGCGCCGACAACACCTTCATGCGCAACCAGCTGCAGGAAGCGCGCTGGTTCATCAAGAGCCTGCAAAGCCGTAACGAAACCCTGATGAAGGTTGCCACGCAGATCGTCGAGCACCAGCGCGGCTTCCTCGACCACGGCGACGAAGCGATGAAGCCGTTGGTACTGCATGACATTGCCGAAGCCGTAGGCATGCACGAATCGACCATTTCGCGGGTTACCACGCAGAAATACATGCACACCCCGCGTGGCATCTACGAACTGAAATACTTTTTCTCCAGCCATGTCAGCACCTCCGAAGGCGGAGAATGCTCGTCCACGGCGATCCGCGCGATCATCAAGAAACTGGTTGCGGCGGAAAATCAGAAAAAGCCATTGAGTGACAGCAAGATCGCTGGTTTACTGGAGGCACAAGGCATCCAGGTAGCCCGTCGCACCGTCGCCAAGTACCGCGAGTCCCTCGGCATCGCACCGTCGAGCGAACGCAAGCGACTGATGTAGCCCCTGAGATGTGCCACAGCGTTTTCGTGGCAGGTGCAAGACCTGCCTCTTTATGCACGGGCAACAAAGGAGAAGCTGTATGCAAGTCAATATCAGTGGACAGCATGTAGAAGTCACCCAGCCACTGCGCGATTACGTGCTTGAAAAGCTCGCCCGCGTGGAGAGTCACTTCGACAAGATCACCAACGTGCAGGTAATCATGAAAGTCGAGAAGCTTCAGCAGAAGGTCGAGGCGACCCTGCAGATTCCCGGCGGCGAAGTGGTAGCCAACGCCGAACACGAAGACATGTATGCAGCGATCGACGCCCTGGCCGACAAGCTCGACCGCCAACTGAAAAAACACAAGGAAAAACAGCAAAGCCTGCTGCAAGGTGCAGCTGCCCGCTGATCCCCCTCATCCATGATCCGACTTGAAACCATCCTGACCCCCGGCCGTTCCCTCGTGAACGTGCCGGGCGGCAGCAAGAAGCGCGCCCTGGAAAAGGTCGCCACTGTCATCGCCGACCAAGTGCCAGAACTGGAGATGCAGGACGTCTTCGAAAAACTGGTAGCCCGGGAAAAGCTCGGCTCTACCGGTTTCGGCAACGGCATCGCCATCCCGCACTGCCGGCTTGAAGGATGCTCCGCGCCAGTCAGCGCCCTGCTGCACCTGGAAGCGCCTATCGATTACGACGCCATCGATGGCGCGCCGGTGGACCTGCTGTTTGTGCTGCTGGTGCCCGAAGCGGCCACCGATGCCCACCTTGAACTTCTGCGTCAGATCGCCAGCATGCTCGATCGCAAGGAGGTCCGTGATCGACTGCGTGCGGCCACCAGCAACGAGGCCCTGTTCCAGGTTGTCCTGGACGTACAGAACGAGCACTGAACATGCGCCTGATCATCGTCAGCGGCCGGTCCGGCTCCGGCAAGAGCACCGCCCTCGATGTCCTGGAAGACAGCGGTTTCTATTGCATCGACAATCTGCCCGCCGGGCTACTGCCGCAGTTGGCGGAAAATGCACTGATCAACACCGAATTGCTGCAGCCCAAGGTGGCGGTTTCGATCGACGCGCGCAACCTGCCCAGCCACCTGATGCGCTTTCCCGAGCTGCTCGAAGAAGCCCGCGCACGGCACATCCAGTGCGATGTGTTGTACCTGGATGCCGATGAAGAGGTCCTTCTCAAGCGTTTCTCGGAAACCCGCAGGCGGCACCCCCTGACCAACGCCAACCGCTCGCTCGCGGAAGCGATCCGCGTGGAAAGCGATTTGTTGGGCCCCATTGCCGACCTGGCCGACCTGAAGATCGACACCACCAACCTGAACCTGTACCAGTTGCGTGACTCGATCAAACTGCGCCTGCTCAACCAGCCCGAGCCTGGCACAGCGTTTCTGGTCGAGTCGTTCGGCTTCAAGCGGGGCATGCCGGTCGACGCCGACCTGGTTTTTGACGTGCGCTGCCTGCCCAATCCCTACTGGAAACCGGAACTGCGTGAGCACTCGGGCCTCGATCAACCCGTGATCGACTACCTGGCCGCACAACCGGATGTCGAAGACATGTACAACGACATCTCCAGCTACCTGCTCAAATGGTTGCCCCGCTTCGCTGCCAGCAACCGCGCCTACGTAACCATTGCCATCGGCTGCACTGGCGGACATCACCGTTCGGTGTACATCACCGAGCGCCTTGGTCGACAGCTGCAGCAAACCCTGAAAAACGTCCAGGTCCGCCATCGCGACCTCTAGCCCAAGGATCCGCCCCAGATGCCCGCCCGCGAAATCACCATCATCAACAAGCTGGGTCTGCATGCCCGGGCGGCAGCCAAGTTCGTTGGTGTGGCCGGCCGCTTCCCCTGCCAGGTACGGGTGGGTCGCGCCCCGGACAAGCTGGTGGATGGCAAGAGCATCATGGCGGTGATGATGCTGGCCGCAGGCAAAGGCACCCAGGTGCACCTGCATACCGAGGGCGAGCAGGACAGCGACGCCATGGACGCACTGGTCGAGCTGATCAACAATTTCTTTGACGAAGGCGAATAGGCCTCGCAAACCTGCGCTTGCACCAGGTCAGGACATCGCGGTATCCATCACCATCATCAGACAGAAGCCTGTACACAGCCCAAGGCTGGCCAGACGATGATGGCCGTTGCTGCGCGATTCGGGGATGATTTCCTGGGTGACCACCAGCAACATCGCCCCCGCTGCACAGGCCAGCCCCAGCGGCAGCAGCAGTTCGGCAACATTCACCAGCCAGGCACAGATCAACGCCGCCAGCGGCTCGACCAAGCCTGAGGCTGCGCCGATCAGGAAGGCCTTGAAGCGCGGCATGCCCGCCCCTGCCAGCACCAGCGCGATCACCAGCCCCTCAGGCACATCCTGCAAGGCAATGCCCATGGCCAGGCTGTCGGCGTCGGCCATTCCACCCCCGGCCGACACACCAATGGCCATACCTTCGGGGATGTTGTGGGCAATGATGGCAATCACGAAAAGCCAGATGCGCGCTGCAATCACCGGCTGGTTTGCCGTGCCCACCAGCGCTTCCGGCGAAGCCCAGGATACCTTGAGGTCGACCAGGAACAGGCACAACGCCCCGAACATCAGGCCAAAGCTGACCAGGCCACCTGCCCCCCAAGGGCTGAAACCAATAGACTGAGCCGCCGCCAGGCCCGGCATGATCAGGGAAAACGCGGTGGCCGCCAGCATCACGCCAGCACCGAAGCCCAACAGCGTATCCGCCAGCGCCACCGGCATATTGCGAATGACCAGTACCGGTACTGCGCCCAGTGCCGTACCCAGTGCGCATAAAGCACCGCCCTCCAGGGCGCGCAGTATGCGCGGGTCGAGATCTAGCCAGGCGAGGCCGCGCGCCACCAATAACGCGGCGCCAGCCAGCAAAAGCAAAGTCCCAAGCGCCAGGCGGAACAGGCGCACACTGCTGACAGACATCACCTCAGAGCGCATACCGGTCCGACTCACTTCAGGGCTTCAAGGTAACGACGTTCAACTTCCACCCAGTCAATGACGTTGTAGAAGGCACCGATGTATTCCGGACGACGGTTCTGGTACTTGAGGTAGTACGCGTGCTCCCACACGTCCAGGCCCAGGATCGGCGCATTGCCGTACATCAGCGGGCTGTCCTGGTTGCCGCTACTCTCCACCATCAAGGTTTTTTGCGGCGTCACGCTGAGCCAGGCCCAACCGCTGCCGAAGCGGGTCAACGCGGCTTTGGTGAAAGCCTCCTTGAAAGCCTCGAAGCCGCCAAGTTGTGCAGTGACGGCTTGCGCCAGCTGGCCCACAGGCTCGCCACCGCCCTGAGGCGACATGACAGTCCAGAACAGGCTGTGGTTGGCGTGACCACCGCCGTGGTTGGTCACGGCGCCACGCAGGTTTTCCGGCAGCTGCTTGACGGCAGCGACCAGTTTTTCCACCGGCCATTCGGCCCACTCGGTACCTTCGAGGGCAGCGTTGAGGCCGTTCACGTAGGTCTGGTGATGCTTGGTGTGGTGGATTTCCATTGTCTGGGCATCAATGTGTGGTTCCAGCGCATCGTAGGCGTATGGCAATGCAGGCAAGGTATGGGGCATGTCAGTGAATTCCGTAGGCATGGTTTCTGGGTGCCACATCCGGCAGGGCAGCGAGCTCGCTGGCCCCGGCGCTGTGGCGGTTGAGCAAGCGCTCGGTACGCGGGTACTGGCCATACTCGGCAATGAAACTCAGCAGCTCGGTGTAAGTGCGCGCACTGTGGCGCAAGGCTGCATCACGCAGCCCCTGAGGCAGGCGCGCTTCCTGGCAGGCCTGCAGCAGTCGCTGGTGAGCAGCGCACAGGTAGTCGGCGCTTTCATGCGGCTGGTCAAGGCGCAGGTGCAGGTCAGCCAGGTTGTGGTGGGCGATGACGAATGCAGCCACCGCTTCGTCCACGTCATGCCAGCGCTCGAACAGCACCTGGGCCAACGCCAAGGCTTGCAGGTAGTGTTCCCGGGCGTCCACCAGTTCGCCTTGTTCGAATAGGCGGTTGGCGGTTTCCGTGGTGCGTTTCCAGTGCTGCATGGTTGTCTCCTGGGCGGTGACGCCGTGTCAGATACCGCCGGCGGTGAGTTTTTCCGGGTCCAGCAGCGCTTCAAGCTGGTCGCGGGACAGGTCGGTGTGCTCCAGCGCCACATCGATGATTGGACGACCCTGCTTGTAGGCGGTCTTGGCGATTTCGGCGGCCTTGAGGTAGCCGATGATCGGATTCAACGCCGTGACCAGAATCGGGTTGCGGGCTAGGGCTTCCTTGAGTTTGTCTTCGTTGACCTTGAAGCTGGCGATGGCTTTGTCGGCCAGCAAGCGGCTGACATTGGCCATCAGCTCGATGCTTTCCAGCAGGTTGCGGGCGATCACCGGCAGCATCACGTTCAGCTCGAAGTTACCGGCTTGGCCTGCGACGGCGATGGTCGCGTCGTTGCCAATCACTTGGGCGGCGACCATGGCAGTGGCCTCCGGGATCACCGGGTTGACCTTGCCTGGCATGATCGAAGAGCCCGGCTGCAGAGCTTGCAGCTCGATTTCGCCCAGACCGGCCAGCGGGCCGGAGTTCATCCAGCGCAGATCGTTGGCGATTTTCATCAACGCCACAGCGGTGGTCTTGAGCTGGCCCGACAAAGCCACGGCAGTGTCTTGCGAGCCGATCAGGGCGAACAGGTTCTGGCCGGGCGTGAACTCGACCTTGGTCAGGCCACTGAGCTGGCGAGCGAAACCGACAGCGAACTGCGGATGGGCATTGATGCCGGTACCCACTGCGGTTCCGCCCTGGGCCAGCGCCTGCAAGTGCGGCAGTATCCCTTCGATGTGCGCCTTGGCAGCATTGATCTGCGCAGCCCAGCCATCCAGCACCTGGCTCATGCGCACGGGCATCGCGTCCATCAGGTGAGTACGACCGGTCTTCACGTATTGATGTACTTGTGCCGACTTGACCTCGATCACCTGTACCAGGTGCGCCAGGGCTGGCAGCAACTGCTCGTGCAGGGCCAGCGCGGCGCTGACGTGGATGGTGGTTGGAATGATGTCATTGCTGCTCTGGCCACAGTTGACATGGTCATTGGCATTGACCGCCTCACCCAGTACATGGGTAGCCAAGGTGGCGATCACCTCATTGGCGTTCATGTTCGAACTGGTGCCAGAACCTGTCTGGAACACATCCACCGGGAAGTGCTGGATGAAGTCCTCGGCCAGCAGTTGCTCGACAGCCTTGACGATAGCCTGGCCCTGCCCGGCAGACAGTTGCTCCAGTTCGACGTTGGCCTTGGCCGCAGCGGCCTTGGCCAGCAACAAGGCACGAATGAACTGGGCCGGCATACGCTGGCCGCTGATCGGGAAGTTGTCGACCGCGCGCTGGGTCTGGGCGCCGTAGAGGGCCTGGGCCGGCACCTGCAGCTCACCCATGCTGTCACGCTCGATACGGGTATCACTCATCATCAAATCCTTGCATCAGTTCATCGGGAGAAATCGAAGGCAGCAGACGGCAATTGGCCAACTGCAGGGCATAGGGTTGCCAGCGTTGGTTCTGTTCCTGGCGGTCGAGGTTGCGCAGGTCCAGCAGAGGGCGCCACGCCTGATCCAGGCACAGGCAACGCCAATGCCAGGGGAGCATGCGATCGCAGGCGGTATCCAGCAGCAGACGAAACGCTGTCAGCGCCACCGTCCATGGCGAGGTTTCGGTGCAGCACACCAGATAGCGGCCTTCGGCCAGGTAATGCTCGATCAGGCGCGGCTCGTCGGGGTCGAGCGCACAGCGAATGCGCCGGCTGAGCCAGCGCCAGTTTTCCAGGTAGGGCAGTTCGCGGAGGACGGATTTCATGAACATCATCGCCGGGTTACTGGATAATGATATTCATTATTAAATGATAAACAGAATCACTTCAAGGAGAAGGTGATGAAATAAAAACCCGGCGCGAGGGCCGGGTCTTCGGATTTGCAGGGAAAGGTGTAGGGCTGTGCCGGCCTCTTCGCGGGTGAACCCGCTCCTACAACGGCCTATGTCCTCGCCCCGATGTGCGTCTAATATCGTGTAGGTGATGGATCCGCGCTAGGGCCGGCGCAGGCTAAAGATCAGCTACCAGCAACGGTCATCCGCTCGATCAGCACCGAGCCCGTATGAATGTTGCTACGGGTTTCAAGATCGCTACCGATCGCGACAATCTGCTGGAACATGTCCTTCATGTTTCCGGCGATGGTGACTTCCTGTACGGCATGCTGAATCTCGCCATTCTCGACCCAGAACCCCGCCGCACCACGGGAATAGTCCCCCGTCACCATGTTCAAGCCATGCCCCATCAGTTCGGTCACCAGCAGCCCGCGCCCCATACGGCGAATCAGCGCGGCCTGATCTTCGACACCGTGGCTGACGAACAGGTTGTGCACGCCACCGGAATTGGCCGTACTCGGCAAACCCAGCTTGCGCCCCGAATAGGTACCCAGCAAGTACGACACCAGCTCGCCTTTGTCGACAAACGGTTTGGCATAGGTGGCCAGGCCATCACCGTCGAAGGCGGCGCTGCCCAACGCGCGCGGAATATGCGGGCGTTCGTCGAGGGTCAGCCAGGAAGGGAACAGGCGCTGGCCAATGGTACCCTCCAGGAACGACGACTTGCGGTACAGGTTGCCGCCGGAAATGGCCGACAGGAAGCTGCCGAACAGGCCTCCGGCCAATTCGGCCGAGAACAGCACCGGTACCTCGCAAGTCGGCACCGGCCGGGCGCCAAGGCGGCTGGCGGCACGCTGGGCAGCGCGCAGGCCGATGCTGCTCGGGTCGGCCAGCAGGTTGCCCTGGCGGTTCACGTCGTACCAGTAGTCACGCTGCATCTGCCCGTCGCCTTCGGCAATCATCACGCAGCTCAGGCTGTGCCGGGTCGAGGCGTAACCACCGATGAACCCATGGCTGTTGCCATACACGCGGCAGCCCTGGTGGGTATTGAGGGTGGTGCCATCGGCGTTGAGGATGCGCGGGTCGGCGTCGAACGCCGCCGCCTCGCAGGCCAGGGCCATTTCGATGGCCTTCTCGGGCTCGATATCCCAGTCGTGGTACAGGTCCAGATCCGGGATTTCACGCGCCATCAGCGCTGCGTCGGCCAAGCCCGAGCATTCATCCTCGGAGGTATGCCTGGCAATTGCCAACGCTGCGGCGACGGTCTCGCGAATCGCCTCCGGTCCACTGGCCGAGGTGCTGGCCGAACCTTTGCGCTGGCCAACATAAAGGGTGATACCAAAGCCCTGGTCGCGGTTGAACTCGACCGTTTCGACCTCACGCTGGCGTACGGTGGTGGACAGCCCTTGCTCCAGCGACACCGCCACTTCGCAGGCACTGGCCCCCTGACGACGCGCCTCGGCGATGATCGCCTCGACCTGTTCCTGCAATGCTGGCAGGTCTTTCGGACCTACGCTCTGGACTGCACTCATGGTTCTCTCCACTCAAATTCTGCGTTCGGCTTGGGGTCATTCTACGACCGGGCCGGACAAGCGGCCCCCGACTGGTTATCATGGCGGCGATTTCTAGCGGACTGCCACCATGGTTGATTCAAACGACGACGCCTTCGACGGCGAAAAAAGCAAAACCCAGATCAAGCGCGAACTGCATGCGCTGGTCGAACTCGGCGAGCGGCTTACCACGCTCAAGGCCGATACCTTGGCGCGCCTGCCTTTGACCGACGAGCTGCGCAAGGCACTGGCCGAGGCCAGCAAGCACACCGCTCATGGCGCCCGTAAACGCCACATGTCGTTCGTCGGCAAGCTCATGCGCGTGCAAGACCTCGATGCCATCCATGCCTTGCTCGAACAGATGGACAGCTCGACTCGCCAGTACAACGAACGTTTCCACAGCCTGGAGCGCTGGCGTGACCGGTTGATCGACGGTAACGACGAAGACCTCGAGCGCTTCGTCAACGAGTATCCCGACACCGACCGCCAGCAGCTGCGCTCGCTGGTGCGCCATGCCCAGCACGAGAAGGCGCGGAACAAGCCGCCTGCCGCCGCGCGCAAGGTGTTCAAGTACATCCGCGACCTCGACGAGTTGCAGCGCGGGTTGCGCTGACGGACTGGGGCCTTGTGGGAGCGGGCGTGCCCGCTCCCACAATGGCTCCCGAAGCCATCAAGCCCCGGTACCGCCCACGGTGATCGCATCCAGTTTCAAGGTAGGCTGCCCCACCCCGACCGGTACCGACTGCCCGTCCTTTCCGCACGTTCCTACCCCGCTGTCCAGTGCCAGGTCGTTACCGACCATCGAAACCCGGCTCATCGCCTCGGGACCATTGCCGATCAGGGTTGCACCCTTCACTGGCGCGGTAATCTTGCCGTCTTCGATCAGGTAGGCCTCACTGGTGGAGAACACGAACTTGCCGCTGGTGATATCCACCTGCCCACCACCGAGGTTGGCGCAGTAGATACCCTTCTTCACCGAAGCGATGATCTCCTGTGGGTCGCTTTCGCCGGCTCGCATGTAGGTGTTGGTCATGCGAGGCATCGGCAGGTGCGCGTAGGATTCACGGCGGCCGTTGCCGGTCACGGCCATGCCCATCAGGCGCGCGTTCAGCTTGTCCTGCATGTAACCCTTGAGCACGCCATTCTCGATCAGCGTGGTGCACTCGGTCGGGGTACCTTCGTCGTCTACGCTCAACGAGCCGCGGCGGCCTTCGAGGGTGCCATCGTCGACGATGGTGCACAGGCTCGACGCCACTTTCTCGCCAATGCGGCCACTGAACGCCGAACTGCCTTTGCGATTGAAGTCGCCTTCCAGGCCATGGCCGACCGCTTCGTGCAACAGCACGCCCGACCAGCCCGAGCCCAGCACAACCGGCAAGGTACCGGCCGGTGCCGGAATCGCTTCCAGATTCACCAGGGCCTGGCGCAGGGCCTCGCGGGCATAGCCCATCACCCGCTCTTCGGTGAAGTAGCGGTAATCGGTACGCCCGCCACCGCCCTGCCCGCCACGCTCGCGACGGCCATTCTGCTCGACGATGACGCTGACATTGAAGCGCACCAGCGGGCGTACGTCGGCGGCCAGGCTGCCATCGGCCGCGGCAATCAGAATGCGTTCCCAGACCCCGGCCATGCTCACGCTGACTTGCTGAATGCGCGGGTCCAGGGCACGGGTGGCGGCATCGACACGCTTAAGCAGCTCGACCTTTTCGGCACGGCTGAGCACGTCCAGCGGGTTGTCCGCGGTATACAGGGCGGCCACCTCCTGGCTGCGGAAGGCTTGCACCGTGCCGTTTTGCCCGGCACGGGAAATCGAACGGGCGGCACGGGCTGCCGAGGTCAGCGCTTCGAGGTTGATCGCGTTGCTGTAGGCGAAGCCGGTTTTTTCGCCGGACTGGGCACGCACGCCCACACCCTGGTCGAGGTTGAAGCTGCCCTCTTTGACGATGCCGTCTTCCAGCGCCCAGGTTTCCGAGATCTGGCCCTGGAAATACAGGTCGGCGGCATCGATGCCGGGGCCAGCCAACTCACCCAGCACGCTCTGCAGGCTGTCCAGGGTCAAGCCGCCTGGGGCCAGGAGCTGCTCACTGACGGTGGATAACATCTGGCTCATAGTCACTCCGAGGTATGCGCAGGCCGCAACGCGCCCTGCGAAAAAAAGCGCCGGTGCGATACCACCGGCATGCGCGTCCGAATGGACGCTTGTTCTTCAATGTCGCGCTCGGCAAGCAGTACCGCTTCACCTTGCGCCTGTTCTGCGAGAATGCGCCCCCAAGGGTCGACGATCGCCGCATGGCCATGGGTTTCCCGTGGGCCAGGGTGGGCACCGCCCTGTGCCGCAGCCAGCAGGTAACACTGGGTTTCGATGGCCCTGGCACGCACCAGCACCTCCCAATGTGCTGCGCCGGTCACTGCAGTAAAAGCTGCCGGTGCGGTGATCAGCTCCGCGCCGGCCGCGCGCAGCGCGCTGTAAAGTTCGGGAAAGCGCAGGTCGTAACACACGCTCAGCCCCAGCCGACCGACCGGCGTATCAGCCACCACCACCTGAGCACCCTGTGCGTAGTCATCCGACTCGCGGTAACGGCCCCGGTTGTCGGCCACGTCCACATCAAACAAGTGCAGCTTGTCATACCTTGCCGCCACCTCGCCGTGTTCATCGACCAGCAGCGAGCACGCATGGGCCTTGGCATCGGGCTGGCCGAACGGTGGCAAGGGCAAAGTACCGGCAACAATCCATAACTTGAGGTCGCGGGCGGTGCGTTTCAACCACGGCAGAATGGGCCCTTCCCCCAAGGCTTCGGCACGACCGATGGCAGCCGCGTCCTTGCGCCCCATGGCGGCAAAGTTTTCCGGCAACACCGCCAGCCGTGCGCCGCCCAGCGCGGCCTGCTCCAACAGGGCGCCGGCACGCTGCAGGTTGGTCTGCACGTCGTCCTGGCTGACCATCTGGATTACCGCTGCCTTCATGGGTACTCCTAGCGGGATTTCTCGAAAGGTTTCACAAATGTGATTCTAGGCTCTTTCCACGGCCCTTCGACACGGTAGTGCACGCTGGCAAAGCGTGACACGCGGTCACCGATCAGCCGATCGACCAGGAACAGCGCACCGCCCACCGCCGGCGCGCCGACGATCAACGCCGCCAGCGGCAGGTTGTTGGTCACCGGCAGGCTCACCTGCAAGTCAGCATCGACCCGGTCCCTGACCATGTCCAGCGTGCCGTCGAGCTCGAAGTTGCTCGACGGGCCGGTCACGGTAATCGGTTCGCGGGTCACGTACACGCCACTGCTGGCCACCAGCAAGCCCTTGACCCGGTCATAGGCCAGGCCCTTGTCAAACAGGTCGGAAAAGTCCAGACGCAGGCGCCGGCCAATCGAGTTGAAGTTGAGCAGGCCGAACACCCGCAGTGCCTGTGCGCTGCCTTCGACCTCGACGAACTGGCCGGTGCGCAGCGCCGCATCCATGCTGCCCGAGAAGCGCTTCAGGCCCACTGCGGCCGGCGAACCCGGCCAGCGGCCATCCACGTCCAAGCGGAAGTCGCGGCTGGTCACCGTCGGGGCAAAGCCCCAGGCGCTGAGCACATCCGCCAGGTTCTTGCCATCAAGGCGCCCTTTGTACCAACTGCTGGTTTTGCCCGTTTCACCCTCCCAGCCACCACCGCCATCGATGCGCAACCCCTTGAGGTCGAGGTCGATATCACTGGCTGTAACGCCACGTGGGGTCGGCCGCAGCTTGATCGCGGCGCTGCCGTAAAGATCGTCACCGCGATAGAGCTTGTCGATGCTCAGGTCCAGTGCCGGGACTTTGCGCGGATCGAACGAGGCCAGCGGGTCGGGGCCGTCTTCAGCCTGCTGTTCAGCGGCGCTGGCGGCAGGCAGCCGCAAGGTCTGCATGCGCACGACCATCGGCGCGCCCTTGGCATCCGGAACGCGCGCATTACCAATGACTTCCTTGCTGTCGAGGCGCAAATCCCAGGCCGGGCCGCCCCGGGCCAGGCGTACCACGGCCTGGTTCAGGTCCATGCCGAAGGCTTTCAACTGGCCGATGCTCAGGTCGACGCTTTGCAGGTTCTGCCGCGCGCTGCCACCGGGGTCGTCCCCAGCCAGCCGGCCCGCCTGCTCTTGCCAAGGGGCCAGGTCCAGGGTCTCCAGGCGCCCGCGCACCCTCAGCCCCTGGCTGGCAGGTACCCGGGCGTCGCCTGTGCCCAGCACTAGCTCGCCGCGGCCCTGGGTCAAGTTTTCAGCCGGTGCAGCATAGGCAAAGCGGGCAAGGTCGGCGTAGGCAGCATCGAATTGCCGCTCCGGGCCCTGAAGGCTCATGCTGAAACGGCTGTCGCGGGTATCTGCTGCCGCTTTGCCGAACGGAGCCGGCAGGTCGATGGCCAGCCCCTTGAGGCTGGAAGTGACACTCAGGCGGTTGTCCCGGCTCCCCAGACTGAGCTGCAACTGATAGGGCAGGTCACCGGAGGCCGGCAAGGCCTGCTTGAACTGCAGCCAGTCAGTCAGCGCCTTGAGCGATACCTGGCCATTGGCATTGATGCGGGTCTGCATCTGCCCAGCCTGACCTTCAGCGGTTATTTGCGCCGTTACCGGCTTGCCGAAGGCCTGCAGGCTGATGCCTTTGCCACTCAGGCCCTTGTCG
This sequence comes from Pseudomonas sp. GD03862, assembly GCF_029840855.1. Taxonomy (NCBI): domain Bacteria; kingdom Pseudomonadati; phylum Pseudomonadota; class Gammaproteobacteria; order Pseudomonadales; family Pseudomonadaceae; genus Pseudomonas; species Pseudomonas sp. GD03862. The sequence continues at coordinate 25,393 of NZ_JAOCDI010000007.1, forward strand.
AAGTCGAAGCTGAAGTCGCCCTTCAGGCGGTTCAACTCCAGGCTTGGCGGGGCGACTTTCAGGCGCGCATCGTGGGTGGCGAAGTCCACCTGCACCTTTGGGCGCTGCCCATGGGCCAGCGGGATATCGAGCTTGACCTTGCCCTTCAGCGGCCCCTCACCTTCCCAGCCGGCGAAAATTTCACCGGTGCCGATTGGCGCTTCCTTGAGAATCTTCAGGCCATCACCCAGGCTACCGTCGAAGTCGCCATCCAGGTAGAGATGGCTGTGCTGGTCGCCGTCGACATGCGGGATATCGACATTCACATCGCTGACCTTGGTGTCGAGCAGCACGCCTCGCTGGGCCTTGATGCGCACGCCACTGTCCTCGATGAACACATCGCCATCGACATGCTGCACCTGTGGCCAACCGGGCTGGAAGTCCAGCGCGGCGTCATGCACCTTGAAGAACAGGCTGATGCTGCGCGCTTGCGGGGATGCGCCATGGTTCAGCGAGCCCTGATACTGGAAGTAGCCTTCATCCACAGCGCCTTTGACGATAGCGCTGCGCAGCCACTCGTCGAGGGCCGGGCTGAGCACCTCGGGCAGATACTTGGCAGTAAAGCGGCCATCGCCTTCGGTCAGGCCGACGCGCAGGTCCATGTAGTCCTCGCGGCCTTCCTCGAACAACAGGCGAATCAGGAAGTCACCGGCGATCTTGCCCTCCTCGCCCAGCACCTTGAGGTAGGGCGCAATCAGGGTGAAACCGTCTTTGTCCAAGGTCCAGGTCAAGCGCGCATTCGCCTTCTGGTAATGCCAGGGCTTGGCGAAGATCGGGTACAGATGCAGCATGAACGCATCGGTATCCAGGCGCAGCTCGCCGTGGCCCAGGTCACCACTGATGCTGCCACTGACGTTACCGGCCGCCGGGGCGTTGTGATAAGCATCGAAGCCTACCTTCTCCAGGTTGGCTGCGAACTGCAGGCGCTGGTCACCCTCGGCCTTGGGCCTGGCCTCGAGGCGCACATTGCGCAACGCACCGGTCACCTTCAAGCCATCGACCACATCCTTGACCTTGTCCGGCAGGGGGGCCAGGGCATCGATCAGCGGAGTCAGCGGGGTGAGGTCGAGGCGGTCGGCCTGTAACTGCCAGCTTTCATCGGCTGCGTTCTGGCCAGGGCGCTGCTGCAACTGCAGGTGAGACTCCCAGCGGGCCTTGCCGAGGTCCATGGCCAACGAGTCGACGACCACATCGAAGCCTTGCTCCCGGCGCTGGAACCAGGCGCCCAAAGCCAGGTTATTCAGGTTGGCAGCCTTGCGCCCGGCATAGGCCCCCTCCAGCCTGGGTGCATTGAGCCTTACGACGGCCCGTTGCAACTGCCCCTTGCCCCAGCCGATCCAGAACTCACCGCCCGCCCGCAAGGTGTCAGCATGCCACTGCCCCAACACCCTGGGCGGCAACCAATGTGCCCAGTCACTTTGCGGCAGGCTGACATAGGCCTCTACCTCGCCATCACGCCAAGCGTCGGCCGACATACGGCTGTTCAGGCTCAACGCCAGGGGCTGGCCGTCAGGCAGGGTCGCACGCAGATCCAGGGCCTGGCGTTTAGCACCGGCCTGCAGGCCGGCACTCACATATGTCAGGGTCAGCGGGTCGCGCTGCCAGGGGTGCAGGGTGACCAGACTGTCGAACACATCGATGCGCCCCAGCTGGCGCAGGCGCTGCAGCAAGTCGGCAGGGTCCAGCGGCGCGTCGTCCTTCTTCGGCAGGCCTTCCAGGCTCCAGGCGCCCTGCTCGTTTTCGCGAAGGATCAGTTGCAGCCCGCCCAGCTGGATGCGCGCCAGGCGCACTTCGCGGGCGGTGAGGCTGGCCCAGATGTCGGGCACCACCATGACGTCGTCCAGCCGGAGCGCCCTGGTGCCTTCGCCCAGTTGCAGGTCACGTACCCGCAGCACAGGGGCCAGTCCGCTCCAGTGCCCTTCCAGGGCACCGACATGCACGGGCAGGCCCAGCGCCTGCTCGGCCTTGCTTTCTACGTCGGCACGGTACTCGGCTACCAGCGGCACCAGTTCACGACCAAGGCTGACATACAGCGCCACCAATACTGCCAGCAGGGCACATATGCCCAACCCCCAGCGGGTCAGAGCAACAAGAACGCGGTTCAGACGTCCCATGGCCATGGCCCTCCAAGTCGTTTATCCATGATGGCCCGTCGTGCCGGTTTTGCCAGCACGACGATGCAGTGGCGTGTTTCAGAAGACCTCAGAGCAGCACCACGTCGTATTGTTCCTGCGAATACATCGACTCGACCTGGAAGCGAATGGTTCGACCGATGAAGGCTTCCAGTTCCGCCACGTTGCCTGACTCTTCATCCAGCAGGCGGTCGACCACCTTCTGGTTGGCCAGCACACGGTAGCCTTCAGCCTGATAGGCACGGGCCTCACGCAGGATCTCGCGGAATATTTCGTAACAGATGGTCTCGGGTGTTTTCAGCTTGCCGCGGCCCTGACAGGCCAGGCACGGCTCGCAAAGCACCTGTTCCAGGCTTTCCCGCGTGCGCTTGCGGGTCATCTGCACCAGGCCCAGCTCGGTGATGCCGATGATGTTGGTCTTGGCGTGATCGCGCTCCAGCTGTTTTTCCAGGGTACGCAGTACCTGGCGCTGGTGATCTTCGTCTTCCATGTCGATGAAGTCGATGATGATGATGCCGCCAATGTTGCGCAGGCGCAGTTGTCGGGCGATGGCGGTAGCAGCCTCGAGGTTGGTCTTGAAGATGGTTTCTTCGAGGTTGCGATGGCCGACGAAAGCCCCGGTGTTGACGTCGATGGTGGTCATCGCTTCGGCCGGGTCGACCACCAGGTAACCGCCGGACTTCAACGGCACCTTGCGCTCCAGAGCCCGCTGGATCTCGTCTTCGACGCCGTACAGGTCAAAGATTGGGCGCTCGCCCGGGTAGTGTTCGAGGCGGTCGGCAATTTCCGGCATCAACTCGCCGACGAACTGCGTGGTCTTCTGGAAGGTTTCCCGCGAGTCGATGCGGATCTTCTCGATCTTCGGGTTGACCAGGTCGCGCAGGGTACGCAGGGCCAGGCCAAGGTCTTCGTAAATGACCGTGGGCGCGCCGCAGGTCTTGATCTGGGTGCCAATCTGCTCCCACAGGCGGCGCAGGTAACGGATGTCCTGCAAGATCTCCTCGGCACGCGCGCCTTCGGCGGCGGTGCGCAAGATGAAACCACCGGCATCCTTGATGTTTTCGCCATCCATGCAGTCGCTGACCACTTGCTTGAGGCGCTCACGCTCGGCTTCGTCCTCGATTTTCAGCGAAATACCGACATGGCTGCTGCGTGGCATGTACACCAGGTAACGCGACGGAATCGATAGCTGGGTGGTCAGGCGTGCACCCTTGGTGCCGATCGGGTCCTTGGTCACCTGCACCACCAGGGCCTGGCCTTCATGTACCAGTGCGGTGATGTTCTCTACCGCCGAGCCTTCGCGCTGGGAGATTTCCGAGGCATGGATAAACGCTGCGCGTTCGAGGCCGATGTCGACGAAGGCCGCCTGCATGCCTGGCAGCACACGCACCACCTTGCCCTTGTAGATATTGCCGACGATGCCACGGCGCTGGGTGCGCTCGACGTGCACCTCCTGCAGCACCCCGTTTTCCACCACCGCCACACGTGACTCCATCGGGGTGATGTTGATCAGGATCTCTTCACTCATGGCAGGCTCTCGTCAAAGGTTCTTCTAATGATGGATGGCGTATGCACTGCTGGCTACTGCGGGTTTGTTACCTCTGGCGTATGCGCGAGCGACTGCCAGCAGGCGATGCCGAACTGGCCAAGCAAATCGGCCGTTTCACAGAGTGGCAAGCCGACCACCGCCGAATAGCTGCCGGAAAGGCCGCTGACGAAGACCGCACCCAGCCCCTGGATGGCATAGCCGCCAGCCTTGTCAGATGGCTCGCCGCTGGCCCAATAGCGTTGCGCTTCATCAGTGCTGATGGCGCGAAAGCGCACCGTGCTGGTCACGCAAAAACTGTGCACACGCTGGCCATCGTCCAGGGCGACAGCGGTCAGCACCTGATGCTCACGGCCTGACAGGTCAGCCAGCATGGCCAAGGCATCTTCACGGTTTTCCGGTTTGCCGAGAATACGACCATCGAGCACCACGGCAGTGTCTGCGCCGAGCACTACAGCCGGGCCGTCGACACTGGCCAGGCCGGCGGCGGCCTTTGCCCGGGCCAGGCGTTCGACGTAGGCAGGGGCGCTTTCGCTGGGTAGCGGAGATTCATCGACCGGGGCACTGATGACAATGAACGGCACGCCGATCTGCGTCAGCAGTTCACGACGACGGGGCGAGCCTGAAGCCAGGTATAGCGGGGTCATGCAGACATCTCCCTGTCAGTGGCGCGTTGCCGTCAGTTGATGTGCAAGCGTCGACGCAGGTCGCGCAAGGCAAAGCTGATCCACGGCCAGAGCAAGGCGCTGATCACCGCCGACCAGACAAGCGCCAGGGTGGGCAGGCGGTTGCCGGTCAGTGCACTGAGCCACAGCTGGATCAACTGGGCGATACCGAAGATCACCAGAATGACCAGGCTTTGCTGCCACATGGGGAACATGCGCAGACGCTGCTGCAGGGACAGCACCAAGAAGGTGATGAGGGTAAGGACCAGCGCATTCTGCCCCAGCAACGTGCCATACAGCACGTCCTCGGCAAGGCCCAGCACGAATGCCGTGGTCATGCCGACCTTGTTCGGCACGGCAAGGGTCCAGAACGACACCAGCAAGGCCAGCCACATGGGCCGGAACACTTCCATGAACTGCGGCATGGGGGAAACGCTGAGCAGCAGGCCGATGGCGAACGTAAGCCAGATGACCCAGCCGTTATTGCGGCGTGATGCAGCCATCATTGCCTCCGGGGTTGAGCGGGTGCGGCCGGCGTGGCAGGTGCAGCAGACGGGGCTGCTGGCTGCGCGACCGGAGTGGCCGGTGCTGCCGGTGCTGCCGGTGCGACCGACGCGGCAGGCGTGCCAGCGGCGGGTGCGACCTGATCACGGGTAGCGGCCGGCTGGCCAGCAGGTGCAGCGCCCTTGCGGTCAGCCTCTTCCTGGGCAATGGCGGCATCGGTGGCGCGCTGCTCCGGGCTACGCCGGTCACTGAACACCAGCAACATATAGCGGCTGCGGTTGAGCGCGGCGGTGGGGATGGCACGGACGATGGCAAAGGGTTGGCCGGAATCGTGGATCACTTCGTTGACCGTGGCCACCGGGTAGCCGGCAGGAAAGCGCTGCCCCATGCCGGAACTGACCAGCAGGTCGCCTTCCTTGATGTCGGCAGTGTCGGCCACATGGCGCAACTCCAGGCGCTCCGGGTTGCCAGTGCCGCTGGCGATGGCACGCAAACCGTTGCGGTTGACCTGCACCGGAATGCTGTGGGTGGTATCGGTCAGCAACAGCACCCGCGCGGTATAGGGCATCAACTCTACGACCTGGCCCATCAGGCCGCGGGCATCGAGCACCGGCTGGCCCAGGAACACACCATCACGCTCACCCTTGTTGATCAGAATGCGGTGGGTAAACGGGTTGGGGTCGACGCCGATCAGTTCCGCCACTTCAACCTTCTCGTTGACCAGCGCCGAAGAGTTGAGCAACTCGCGCAGCCGCACGTTCTGCTCGGTCAGGGCCGCCAGCTTCTGCAGGCGCCCCTGCAGCAGCAGGGCTTCGGTCTTGAGCTTCTCGTTTTCGGCAATCAGCTCGGTGCGGCTACCGAACTGGCCGGCCACACCTTGCCAGGCACGCTGTGGCAAATCGGTGATCCAGTACGACTCCATCAGCACCAGGCCCATCTGGCTGCGCACGGGTTTGAGCACGTCGAAGCGCGCGTCGACAACCATCAACGCGACCGACATCACCACCAGAACGAGCAGGCGAACGCCCAGCGAAGGGCCCTTGGAGAAAAGCGGTTTAATGGGCCGTTCCTCGTGGACGACTCAGGAGGTCATTGGACATGGAACAACGCACCAGCCTGGTTGCGGGTTGACGGATACGGCGCCCCAAACGGGCGCCAGCCCAGCGCATACAGGTAGCACTGTACGTACTACCTGTAAACCGGGCGCTCGTGAACAGCGAGCGGGATCACTCGCTGGAGAGCAGGTCCATCGCGTGCTTGTCCATCATCTCCAGGGCGCGACCGCCGCCACGGGCGACGCAGGTCAGCGGGTCCTCGGCGACGATCACCGGCAGGCCGGTTTCCTGGGCCAGCAGTTTGTCGAGGTCACGCAGCAGCGCACCACCACCGGTCAGCACCAGGCCGCGCTCGGCGATGTCCGAGGCGAGTTCCGGCGGCGATTGCTCGAGGGCGCTCTTGACCGCCTGGACGATGGTCGCCAGCGATTCCTGCAGCGCTTCGAGCACTTCGTTGGAATTCAGGGTGAAGGCACGCGGTACACCTTCGGCCAGGTTACGACCACGCACGTCGACTTCACGTACTTCGCCACCTGGGTAGGCAGTGCCGATTTCCTGCTTGATACGTTCGGCGGTGGATTCGCCGATCAAGCTGCCGTAGTTGCGACGCACGTAGGTCACGATGGCTTCGTCGAAGCGGTCACCGCCAACGCGGACGGACTCGGCATAGACCACGCCGTTCAGCGAGATCAGGGCGATTTCAGTGGTACCGCCACCGATATCGACGACCATCGAACCGCGGGCCTCTTCAACCGGCAGGCCTGCACCGATGGCAGCGGCCATCGGCTCTTCGATCAGGAACACTTCACGGGCACCCGCGCCGAGGGCCGACTCGCGGATGGCGCGGCGCTCGACCTGGGTCGACTTGCACGGCACGCAGATCAGCACGCGCGGGCTCGGCTGCAGGAAGCTGTTCTCGTGAACCTTGTTGATAAAATATTGCAACATTTTTTCGCAGACGCTGAAGTCGGCAATGACGCCGTCCTTCATCGGACGAATGGCTGCAATGTTGCCAGGCGTACGGCCCAGCATGCGTTTGGCTTCGGTACCGACGGCGACGACGCTTTTCTGGTTGCCATGGGTACGGATGGCAACAACCGAGGGCTCATTCAGGACGATACCGCGCTCACGCACGTAAATAAGGGTGTTGGCAGTACCCAGGTCGATAGAAAGATCGCTGGAAAACATGCCACGCAGTTTCTTGAACATGGGAAAGTGACCCTGGGGAAAGCGTGGGTAAAAAAGTGCGGCAAACTCTAACAATGGCAGGGATTTTGGGCAAGGAGCCAATATGTTAAATTGGCTGTTTTTCCGAGCACGCCAGCAGAATTTCGCGGCCGTTAGACCGCCAGAAAGCTGACATGTTCCTCACCGCGGACCCAAATTCCGTTCTTTGTTTCCCTTGGAGATCCTCATGGCGCTTGAACGCTGCGACGTGGAAAAGATCGCCCATCTGGCCCGCCTGGGCCTGAATGATGGCGAACTGCCACGCATTACCGACGCCCTGAACAGCATTCTCGGCCTGGTCGACCAGATGCAAGCGGTCGATACCACTGGCATCGAGCCCCTGGCCCACCCGCTGGAGGCCAGCCAGCGCCTGCGTCCTGACCAAGTCACCGAAAGCAACCAGCGCGATGCCTACCAGGCCATCGCGCCGTCGACCGAAAGCGGTCTGTACCTGGTTCCCAAAGTCATCGAGTAAGGGATAGAGCCTGCCATGCATCAATTGACCCTGGCCGAGATCGCCCGCGGACTCGCCGACAAATCGTTTTCTTCCGAAGAGCTGACCGGCACGCTGCTGGCGCGCATCAAGCAGCTCGACCCGCAGATCAACAGCTTCATCAGCATCACCGACGACCTGGCCCTGGCTCAGGCGCGTGCCGCCGATGCCCGTCGCGCCGCTGGCGAAACCGGCGCGCTGCTGGGTGCACCGATCGCCCACAAAGACCTGTTCTGCACCAACGGCGTACGCACCAGCTGCGGCTCGAAGATGCTCGACAACTTCAAGGCGCCCTATGACGCCACCGTGGTCGCCAAGCTGGCCGAAGCCGGCATGGTCACCCTGGGCAAGACCAACATGGACGAGTTCGCCATGGGTTCGGCCAACGAATCCAGCCATTACGGCGCGGTGAAGAACCCGTGGAACCTCGAGCACGTTCCGGGCGGATCGTCCGGTGGTTCGGCCGCTGCCGTGGCCGCGCGCCTGCTGCCCGCCACCACGGGCACCGACACCGGCGGCTCGATCCGCCAACCAGCGGCACTGACCAACCTCACCGGCCTCAAGCCGACGTACGGTCGTGTGTCGCGCTGGGGCATGATCGCCTACGCCTCCAGCCTCGACCAGGGCGGCCCGCTGGCCCGCACCGCCGAGGACTGCGCGCTGCTGCTGCAAGGTATGGCCGGTTTCGACGCCAAGGACTCCACCAGCATCGAAGAACCGGTGCCGGACTACAGCGCCAGCCTGAACGCTTCGCTGCAAGGCCTGCGCATCGGCCTGCCGAAAGAGTACTTCGGTGCCGGCCTCGACCCACGCATCGCCGACCTGGTCCAGGCCAGCGTCAAAGAGCTGGAAAAGCTCGGTGCAGTGGTCAAGGAAATCAGCCTGCCGAACATGCAGCATGCCATTCCGGCCTACTACGTGATCGCTCCGGCTGAAGCCTCTTCCAACCTGTCGCGTTTCGACGGCGTACGCTTCGGCTACCGCTGTGAAGAGCCCAAAGACCTCACCGACCTGTACAAGCGCTCACGCGGCGAAGGGTTCGGCGTTGAAGTACAGCGCCGCATCATGGTCGGTACCTACGCCCTGTCGGCCGGCTACTACGACGCCTATTACGTGAAGGCGCAGCAAATCCGCCGCCTGATCAAGAACGACTTCATGGCCGCCTTCAACGATGTCGACCTGATTCTCGGCCCGACCACGCCAAACCCGGCCTGGAAGCTTGGCGCCAAGAGCAGCGACCCGGTTGCCGCCTATCTCGAAGACGTCTACACCATCACCGCCAACCTGGCGGGCCTGCCAGGCCTGTCGATGCCTGCGGGCTTCGTCGACGGCCTGCCGGTCGGCGTGCAACTGCTGGCGCCGTACTTCCAGGAAGGCCGCCTGCTCAACGTCGCGCACCGCTACCAACAGGTGACCGACTGGCATACCCGCGCCCCCAACGGCTTCTGAGGAATTCACACATGCAATGGGAAGTTGTGATCGGGCTGGAAATCCACACTCAGCTCGCCACCCAGTCGAAGATCTTCTCCGGCAGCGCTACCACCTTTGGCTCCGAGCCGAATACTCAGGCCAGCCTGGTTGACCTGGGCATGCCCGGCGTACTGCCGGTGCTGAACGAGCAAGCCGTGCGCATGGCGTGCATGTTCGGCCTGGCCATCGATGCCGAGATCGGCAAGCGCAACGTGTTCGCACGCAAGAACTACTTCTACCCCGACCTGCCCAAGGGCTACCAGATCAGCCAGATGGACCTGCCGATCGTCGGCAAGGGCCACCTGGACATCGCGCTGGAAGACGGCACCATCAAGCGCATCGGTGTAACCCGCGCGCACCTGGAAGAAGACGCCGGCAAGAGCCTGCACGAAGACTTCAGCGGTTCCACCGGCATCGACCTGAACCGTGCCGGCACCCCGCTGCTGGAAATCGTCTCCGAGCCTGACATGCGCAGCGCCAAGGAAGCCGTGGCTTACGTCAAGGCGATCCACGCGCTGGTGCGCTACCTGGGCATCTGCGACGGCAACATGGCCGAAGGTTCGCTGCGCTGCGACTGCAACGTATCGATCCGCCCGAAAGGCCAGACCGAGTTCGGCACTCGCTGTGAAATCAAGAACGTCAACTCGTTCCGCTTCATCGAGCGCGCGATCAACAGCGAAATCCAGCGCCAGATCGACCTGATCGAAGACGGTGGCAAAGTGGTGCAGGAAACCCGCCTGTACGACCCGAACAAGGACGAAACCCGCTCCATGCGCAGCAAAGAGGAAGCCAACGACTACCGTTACTTCCCCGACCCCGACCTGCTGCCGGTGGTCATCGAGGACAGCTTCCTCGAAACCATCCGCGCCGGCCTGCCGGAGCTGCCGCCACAGAAGGTCGAGCGCTTCCAGACTCAGTACGGCCTGTCGGCCTACGACGCCAACGTATTGGCCTCCAGCCGCGAACAGGCAGACTACTTCGAAGAAGTGGTGAAGATCGGTGGTGATGCCAAGCTGGCAGCCAACTGGGTCATGGTCGAACTGGGTAGCCTGCTGAACAAGCTGGGTGTCGAAATCGATCAGGCGCCGGTCAGCGCCGCGCAACTGGGCGGCATGCTGCTGCGCATTCGTGACAACACCATCAGCGGCAAGATTGCCAAAACCGTGTTCGAGGCCATGGCCGCCGGTGAAGGCGATGCCGACAGCATCATCGAGAGCAAAGGCCTGAAACAGGTTACCGACACGGGTGCGATCGACAAGATGCTCGACGAAATGCTGGCAGCCAATGCCGAGCAGGTCGAACAGTATCGCGCAGCCGATGAGGCCAAGCGCGGCAAGATGTTCGGCTTCTTCGTCGGCCAGGCCATGAAAGCCTCCAAAGGCAAGGCCAACCCGGGGCAGGTGAACCAATTGCTCAAAGCCAAGCTCGAAGGGTGATGGTTTTACCCCTGTAATGCTGCGAGGGCTTCGCCCTCGTTCGCGGCTGAAGCCGCTCCTACACAAGCCAGCGTTCCCTGTAGGAGCGGATTTACCCGCGAATGGTCGCACCGGAGAGCACCTGACTTGCTAAAACGTTCCCTCGGCACCCTCGCCCTGTTTTCTTTCCTGGCCGGCTGCGCCAGCCATGACATCGACCCGCGCGGCTACGACCAGACGGGCACCGCTTCCTACTACGGCTCGCGCCACCATGGCAAACGCACCGCCAGTGGCGAACCGTTCAACCAGCACGCCCTTACCGCCGCCCACCGCAGCCTGCCCTTCGGCACACGTGTACGGGTGACCAACATGGCTAACCAGCGCAGTGTGGTGGTACGCATAAACGACCGTGGCCCGCACACCCGCGGCCGCCTGATCGACCTGTCTCGCGCAGCAGCGGAAAAAATCGGCATGCTCCGTAGCGGAACAGCGCGTGTGCGAGTACAAGGGCTTAGCGACTGACGCGACAGGAGTCCGACCATTTTCGACCTGGCCACCCTTCCCACTTTTAGCCTGCTGCAAATGGGCGTTGCCCTGCTGTTGCTGGTCGGCGGCGCCGAGCTACTGGTGCGCTCCGCTTTGCGCCTGGCGCAGCGCCTGCACGTGCGCCCGCTGATCATAGGCCTGAGCCTGGTGGCCTTCGGCAGTACCGCGCCACAATTGACCGTAAGCCTGCAGGCCGCCTACCAGGGTGCGCCGGATGTGGCAGTAGGCAGCGTGATCGGCAGCAACATCTTCAACGTACTGGTCATTCTCGGCCTGGCCGCGCTGATCATCCCGCTGCGGGTGTCACGCCAGCTGGTGCGGCTGGACATTCCCCTGATGATCCTTGCCAGCGGGCTGGTGTATGCGCTGTCCGCCAATGCCCATCTGGGCAGGGTTGAAGGGGCACTGCTATTGCTGGGGCTGGCCGGTTACCTGGCAATGCTCTGGCATCAGTCGCGCCATTACGCACGCACCTACCCTGCCCCGGACGCCGCCAGGTCCGGGGCCGGGCGCTTCTGGTCAGGTACGCTGCTGCAGATACTGGTCGGCCTTGGCCTGCTGAGCCTGGCGGGCCACTTGCTACTGGAAGCTGCCATCGAGGTGGCCACCGACCTGGGCCTGTCCGAGCGTATTATCGGCCTGACGGTCGTCGCCATCTGCACCTCCCTGCCGGAACTGGCCGCTGCGCTGATCGCCGCCTTGCGTGGCGAACGGGAGATCGCCGTGGGCACGGTGATCGGCAGTAACCTGTTCAACCTGCTGGCTGTACTGGGCCTGACCGCACTGATCACCCCGGAACCCCTGTCGATCTCGCCTAACGCGCTGTCTTTCGATCTGCCTGTAATGCTCGGCGTTGCTGTCCTGAGCCTGCCAGTGTTCTATTCCGGTTACCGCATCACTCGCGCAGAAGGCCTGGTGTTTCTTTGCCTGTACCTGGCCTACGGCCTTCATGTGGCGGCTTTTACCATGGGTATGCCGCTGGCTGGCCGCCTGGAGCGATTGATGCTGTTCTATGTACTGCCGGTGCTCGCTACAGTGTTGCTGTACACCACCGTGCGTGCCTGGCGGAGGCAGCATTGAGGGGCATGGAAGGGAAACGCGTCAGGGCCGCCAGACGCATGCCTTTAGGCTTTCATCGCCTGTGAGATCGAGCGCCGCCCGCGCGGCGCTTCGCGGGTAAACCCGCTCCTACGTTTGTTTCGGGCCAATTATTCCTGTGGGATTTGCGCGCGAACGCTTTGGCGCATGCCTCGATATCGCGTCGTACAAACAAGGCGGTCGCGCGCGCCTGGCACAGAACGGTTTGTTTCGGGCCAATTATTCCTGCGGGATTTGCGCGCGAACGCTTTGGCGCATGCCTCGATATCGCGTCGTACAAACAAGGCGGTCGCGCGCGCCTGGCACAGGACGGTTTGTTTCGGGCCAATTATTCCTGCGGGATTTGCGCGCGAACGCTTTGGCGCATGCCTCGATATTGCGTCGTACAAACAAGGCGGTCGCGCGCGCCTGGCACAGGAGGGACTGGCCCGAAACAAACGTAGGAGCGGGTTTACCCGCGAAGCGCCGCGCGGGCGGCGCTCGATCTCACAGGCACCGAAAACCTAACGGCATACCCCTTACGAACAAACCCGATCAGCCCTTGGCCTGGCGAGCCTTCTTCAGCTTGAAAGCCACCCACAGCACAGCGATCCATGCCGGGATCAGCATTACCGAGATGCGAATCGGCGGCGTCAGGTACATCACCACCAGGATCAGCACGATGAACGCCAGGCACAGGTAGTTGGTCAGCGGGTGCCCCAGGCTTTTGTAGAAGGGGGTGATCCCGGCGGCCAGCTTGGCCTTGCGGAATTTGAGGTGGGTAATGCTGATGCTCGCCCAGTTGATCACCAACGCGGACACTGCCAACGCCATCAGCAAGCCAAAGGCCCCGCCCGGCATCAGGTAATTGATCAGCACGCACAGGCCGGTCGCAAAGGCCGACACGCCCAGCGCGGTCAGCGGCACGCCGCTACGGCTTACCTTCAGCAACTGACGCGGCGCATCGCCCTGGCTGGCGAGGCCGAACAGCATACGGCTATTGGCGTACACACAGCTGTTGTACACCGAGAGCGCAGCCGTCAGCACCACGATATTGAGAATGGTCGCCACCAGGTCGCTGTCCAGTTCGTGGAAGATCATCACGAACGGGCTGCCGCCCTGCACCACCTTCTGCCAAGGGTACAGCGACAACAGCACTGCCAAGGCACCGATGTAGAAAATCAGGATGCGGTACACCACCTGGTTGGTGGCCTTGGGGATGCTCTCGCGCGGGTTGTCAGCCTCGGCAGCCGTGATGCCGACCAACTCCAGGCCACCGAAGGAGAACATGATCACAGCCAGGGCCATTACCAGACCCGTGACGCCGTTAGGGAAGAAGCCGCCGTACTGCCACAGGTTGGCCACGCTGGCATCCGGGCCACCATGACCGCTGCCCAGCAACCAGGCACCAAAGCCGATCATGCTGACGATGGCTACTACCTTGACCAGGGCGAACCAGAACTCCATCTCGCCATAGACCTTTACCTGAGTCAGGTTGATCAGGTTGATCACCACGAAGAAGATCGCCGCCGTGGCCCAGGTGGGGAAGTCCGGCCACCAGTACTGCACGTAGATACCGACCGCCGTCAGCTCGGCCATGCCGACCAGCACGTACACCACCCAGTAATTCCAGCCTGAGACAAAGCCGGCAAACTCGCTCCAGTATTGGTGGGCGAAGTGGCTGAAGCTGCCGGCGACCGGCTCTTCCACCACCATTTCGCCCAGCTGACGCATGATCAGGAAGGCCATCAGGCCGGCGATGGCGTAGCCCAGCAACACGGAGGGGCCGGCCAACTGAATGGTCTGGGCAATGCCCAGGAACAAGCCGGTACCGATGGCCCCGCCCAGCGCGATCAGCTGGATATGGCGATTCTTCAGCCCGCGCTGTAACCGCTCGGGCGTGCTCTGGTCTTGCATGAAGTGTCCTTTAGCTCAGTGAGGCAGTGTTGTTGCTGTTATTTGCAGTCAAGGATCTAGATCCATCCGCCCCACTGCAAGATGAAAATACCAATGTTGGTGGTGATCGCCGCCATTAGCGTGGTAATCACGATGATCGACGCGGCCAGCTCATGATTGCCGTTGGCCGCGCGCGCCATTACGTAGCTGGCTGCAGCGGTCGGGCTGCCTATGTACAGGAACAGGATGCCCAGCTCCGCCCCGCGAAACCCGCACAACCAGGCACCAAGAGTGCCGAGCAGCGGCAGCCAGAGCATCTTCACCAGGCTGGCATCGATGGCCAGCCGGCCACAGTTACGCAGCGCTGCCAGCGACAGCGTGCCACCGATACAGATCAGCGCCAGCGGCAGCGTCATCTGTGCCAGGTAGTCGCCCGAGGTCAGCAGCCAGTTGGGCAGCGGCACCTGGCCGTAAGCCATCGGTGCGGCCACCAGCACGCTGATAATCAGCGGGTTGCTGAAAATGCTTTTGCAGATGCTCCACGGATCGGACTTGAGGTCCGGGCTGTACACCGCCAGCACCACCGCGGACAGCGAGTTGTACATGAGGATGACCAAGCCTGCGAGCACCGCCCCCAGGGAGATGCCATAGTCACCGTACAGGCTGGCGGCCAGGGCCAGGCCTATCACACCATTGTTGCCGCGGAAGGCGCCCTGGGTATAGATGCCCCGGTCGGCCATCGGGCTGCGCCAGATGGCCATGCCCCAGGCAATGGCGAAACCGACCAGGGTGGCGACGATGAAATACAGGATGACACCGGGCTTGACCGCTGCGGCCAGGTCGGCGTGGTAGATGCCGAGGAAGAGCAGCGCCGGCATGCAGACGTTGAATACCAGCTGCGAGGCGACGCGGTTGAAGTTGTCGTCGATCAAGTGAATGCGTTTGAGCAGGACGCCCATGAACAGCATGGCGAAAACCGGCGCCGTGATGTTCAGGGTCTGGATAAGAAGGGCGAGCATGCGCAAGCGATCCTGGAGGGGTTGCCGTCAGGCGGCCAATGATACGTCAACGGCTGGGATTTGCGGGGATCAAGCGCGATAAAAGGAAATGTCTTTCAGGTTTTCTGCTGCCAGTACCGGCCGCTTTGCACCTAACCCCGCCCCCACAGGTACCACGCCGCGATTCATCGGTTCACACAAACCTGTGAGCCATTCATGAAAAGCCCGCAGCAGCCCAAGCCTTGTTCAGCCGCTTCTCCCGCGCCGACGCCGCCAGCGCCATCACCCCTTGGTCACGCTGCCAGACTTGCGCCCACTGCACCGGCCCTGTCGCCAACGCCGCATCGATCTCCCCCCGCAAGGCCTGGAACTGCGCAAACAACCCGCCAAGCAACAAGTGACAACCCATGCTATCGGCACACTGGCGGCTACCCTCGGCGCAGCCGGCCAACAGCCCAAGCAACTGCAGGCGCAGCCCCTGCGGCCAGGCGCACTCCTGCCCAACGCCATACAACCAGGCGGTCAGCGCCGCGAGCACATACAAATCCTCCAGCGAACGGAACGGCTTCACGTAGGCATCCCAGCCGTCACCGGCCAGCAACTCGCACGACGCCTGCTCCAGCAGCAATCGGCCATGACCGACTTCCGGCATCAGCGGCAGGGTTGGCAATGGCTCCAGTGTTACCCCCGGCTCCCCGGGGTAAACCACCGCCAGGCTCAACTGCGGCGCAGCGCCAGCCGCTTCGCTACGCGCTGCCACCAGCAACCACTCCGCCTCCAGGCCCGCAGTAACGAAGTCTTTGCAACCCGACAGCCGCAGAGCGTCCAGCCGTGTGTGCATGTCTGCCGGCCGCACGCTGCGCCGCTCGGTGGCACACAAGGCGCCAAGGCTGTGCGGCGCACTGGGCCACAGCACGCGAAGGGCAGCCTGGTAACCCACCAGGAAGGCCAGGCCCGGGGTGGCCATTGCACGCCCGCCCAGTACCGCCAGTTCGAACGGGGCAACCGGGCCGAGGCGCTCAAGCAGCGCGGCGTAGGTTTCGCCCAGGGTGCCTGTCGGCGCGAGGCGAAGCGGATCGTTGAGTCGTTGCAACCAGGCCATGGAACAGCTCCTTGCTGGAGGGCTTTCAGTTAAGGCTCAGGGTGTGTCACGCAAGCATCACCAAAGATTCACAGGGGTGACACTGGGTCTACCTAGGCTGACTTTGCACAACAAAGCCGACCGGCCGCAACCCTTCTTGGCTGGCTTATGGAGACTCGTAATGACTCGGATCGCTACCGCTGGCGACTACAGCACTGAACGCCGTCTGCAAGCCGAACGCCTGGTTGGCGCCACGGCGCTGCAAGAAGCCCAAGCCTTGCGCTACAAAGTATTCAGCGCAGAATTCAAGGCCAAGCTCAAAGGTGCCGAGCAGGGCCTGGACATGGACGACTACGACGTGCACTGCCGCCACATTGGTGTACGCGACCTGAGCACCGGCGAACTGGTTGCCACCACCCGCCTGCTCGATCACCAGGCCGCCAGCAGCCTGGGCCGTTTCTACAGCGAAGAAGAATTCAGCCTGCACGGCCTGTTGCAGCTGCAAGGCCCGATCCTCGAACTGGGCCGTACCTGCGTCGCCCCCGACTACCGCAACGGCGGTACCATCGCCGTGCTCTGGGGCGAACTGGCCGAGGTGCTCAACGAGGGCCGCTACAGCTATCTGATGGGCTGCGCCAGTATCCCCATGCAGGACGGCGGCGTGCAGGCCCATGCAGTGATGCAGCGCCTGCGTGAACGTTACCTGTGCACCGAACACCTGCGTGCCGAGCCGAAAAAACCACTGCCGAAACTGGCCCTGCCCAACAACGTCATTGCCGAAATGCCACCGCTGCTCAAGGCCTATATGCGCCTGGGCGCGAAGATTTGCGGCGAGCCATGCTGGGACGAAGACTTCCAGGTGGCAGACGTGTTCATCCTGCTCAAACGCGACGAGCTGTGCCCACGCTACGCCCGCCACTTCAAGGCGGCGGTCTGATGCCGAAGTTGCGGGTACTGGCCCGCCTCATCCGACTGCTGCTGGTGCTGGCGCAGGGCATGCTGATGGCCAGCATTATCGCCTTGGGCGAACGCTTGGGCTTCAAGGCGCCGATCGAACGGCGCCAGCGCTGGACTTGCCTGTTCATGAAGCGCCTGGTCGCTGCCCTGCCCTTCGACGTCAAGGTAGTCGGCGAACTTCCGCAACGGCCGATGTTGTGGGTCAGCAACCATGTTTCCTGGACCGACATCCCCCTGCTTGGCATGCTCACGCCGCTGTCTTTCCTGTCCAAGGCCGAAGTGCGCCACTGGCCGGTGGCCGGCTGGCTGGCGGAAAAGGCCGGCACGCTGTTCATTCGCCGTGGTGGTGGCGACAGTCAGCGCCTGCGCGAACAGATCGCCGGGCAACTGGGGCTGGCCCGCCCGCTGCTGATATTCCCCGAAGGCACCACTACCACCGGCCGCACGTTGCGCACCTTTCATGGCCGCCTGCTGGCAGGTGCCATCGACCGTGGCGTGGCAGTGCAGCCAGTCGCTATCCAGTACCTGCGTGATGGCCAGATCGACCCGGTAGCGCCGTTCATTGGTGAGGACGACCTGGTGTCGCACCTGATGCGCCTGTTCGCCCTGCCGCGGGGCGAGGTGTGCATCCACCTGCTGCAGCCAATAGGTAGCGTGGGCAAGGAACGTGCGGTGCTGGCATTGCAGGCACAGCAGGCGATTCACCTGGCGCTGTTTGGGGTTGAAGACGTGGAGATGGCGCCACGTCGACAGGCGCGGGCTGCCTGAATGCGTGTACTGCCTGTTCTGGCCCTTTCGCGGGTGAACCCGCTCCTACACCGAGCGCATTGCCCGTAGGAGCGGGTTTACCCGCGAAGAGGCCAATATCACCCACACACCTCTAACTGTCAGACATCCGCCCTACCGCCGCAAACGCCTGCAGTTGCGGGTAGAACTCGCGAAAATCCGCCAGCAGCGGCTCATACAGCCGCTCCAGCTCCACCATCACCCCGGCCATCCCCTCAGGCCGCGACAAGCGCCGGGCAATGCCGTTGAACACCTGCGCCAGCGTATCGAAGTCGCCATACGCCCCTAGCCAGTCATCCGCTGCCATGAACGGCGCAATCCGCGCCAGCCGCCCAGGCAGCTCAGGCTCTGCCAGCAATACCCGATAGAACGCGCCAGTGAACTGCTCCAGCGGCTGATCGGCGTAGTTGCCCCAGTGCCGTGCCAGGCAATGGTCGAAAAACACATCCAGGACGATGCCGGCAAAACGCCGCCGCTCGCGTGGAAAACGTGCCAGAGCCGCCAGCACCACTGGGTGCCGGTCAGTGTAACTGTCGATTTGCCGGTGCAGCCGGATGGCCGCCTCCAGCGCAGGCGGAAAGCGCCCTTCCAACGAGCCTTTGACAAAGTCGCCATACAGGCTGCCAAGCAGTTGTTGCGGCGCCGGGCCGCCCAGGTGCAAGTGTGCGAGGTAGTTCATGAGCGCAGTCTAGCATCGTCACCGAACATATCGTTATAACGCGATATATCGATTCGTGCTCAGCTCAGAACACCTTCGTATTTGTATATCGGAATTCAGCGAATTATATTTCGCTCCATCGCGATATACCGCTACAACGAGCCTCAAACCATGCCACTCGATCTCGACGAAATCATAAAAGCACTGGCCCACCCGGTCAGGCGAGAAATTCTCAGCTGGCTGAAAGACCCGGCAACCCAGTTCCCGGACCAGTACCACAGCACCGAAAACGGTGTGTGTGCCGGGCAAATCGACCAACGCTGCGGCCTGTCGCAGTCGACCGTCTCTGCCCACCTGGCCACGTTGCAGCGCGCCGGGCTGATCAGCAGCCAGAAGATTGGCCAATGGCACTTCTTCAAACGCGACGAAGCCACCATCCAGGCGTTCCTCGAACAACTGCGCCAAGCACTTTGACAAGGCAGGTAACCGCTATGACCACGCTTTTCGATCCGATCAAACTGGGCGACCTGCAACTGCCCAACCGTATCATCATGGCCCCGCTCACCCGCTGCCGCGCCGATGAAGGCCGCGTGCCCAATGCACTGATGGCCGAATACTACGTACAACGTGCCAGCGCCGGGCTGATCCTCAGCGAAGCGACTTCGGTCAGCCCCATGGGCGTCGGCTACCCAGATACCCCCGGCATCTGGAACGATGAACAGGTACGTGGCTGGAACAACGTGACAAAGGCCGTGCATGCTGCGGGCGGTCGCATTTTCCTGCAGCTGTGGCACGTGGGTCGTATCTCCCACCCCAGCTATCTGAATGGCGAACTGCCTGTGGCCCCCAGCGCGATCCAGCCCAAGGGCCATGTGAGCCTTGTGCGCCCACTGAGTGACTACCCTACCCCGCGGGCGCTGGAAACCGAAGAAATCAACGACATCGTCGAGGCCTACCGCAGTGGCGCCGAAAATGCCAAGGCTGCCGGTTTCGATGGTGTGGAGATCCATGGCGCCAACGGTTACCTGCTCGACCAGTTCCTGCAAAGCAGCACCAACCAGCGCACCGACCGTTACGGTGGCTCGCTGGAAAACCGCGCGCGCCTGTTGCTGGAGGTGACCGATGCGGCCATTGAAGTGTGGGGCGCGCAGCGCGTAGGTGTGCACCTGGCACCGCGAGCCGACGCCCACGACATGGGCGACGCCGACCGCGCCGAGACCTTCACCTATGTGGCCCGAGAGCTGGGCAAGCGCGGCATCGCCTTCATCTGCTCACGGGAGCGGGAAGCCGACGACAGCATCGGGCCGCTGATCAAAGAGGCATTCGGTGGCCCGTACATCGTCAACGAGCGGTTCGACAAGGCCAGTGCCAATGCGGCCCTGGCCAGTGGCAAAGCGGATGCCGTGGCGTTTGGTGTGCCGTTCATCGCCAACCCCGACCTGCCGGCACGGCTGGCAGCGGATGCGCCGTTGAACGAGGCACATCCCGAAACCTTCTATGGCAAGGGGCCGGTGGGTTACATCGATTATCCGCGGTTGTGATTGAGGGCCATTCGCGGGCATGCCCGCTCCCACCGGTATAGCGACAGGCTTGAAAGCTGTGCTCGATCCTGTGGAAGCGGGCGTGCCCGCGAACAAGGCTCAGCTGATGTTACGGACGGGCGTTGATCTGTTGCTGCAGGTTCTGAATCTGGCTCTGCAGCGTATTCAGGTTACGCGTCATCTGCGCACGGAAGGCATCGAACTCCTGCACCGAAGCACCACTGGATGACGCCGCAGCCGGGCGGTTGTCGACCTGACTCTTCAACACCAGCATGTCCTGCTGCAGGCTCTGAATGTCAGCGCTCGGGTTGCCCTGTTTCTTCAAGGCCGCCACCTCGCTACCCAAACTCTTGAGCTGGCCGTCCAGCTGAGCGCCATCCAACTGTGAGGCCTTCAGCGCGGCAACCTGCTCGCTCAGGCTCTTCAACTGGGCATCCAGCTTGCCACCATCGACCTGGCCGGAACGCAGCGCCGCCAACTCGCCATTCACCAGCTTCAGTTGCGCCTGCAACTGGCTTTGCAGCTCGGTAACAGCCTTCTGCTGTTCTCGGGTATCGGCCAGCACCTGCTCCAGACGCTTGCCCAGGTCGCCGGTCTGCCCGGCAACACCCTGCTGCAACTGGCGCAGCTGTAGCTTCAATGCCTCGCTGCTGGTAGTGGCGCCAGACTCACTGGCCGCCACCTTGCCACTGATTGCCTGAAGGCGGCCAGCCGCCTCTTCACTGATGCGGGCAAAGCTTTCCTGGGTCGCCACCAGTTGCTGCTCCATCAGCGAGATCTGCTGGAAGCTCCACCAGCCCAGACCCGCCAACGCGATGAACGAGGCACCGAGCAATGCCCACAACGGCGCCGTGCTGGCCCCGCGGGCGGCTTTCTGGCGGCTGCGCATCACATGCGCCGGCATCAGTTCGTCATCATCAACGGTGCCCGCCCGCAAGGCAGGCACGTCATCAAAGTCATCGTGAGCATGGTTACGCATGGATACATTCAACCGCGGTAGTCACAAAGAGGCACGAGTATAAACCGCCAGCGCAGCGCATTGATGACCATTGTCAGCCGGGCGGCAAATGCTTCCACCAGCCGCAGAATTCATCCACCGCCGTCCACAGGCTGACCTTGGGCTGATAGTCCAGGTACTGCCGGGCACGGCTGATATCCAGGGTGAAGTCACGGCTCATCACCTGCATGCCCAGGCGCGACAAGGTCGGTTGCGGGCGACCTGGCCATAACATACAGGCTGCCTCGTTCAGCGCGGCCAGGCTGTAGGCCAGGCCATAGGAACGGTAGCGGGTCACCTGGGGAAGCTGCATCTGGCGCATCACGTAGTTGACCACGTCCCACAGCGGCAGTGGCTGGCCGTTGCTTATGTTGTAAGCCTGGCCCAGCGCCCGGTCATCAGCGAACAATGCACTTAGCAGCGCCTCGTTGAGGTTGTGCACACTGGTGAAATCGACCTTGTTCAGGCCGTTGCCGATGATCGCCACACGCCCTTTGCGCTGCATCTGCATCAGCCGCGGGAAGATACTGGCATCGCCCGCGCCGGTGACGAAGCGCGGGCGCAGCGCCAGCACTTCGAGGCCGAACTCCTGGGCGCCGAACACTTTCTGCTCGGCCAGGTACTTGGTTTGCCCATAGTGATCGTGGAAGCGACGCGGTACCTGGTCTTCACGGACGTCCAGACGCGAACGGCCATTGAAGTAGATCGACGGCGAAGACAGGTGCACCAGGCGCCGTACGTGCTCTTTCAGGCAGCCCTCGACCACGTTCTCGGTCACCACCACGTTGCCTTGGTAGAAATCCTGATAGCGCCCCCAGTTACCCACTGCGCCAGCGCAGTGCACCACGGCTTCGACACCCTGGCACAAACGCCGGGCCAGCTCGGCGTCACCCAGGTCGCCCGGGATGAACTGTGCGCCACGCTTGACCAGATGCTCGACCCCTTCGGCACGGCGGCCGCTGACGCGCACGTCCAGGCCTTGCTCCAGGGCGAAACGCGCAAAGCGCCCGCCAATGAAGCCACTCGCGCCGGTGACCAGAATTCGCATGTAACACTCCGTCTTGCCAGATTTCAGATGCAACTGACGCCAGCCATGGCTACAAGGGCACCAGCCAATGCTGTGCGGTGTGCCGCAGGTGGTCGGTCAGTTGCGCGAGCAATTGCCCGCCATTGCGCCAATGATGCCAGTACAGCGGCACATCGATAGGGGTATCGCGGCAGATTTCCACCAATTGCCCACTGGCCAGTTGCTCCCGGGCCTGCAATTCGGGCACCAGGCCCCATCCCAACCCGGCCTCGGTCATGCGCAGGAAGCCTTCGGATGAAGGGCACAGGTGGTGCAGGAAACCACCCTCTATGCCCAGCGATGCCAGGTAGCGATGCTGCAGGAAATCGTCCGGGCCGTACACGATCGCTGGAGTACGGGCCAGGCGGCTGGCGACAAAACCTTGGGGGAAGTGCCGCGCCATGAACACGGGACTGGCCAATGCCCGGTAGCGCATGGCCCCCAGTGGCAAACTACGTGCGCCGGCTACCGGCCGCTCACTCCCACACAGGCAGGCCGCCACTTCGCCGGCACGCATGCGTTTCAGGCCCACTTCCTGGTCCTCAACCACCAGGTCGGTCAGCACGTTCTGTTGTGCGCAGAAGTTGCCCACCGCGCCGGCCCACCAGGTGGCCAGGCTATCGGCGTTGAGGGCGATGCGCAGGCGCTCCGGCATGCCCTCTTCGTCCAGCGCCGGTACCTGGCGCTGCAGGTCGCGTTCGAGCAGGCGCACCTGCTGCACATGGTTGAGTAGCTGGCGGCCGACTTCGGTCGTGCCGGGCGGCGAGGCACGTACCAGCACCGGCTGGCCGACCCGCGCCTCAAGCAACTTGATGCGCTGGGAAATCGCCGATTGCGACAAGCCCAGCACCTGCGCCGCACGCTCGAAACCGCCTTGTTCGATCACTGCCGCGAGGGCAGCCAGCAGCTTGTAGTCGAACATCGATTTTCCTAATGGGTGATGAGCTTTATTTGTTTTTCTTATACAGCGCCGAACATCACAATGGCCAGCATCTTTCGTGACCCTTTTTGGAGAGCCCTGCCATGTGGCAAAGCTATCTCAATGGCATGCTGGTGGCCTTCGGCCTGAT
This sequence comes from Pseudomonas sp. GD03862, assembly GCF_029840855.1. Lineage (NCBI taxonomy): Bacteria > Pseudomonadati > Pseudomonadota > Gammaproteobacteria > Pseudomonadales > Pseudomonadaceae > Pseudomonas > Pseudomonas sp. GD03862. Next base: position 48,612 of record NZ_JAOCDI010000007.1, read on the forward strand.
CATGGCCATTGGCGCCCAGAACGCCTTCGTCCTCGCCCAGAGCCTGCGCCGTGAGCATCACCTGCCGGTGGCAGCGCTGTGCATCATCTGTGACGCCATCCTCGTGGCCGCCGGGGTATTCGGCCTGGCTACCGTGCTGGCACACAACCCGACCTTGCTGGCGATTGCCCGCTGGGGCGGCGCAGTGTTCCTGATCTGGTACGGCGCCAAGGCGCTGCGCAGTGCCTGCTCCAAGCAGAGCCTGCAGCACCAGCAAGGCCAGGGCGTTCGCTCACGTCGCGCCGTACTGCTCAGCGCCCTGGCGGTGACCCTGCTGAACCCGCACGTGTACCTCGACACCGTGTTGCTGATCGGCTCGCTGGGCGCCCAGCAGTCCGCCCCTGGCGCCTATGTGGCCGGGGCGGCCAGCGCTTCGCTGCTGTGGTTCTCGACCCTGGCCATTGGCGCGGCGTGGCTGGCACCGTGGCTGGCGCGGCCGGCGACCTGGCGCATGCTCGACCTGATGGTGGCGGTGATGATGTTCGCGGTGGCGGCGCAATTGATCTTCAACTGACCTCGGGGCGCGGCATATTCATCAACGGCAAGATCGTGCAGCACGCGGTCTTGCAGGCAACACCCGCGCAACGCCGAGCCGCCGGTCGGCACAGCCCAGCCCCTGCGGAACCTCTATTCCCTATGTTTGTTGCGTGGTTATGCGCCGGGCCCGGTGCTATGATCCAGCCCTTGCGTCGCAAAGAGTACAGACTCGCCGACGCTTATCGGGCCGCCCGTGATCGGCCTTGCGCAAACCGCAAACAGACCTGAATCAGGAGATCCACCATGGCTTTTGAATTGCCGCCGCTGCCGTACGCCCATGACGCCCTGCAGCCGCACATCTCCAAGGAAACCCTGGAGTATCACCACGACAAGCACCACAACACCTACGTCGTGAACCTGAACAACCTGGTCCCAGGCACCGAATTCGAAGGCAAGACCCTGGAAGAGATCGTCAAGAGCTCTTCGGGCGGCATCTTCAACAACGCCGCTCAAGTCTGGAACCACACCTTCTACTGGAACTGCCTGTCGCCAAACGGCGGCGGCCAGCCTACCGGTGCACTGGCTGACGCCATCAACGCCGCTTTCGGTTCCTTCGACAAGTTCAAGGAAGAGTTCACCAAGACTTCGGTGGGCACCTTCGGTTCCGGCTGGGGCTGGCTGGTCAAGAAAGCTGACGGTTCCCTGGCCCTGGCCAGCACCATCGGCGCCGGCTGCCCACTGACCAGCGGCGACACCCCGCTGCTGACCTGCGACGTCTGGGAACACGCCTACTACATCGACTACCGCAACCTGCGTCCGAAGTACGTCGAGGCGTTCTGGAACCTGGTCAACTGGGCCTTCGTTGCCGAGCAGTTCGAAGGCAAGACCTTCAAGGCCTGAGTCCCTCAGCCTTGAGCAAGAAACCCGGCCTCGTGCCGTAATGCTGGCAGTCCAGCATTGCCATCCACGCCGGGCTTCCTCGAAAAACCGATGCCAGTCTTCTGGCATCGGTTTTTTTTCAAGGGTTCTGGAACGGGCCAGCGCACAGGGCGTTCATGAGGCGTACTGACCAAGCCAGCCAAGGCTATCCGCAGTAGCGCCCGTAGGCCGGTACTCACACCCGACCCAGCCCGCATACCCGCGCTGCTCCAGCGTCGCAAACAACCCTGCAATATCCATCTGCCCCGTCCCCGGTTGATGCCGCCCAGGACAGTCGGCCACCTGCACATGCACCGTCCGCTCAAAGAACTGTGCCAGCACATCGGCCGCATTTCCGGTCAACAACTGCGCATGGTACAGATCAAGGATCAGCCCGATACTCGCATGCGCCTCCAGCACCTGCTGTGCCTTGTTGAAGTCGGACATGTAATACCCTGGCATTTCCTGCGCGCAGATCACTTCGATCAATGGCCGCAGCCCCTGGTCCTCGAAATACTTCACGGCATAGTCCAGGTTGCTCGCGTACACCTTGCCGGCGCCATCCTCGTGGGTTATCCCGGACATCAGGTGCACATCCGTACATGCCAGTGTGCGGGCATAGCTGGCTGCCTGGCGCAACCCGTCACGAAACTCGGGCTCCTTGCCCGCCACCGCGGCAATGCCCTTGGAAACGCCAGCCGGTGCGGCAAACTGGACCAATGGCAACGCATACTTCGCCAGTTCATCAGCCAACAAACTCGCATCCAACTCATAGGGCGAGGGGAATTCCACCGCGCGAAATCCGGCGGCAGCGGCGGCTTCGATACGCTGCAGAAAAGGCAGTTCGTTGAACTGGAAGCCGAGGTGAGCATTGAATTTGAGCATGTGTAAAGATCCATCCCGGGAAGAAAACATTCGTCGTTGCAAAGCCTGAGCCGCGGCTCAGGCACTGCACTGGCGGCAACTGCGCCAGCTCGCTGCGTGCAGACACTCAGGTCCTTCGTGTGTGGTATTTTCCTGCCCCAGTCCGACCCAAATCTGCCGGATCGACTGAAGTCAAACATTCGGAATACAGCCTGTGATCAAGAAAGACCTCGCCCTGCAATTGGCCCCTCGCGTCATCGAGATGATCCGCGCCCGGTCGATGAAGGCCGGCGAGCCATTGCGCGAGCAGACCTTCGCCCAAGCCTTCGATGTCTCCCGCTCCCCCATCCGCAGGGTATTCGCCCTGCTCGCCGAGTGGAACATCGCGGTCCAGGAGCCCAATCGCGGCTATTTTCTGAAACAGGACGCCGGGCAGATCCAGGAAGCCACCGTACCGCCCGTCTGCGACCCCTTCGAAGACTTCTACCTGCGTGTGGTGGACGACATCCTCAACGGGGAAATCCCTGCCGAATTCTTTGAAGCCCAGCTACTGCGACGCTACTCTGTGCCTCGCGGGCAACTGCTCAAGGTCCTCAACCGGCTGGCAAGCGAAGCCATGGTCGAGCGCAAGCCCGGGCAAGGCTGGAGCCTCAACGAATTCGTGCACAACGCCCAGACCCACATCCAGAGCTACCGCTTCCGCATGGCCATCGAGCCGGCCGCACTGCGTGAGCCGGGCTACAACGTGAACCAGGCCGCCTTTGCCAAAGCCAGGGCGCAACAGCAGGCCATGCTCGACGGCGAGATTCACACGCTGTCACGTGCCCAACTGTTTGAAATCGGCGCCCAGTTTCATGAAATGATCGTGCAATGCTCGGGCAACCTCTTCTTCATCGATGCCATACGCCGGCAAAACCAGCTCAGACGCTTCATGAGCTACAAAGCCAACGTCGACCGCAGTCGCCTGATGACGCAATGCCTGGAGCACCTGCACCTGCTCGACCTGATCGAATCCGGTCGGCGCGAAGAGGCCGCACGGTTTCTGTGGAAACATCTGGACGAAGTCGGCCGCCTCAAAACCGGCCAGGCTGCCTTGCAGGAAAGCCAGCAGGCATAACCCCTCTCCCCCTTCCTTCAAACCTGCGCGTGAATCAGTTATGGCAGCTTAGCCATTGCCTCCTTTTGACACAAGATACAAAGAAGCCTGAAAAATCAGCGCTCGGCGTAAAATTTGCGCCACTCATTGTATTTCATTGCAACAATAAGCAATATGCGCATCGCTCGGACGCACTGTGGCACCGAATCACACAGGAAGGGATGCAATGGAACAAGGAACGTTGGCTAAAGGGACGGGGGTTTCGAGCCTTCTGTTCGGGGTGTACACGATTCTGCTGGCCCTGCTTGGCCTGACACTGGCCTATCAGGGAGGCGCGCTGGTCAATGCCGGTGGCTCGCCTTACTACGCGATGATGGGCACCGTATTGTTGCTGGCCGCCGCACTCATGGGCCTGAAGAAGGCGGCCGGAATTTACCTCTATGGCGCAGCATCCCTAGCCACCTACGGTTGGGCGATCTGGGAGTCGGGCTACAACGGCTGGGCCTATATTCCACGCCAGGCCTGGCTGGTACTGCTCAGTGTGATCTTTCTGGCTTTCTGGCCACTGGTCCGCCGCGACTTCGCCAAAATCAACAAGGCACTGTACTTCAGCATCATGGGCGTGCTGCCGCTGCTGATGGCGGCCACCATCCTGGCACCGCTGTTCTTCCCGAACATCGTTCATCTGGCCGACTCGCCGGCTATTACCGCGCATTCACAGCAACCGTTCAGCCGCAGCACGGTGGCATCACCAGATGCCAACCCATCCGCGGGGTGGTCATCACCGGTAGCCGGGTGCTGGACTCGGATGTGCGCCCGGCACCGTCAGGCGTGGTTCGCGCCTACGATGCAGTCAGCGGCAAACAAAAGTGGGCCTGGGCTCATGGCCGTCCCGATAGCACTGCACCTGCCGACGCAGATGAAACCTATACGCTCAGCACGCCCAACTCATGGGCGCCGATTTCCGCCGACGACGAGCTGGGGCTGGTCTACATCACCACTGGTAATGCAACAGGTGACTTCTATGGCGGTACCCGCACCGAACAGGAAGACAAGTTCAGTTCTTCGCTGGTGGCCCTGGATGCCCTACGCCGCCAGTAGTCGCCCGGCAATAACCAGGGGTTCCGCGTCCAGGCCGGCCTGCCGTACGGGGCCATCAAGGACCCATGGACGTGGGCGCTGGAACAACCGTGCATCGCGCCACCCTGGGGGTTCATCTCAGCTATCGACCTGCGCACCCGTGAAGTACGCTGGAGCCGCCCATTCGGCACCGGCTATGGCAGCGGCCCCTTGGGCATCGCCTCGAAACTGCGCTTCGAAATCGGTACACCGAGCGATGCCACCGGCGTGGCTACAGCCGGCGGCGTGACCTTCATCGGCGCTGCCATCGACCGTTTCATGCGCGCCTACAACAGCGAAAGTGGTGAATTGCTGTGGGAAGAACGCCTACCGGCCGGCAACCAGGCGTCGCCCCTGACCTACGTGAGCGAAGGCCGCCAGTACGTGGTTGCAGTGGTCGGCGGGCATGACCGGATTCCGACCAAGCTGAGTGACAGCATCATTGCCTGGGCGCTGCCGGAGAAATAGCGCTGCCTTTCAGGGGCAGCCATCGTTTACTTCCGCTCCACAGGCCCTCTGTTCGAGGAGTGTGCCATGCCTGTGCGGGCGGGCTCTCCGCGAAGCAGCCAGCACGTATTTCACCTTCGCCCCACCCGCAAAACGCTTGCTCAGACCGCATACCACGCTAACATCAAACCTCTGGAAGATTGATACAGCGCATTCAAGTTGCGGGGTCAGGCAACCGATACACTGCTAATGGTCGACCGGTAGTGTATCGTCATCGTTGATGGCAAAATGATGCCATGCGCATGGATTAAGGAAACCCCATTGAAGCTGGAATTGCGGAACAGCTTGTCGGTCAAGTTGCTCAGGGTCGTGCTGCTGTCGGCGCTGGCGGTCGGCGTCGTGCTCAGCTGTGCGCAAATCATCTATGACACCTAGAAGACCCGCCAGGCCGTGGACAGCGACGCCCAGCGCATCCTCGACATGTTCCGCGATCCTTCGACCCAGGCGGTTTACAGCCTCGACCGTGAAATGGGCATGCAGGTCATGGAAGGCCTGTTCCAGGACGAATCAGTGCGCATGGCCTCCATTGGCCATCCCAACGAAACCATGCTGGCAGAAAAGTCCCGCCCGCTGCAGGACATGTCCATGCGCTGGCTCACCGACCTCATCCTCGGCCAGGAGCGCACCTACACCACGCAACTGGTCGGCCGTGGCCCTTACAGCGAATACTACGGCGACCTCAGCATTACCCTCGATACCTCCTCCTACGGCAAAGATTTCCTGATCAACGCGGTGATCATCTTCATATCCGGCGTGCTGCGGGCCATGGCCATGGGCCTGGTGCTTTACCTGGTCTACCACTGGCTGCTGACCAAACCGCTGTCGAAGATCATCGAGCACCTCACCCAGATCAACCCTGACCGCCCCAGCCAGCACCAGATACCGCTGCTCAAGGGCCACGAGAAAAACGAGCTGGGCCTGTGGGTGAACACCGCCAACCAGTTGCTGGCCTCGATCGAGCGCAACACCCATTTGCGCCACGAGGCGGAAAATAGCCTGCAGCGCATGGCCCAGTACGACTTCCTCACCGGCCTGCCCAACCGCCAGCAACTGCAGCAGCAACTGGACAAGATCCTCGTCGACGGCGGCCGCCTGCAGCACCGAGTGGCAGTGCTGTGCGTTGGCCTGGACGACTTCAAGGGTATCAACGAACAATTCAGCTACCAGGTCGGTGACCAGTTGCTGCTGGCCCTGGCCGATCGACTACGCGCCCACAGCGGCCGCCTGGGCGCTCTGGCGCGGCTGGGCGGCGACCAGTTCGCCCTGGTACAGGCCAATATCGAGCAGCCCTACGAGGCTGCCGAACTGGCGCAAAGCATCCTTGACGACCTGGAAGTACCGTTCGACCTCGACCACGAGCAAATCCGCCTGCGCGCGACCATCGGCATCACCCTGTTCCCCGAAGACGGTGACAGCACCGAAAAACTGCTGCAGAAAGCCGAACAGACCATGACCCTGGCCAAGGCCCGCTCGCGCAACCGCTACCAGTTCTATATCGCCAGCGTCGACAGCGAGATGCGTCGCCGTCGCGAACTGGAAAAGGACCTGCGTGAAGCCCTGCCCCGCAACCAGCTGTACCTGGTGTACCAACCACAGATCAGCTACCGCGACCACCGGGTGGTCGGCGTAGAGGCCCTGCTGCGCTGGCAGCACCCGGACCTAGGCATGGTGCCACCCGACCAGTTCATCCCCTTGGCCGAGCAGAACGGCAGCATCATCAGCATCGGCGAATGGGTGCTTGACCAGGCCTGCCGGCAACTGCGCGAATGGCACGACCAGGGCTTCAGCGACCTGCGCATGGCGGTCAACCTGTCTACCGTGCAACTGCACCACAGCGAGCTGCCACGGGTGGTCAACAACCTGCTGCAAGCCTATCGCCTACCACCGCGCAGCCTGGAACTGGAAGTCACCGAAACCGGTCTGATGGAAGACATCAGCACCGCCGCCCAGCACCTGTTGAGCCTGCGCCGCTCCGGGGCGCTGATTGCCATCGACGACTTCGGCACCGGCTACTCGTCCCTCAGCTATCTGAAGTCGCTGCCCTTGGACAAGATCAAGATCGACAAGAGTTTCGTTCAGGACCTGCTCGACGACGATGACGACGCCACCATCGTTCGCGCCATCATCCAGCTGGGCAAGAGCCTGGGGATGCAGGTGATCGCCGAGGGCGTGGAAACGGCCGAGCAGGAAACCTACATCGTGGCCCAGGGTTGCCACGAGGGCCAGGGCTACCACTACAGCAAGCCCCTTTCGGCCCGTGAACTGACCCACTTCCTCAAACAAGCGCAACGCAACCAGGTTTCGGTGTCCTGAGGCACCTGCCCGGTTACAGGCCGAGCCCCTGATTTACATGAATTGCGCGCCCGCCCCTTTACAGCAAATGCAAATCTTTCGCATGATGTTGTAGTTTTGCGTGCCACGGCGCACGGTCCACCCCTTTGGTCCAACCACACGATGCAGGAAAACCAATAATGATTCGAATGCCTCTGGCCTCCGCCAGTCTGCTGGCCATTGCCATCGCCCTCGCCGGTTGCGGTGAAGGCAAGGACGAAAAAGCCGCCGCGCCGCAAGCCCAGGCACCTGCTGCTGCCACCACCGCTGCGCCAGGGGCTGTCGACGAAGCAGCCGGCAAAGCCGTGGTCAAGCATTACACCGACATGGTCTACGCCGTGTACAGCGACTCGCTGAGCACTGCCAAGACGCTGCAGACCGCGGTCGACGCGTTCCTGGCCAAGCCCAACGACGAAACCCTGAAAGCCGCCAAGGAAGCCTGGTTCGCCGCGCGCGTACCGTACCTGCAGAGCGAAACCTTCCGCTTTGGCAACACCATCATCGACGACTGGGAAGGCCAGGTGAACGCCTGGCCCCTTGACGAAGGCCTGATCGACTACGTCGACAAGAGCTACGAGCACGCCTTGGGCAACCCGGGGGCCAGCGCCAACATCATCGCCAACACCGAGATCCAGGTGGGTGAAGAGAAGGTCGACGTCAAGGACATCACCCCCGAGAAACTGGCTAGCCTGAACGAGCTGGCTGGCTCCGAGGCCAACGTTGCCACGGGCTATCACGCCATCGAATTCCTGCTCTGGGGCCAGGACCTGAACGGCACCGGCCCTGGCGCTGGCAACCGCCCGGCATCCGACTACCTGGAAGGCCAGGGCGCTACCGGCGGCCACAACGACCGCCGCCGCGCCTACCTGAAAGCGGTTACCGACCTGCTGGTGACCGACCTCGAAGAGATGGTCGGCAACTGGGCACCGAACGTCGCCGACAACTACCGCGCCAAGCTGGAAGCCGAGCCTGTCAACGACGGCCTGCGCAAGATGCTGTTCGGCATGGGCAGCCTGTCGCTGGGCGAACTGGCTGGCGAGCGCATGAAAGTTTCGCTGGAAGCCAACTCGCCGGAAGACGAGCAAGACTGCTTCAGCGACAACACCCACTACTCGCACTTCTACGACGCCAAGGGCATCCGCAACGTCTACCTGGGCGAGTACACCCGCCCGGACGGCACCAAGCTGACCGGCCCTAGCCTGTCGTCGCTGGTCGCCAAGGTTGACCCGGCCGCCGATGCAGCCCTCAAGGCCGATCTGGAAGCCACCGAGGCCAAGCTTCAGGTGATCGTAGACCACGCCCTCAAAGGCGAGCACTACGACCAGCTGATCGCCGCCAACAACGCTGCCGGCAACCAGGTTGTACGGGACGCCATCGCCGCCCTGGTCAAGCAGACCGGGTCGATCGAACAGGCTGCGGGCAAGCTGGGCATTGCCAACCTGAACCCGGACACTGCGGATCACGAGTTCTGATCCTGCTGTAGCGCTTCACCGCAAACGCCCGGCCTTGTGCCGGGCGTTTTCGTTTGCTGCCGGGTAAAACGCTTCCCGCTGCCTGGCGTGCGCACAGATGCTCATCCTGTAGGCCTTCGATCAAACCTAACAGGAGGCACAGTGCTGCAGATTCTTGATGTCTGGGGCGAAGGCCGAATCGTCCAGCGCGTGAATGGGGAAGACCTCATCACCGGATTCAACGATGCGTACAACCTGAACAAGGCTGGCCAGCTCATCTCCAACGGGCCGTTCGCTGGCGGGCACATTCCCAACCTTATCGTCGTATACGAATACGATGCTCCGGACTTTCCCCTCGACGACCATGCAGTCCCTCACGTGACGCTGATGGGCGCTCCGATCACCCACCGTGTGGCCGAGGAAATGTGCCGGGTAGTTGCCCGCCCCGGCAAGATCTACCTCTACGACCCCAACGAAACCGACCGCCGGATGTTCGAGGCAGTCGCCATTGACCATGGGATGCAGCTGCTCGGTCGCTTTCATCCCGCCGAGCTCGCCCCCCCGTTCAACGAAATCACCTTGCTCGCGGCCTATGTCTATCGCGCCCCGACCAGCCCATTACCACGCCCGAAAACTGAACATTGAAAGGAAAACACTACATGGCCAACGTCACCTACTTGCGCTCCATCGCCAATAACACCCCTTATACCTTGACCCTGATCGACGGTGAAAACCGCAGCAACAGCCTGGCAGTCGGCGCACAGCACGTCTGGAATGGCTCGCTGGCCATCCCGTGGATCGGCAGATCGACTGAGAACCACAAGGCCTTGCGCCTGATACTCGGCCCGTCTGCCGACACCAGCATCTGGATATTCCAGGATTACTGGCAACCTGCGCACATGGACGCGGTCAAGTGCATTACCGCCTCCTCCATGGAATACACCAGCGAAGAAGTCATCGAAGTCACCGGCGATAATCGCGGTGGCGGCAACAAGAACCTGATCGTCAACCTGGTCAACCGACACTTCATGCTCTATATGGCCTGACCAACCGCGCTCGCAGCGATTTCATCAAGCAAACGCAAATTGCTCTTATTCAATGATCCTGGGCCTGCTAAGCTGCACGCCGGTTTTTCGCTCACGCCCAGGATTCTAGATGTCCTTGTCGCTGTCCCGACTCCCCCCCCTGCTGCTGGCCCTGGCCTTGGCCGCCTGTGACGACGCCCCGCGTTTCACCCACGCCGAGCCCGGCGAAGCGTTGTCGGGTGGCCAGGCGACCGTGCAGCGCAGCGACCGCAATGCCTATTCCCTGCCCTCGGCCAACCTCTCGCCAGAGCTACGCGTGGACTTCGCCGTGGGTAACAGCTTCTTTCGCAACCCTTGGGTGATCGCGCCGTCAACCACCACCGCGCGTGATGGTCTGGGCCCGTTGTTCAATACCAACGCCTGTCAGAACTGCCACGTGCGCGACGGCCGTGGCCACCCGCCAGAGCCGGGCGACAGCAACGCCGTGGGTATGCTGGTACGCCTGTCGATCCCCGACCAACCCTACCTGGCCAAAGTGATCGAGCGCCTCGGCGTGGTGCCAGAGCCCGTCTACGGCACCCAATTGCAGGACATGGCCATCCCCGGCGTGGCGCCCGAAGGCAAGGTGCGGGTGAGCTACACCCGCGAAACCGTGTCATTCAAGGACGGCCACCAGGTCGAGCTGCGCAAGCCAGCCCTGCAAATCACCCAGCTCGGCTATGGTGTGATGCACCCCGACACGCGCTTTTCTGCGCGGGTGGCACCACCGATGATCGGCCTGGGCCTGCTTGAAGCGATCCCCGAAGCCGACCTGCTGGCCAACGAAGACCCGGACGACCGTAACCGCGATGGCATCCGCGGGCGGGCCAACCGTGTGTGGGACGACGCCCAGGGCAAAACAGTGATCGGCCGCTTCGGCTGGAAAGCCGGGCAGCCCAACGTCAACCAGCAGAACGTGCACGCCTTTGCCGGCGACATGGGCCTGACCAGCACCCTGCTGCCCAACGACGATTGCACCCAGGCACAAACCGGCTGCCTGGCTGCGCCCAACGGCGATGGTGCCGATGGCGAGAAAGAAGTCAGCGACAACATCCTGCGCCTGGTCACGTTCTACACCCGCAACCTGGCTGTGCCGGCCCGCCGCGACGTCGGCTCGCCACAGGTACTGGCGGGCAAGAACCTGTTCTACCAGGCGGGTTGCCAAGGTTGCCACACACCGCAGTTCACCACCGCCGCCGACGCCACCGAACCCGCGTTGGCCAACCAGGTCATACGCCCCTATAGCGACCTCCTGCTGCATGACATGGGCCCGGGGCTGGCCGACGAGCGCACCGAATTCGCCGCCAACGGCCAGGACTGGCGTACGCCGCCACTGTGGGGCATCGGCCTGAGCGAAACGGTCAGTGGCCATAGCCAGTTCCTGCATGACGGCCGCGCCCGCAACCTGCTTGAGGCCGTGCTGTGGCACGGTGGCGAAGCCGAGGCGGCACGCAATTTCGTACTCACTTTCGATGCCGAGCAGCGCGCTGCGTTGCTCGCGTTCCTGAACTCACTTTAAACGCGCAAAGGAGCCGGGCATGTTCCGACCCAAACTGTTGTTCACCAGCCTCGCCGCACTCGCCCTCGGTGCCTGCTCGCCACAAGACCCGCAAGCAGTGACCTCCGCCGCCATCGCCAACCAGGTCATCCTGCCTACCTACAGCCGCTGGGTCGAAGCCGACCGTACGCTGGCTGCCAGCGCCCTGGCCTACTGCGAAGGCAAGGAAAGCCTGGACAAAGCCCGCGCCGACTTCCTCAACGCACAAAAAGCCTGGGCCGAGCTGCAACCGCTGCTGGTCGGCCCGTTGGCCGAAGGCAACCGTGCCTGGCAGGTACAATTCTGGCCCGACAAGAAAAACCTCGTCGGCCGTCAGGTCGAGCAACTGGTCAACGGCGACAAGCCGGTTGATGCTGAGGTCTTGGGCAAGTCCAGCGTGGTGGTGCGTGGCCTGTCGGCGTATGAGTACATCCTGTTCGACAGCAAGCCGGACATCGCCACGGCCGAACAGAAAGCCCGCTACTGCCCGCTGCTGGTGGCCATCGGCGCGCACCAGAAGGCCTTGGCAGAGGAGATTCTCAAAGGCTGGAACAGCACCGACGGCATGCTTTCGCAGATGACCAAGTTCCCCAACCAGCGCTATGCCGACTCCCATGAGGCTATCGCCGATCTGCTGCGCGCCCAGGTGACCGCCCTGGACACCCTGAAGAAGAAGCTCGGCGCACCGATGGGCCGTCAGAGCAAGGGCATCCCGCAGCCGCTGCAGGCCGAGGCCTGGCGCAGCCACAACTCGATGAACAGCCTGCAGGCCAGCCTCAAGGCCGCCGAAGCCGTCTGGGTCGGGGTAGACAACCAGGGCCTGCGCGGCCTGTTGCCCAGCGATCAGAAAGCGCTGGCGGACAAGATCGACGCCGCCTACGCTACCTCGCTCAAGTTGCTGGCCGACAACCAGAAAACGCTGGGTGAGCTGCTGGCCGACGACGCCGGTCAGCAAACCCTCAACCAGATCTACGACAGCTTGAACGTCGTCCACCGCCTGCACGAAGGCGATCTGGCCAAGGCGCTGAACATCCAGCTGGGCTTCAATGCCAACGACGGTGACTGATCATGCTGCGACGCCAGGCACTCAAACTCGGTAGCGTATTGCTCAGTGCCCTCACCTTGGGCGGCTGGAGCCTGTTCCGCAGCAAAGGCAGCGAACCCTTGCTGCTCTCGGCGCGTGACAACGGCGACGGCCAGCACTATGCCGTAGGTTTTCGCCTGGACGGTACACAGGTGTTCAGCACGCAGGTCGCTCAGCGTTGCCATGCAATCATCCACCACCCCGAGCAGCCAATCGCTCTGTTCGTCGCCCGCCGCCCAGGTACCGAAAGCTACCTGATCGACCTGCGTGACGGGCGCCTGCTGCAAACGGTAGCCTCGCAGCCGAACCGGCACTTCTATGGCCACGCCGTCGCGCACAAAGGCGGCGAATGGCTGTATGCCACCGAGAACGACACCACCGACCCAGGGCGCGGCGTGCTTGGCGTGTACCGTTTCGAAGGCGAACGCCTGGTGCACACCGGTGAAATCCCGACCCACGGTATCGGCCCGCACGAGGTTGCCTGGCTGCCTGACGGTGAAACGCTGGTCGTGGCCAACGGCGGTATCCGTACCGAGGCCGAAAGCCGTGTCGAGATGAACCTCGACGCCATGCAACCGAGCCTGGTGCTGATGCAGCGCGACGGCACCCTGTTGAGCAAGGAAACCCTGGCCCAGCAGATGAACAGCGTGCGACACCTGGCAGTGGCCAGCGATGGCACCATCGCCGCCTGCCAGCAGTTCATGGGCGATGCCGATGAAACTGCCGAGCTGCTGGCGATCAAGCGCCCGGGCGAGCCATTCAAGGCCTTCCCGGTACCGGAGCGGCAACTGCAAGCCATGGCCCAATACACCGCAAGCGTTGCCATCCACAGCGAGCTGCGGCTGGTGGCGCTGACGGCACCGCGGGCCAACCGCCTGTTCATCTGGGACCTGGACAGCGGCGCTGTGCGGCTGGATGCCCCGATGCCCGACTGCGCAGGCGTTGGCGCGGTGAAGGACGGCTTTGTCGTCACCTCCGGGCAGGGCCGCTGCCGGTTCTACGATTGCCGCAAGGCCGAACTGGTCGGGCAACCGATGAACCTGCCGTCCGGCTTCTGGGACAACCACCTGCATCTCGTCTGATTTTTCTGTTGCATTCACTGGCCTTCTCCCAGCTGAAGCCGATCCCACAGGGTTCTACACAGTCCCTGTAGGAGCGGCTTTAGCCGCGAAAAGGCCGGCACAGGCATTTCACGCCCCACCTCCGGAAAAACAGTCAATACTTCCCCCATTCACACGTGGGCAGGATCGCCCGTTGTCGTGTAGAAGCGAATAACAACTGCATCCAAGGAACCGGACCTATGCTGCGCCGCCGCATGCTCATCATGTTGGCCGTGGTTCTGCTGATCGTGCTGGCCCTGGGGGGTTACAAAGCCTTCTCGATCTACCAGCAGATCCAGATGTTCACTGCCCCCAAGCCCCCCATCACCGTGGCGGCTGCCATGGCCGAACAACGCCCGTGGCAAGAGCGCCTGCCCGCTGTCGGCAGCCTCAAGGCGCTGCAGGGCGTGGATCTGAGCCTGGAGGTGGAAGGCATCGTCAAATCCCTGCACTTCGACTCAGGCCAGCAGGTCAAGGCCGGGCAACTGCTCTTGCAGCTCAACGACGATCAGGAAACAGCCCTGCTCGGTACCGCCCTGGCCGACCTGGGCCTGGCCAAGGTCGACTTCGGCCGTGGCAGCCAGCTGGTTGGTGATTCGGCCATCTCCCGCGGCGAGTTCGACCGCCTTTCCTCCCAGTACCGGCGCAACCAGGCGGTGGTCGAGCAGCTTAAGGCGCAGAAGATCAAGAAACGCATCAATGCACCTTTCAGCGGCACCATCGGCATCCGCCAGGTGGACATCGGCCAGTACCTGGCCGCCGGCACTGTGATCGCCACCCTGCAAGACACCTCCAGCCTGTACGTAGACTTCAACGTGCCGGAACAGGCGCTGCCACACCTGAGCCTGGGCCAGAAAGTGCTGGTGCAAGTGGCCGCCTACCCGGGTCAGCGCTTCCCCGGCAGCCTCAGCGCCACCAACCCCAAGGTCGAGGAAACCACGCGCAACCTGCTGGTACGCGCCACCATGGCCAACCCCGACGGCAAACTGCTGCCAGGCATGTTCGCCAGCCTGTTGATCCTGCTGCCCAACCCGCAGCCGCAAGTGGTGGTGCCGGAAAGCGCCATTACCTACACCCTGTATGGCAACTCGGTGTATGTCGCCTCACCGAAAAAGGACAAGGACGGCAAGCCGGAATACGACGACAAGGGCCAACCCCAGCTGGTCGCCGAACAGCGCACGGTAAAGACTGGCGAGCGCCGAGACGGCGTGGTTGTAGTCAGCGAAGGCCTGCAGGCCGGGGAACAGGTGGTCACCGCCGGGCAGCTGAAACTCACACCCGGTGCCGCAATACGCATTGGCCAGGACAACGCCCTCAAGCCCGAACCGGGCGCAGCGGCCAAGGACTCAGGAGGCTGACATGGCGTTCACCGACCCGTTCATCCGCCGCCCGGTGCTGGCCAGCGTGGTCAGCCTGCTGATTCTGCTGCTCGGCTTCCAGGCCTGGAACAAGCTGCAGATCCGCCAGTACCCGCAAATGGAAAACGCCCTGATCACGGTCACCACCGCCTACCCCGGGGCCAACGCCGAAACCATTCAGGGTTATATCACCCAGCCATTGCAGCAAAGCCTGGCCAGCGCCGAAGGCATCGACTACATGACCTCGGTGAGCCGGCAGAATTTCTCGATCATTTCCATTTACGCGCGCATTGGCGCCGACAGCGACCGGCTGTTCACCGAGCTGCTGGCCAAGGCCAATGAGGTGCGAAACAAGCTACCCCAGGACTCCGAAGACCCGGTACTAAGCAAGGAAGCTGCCGACGCCTCGGCGCTGATGTACGTCAGCTTCTACAGCAAGGAAATGAGCAACCCGCAAATCACCGACTACCTGTCACGGGTTATCCAGCCCAAGCTGGCCACTCTGCCGGGCATGGCCGAGGCGGAGATCCTCGGCAACCAGGTGTTCGCCATGCGCCTTTGGCTGGACCCGGTGAAGCTGGCTGGTTTCGGCCTTTCGGCTACCGACGTGACCAATGCCGTACGCCGCTACAACTTCCTTTCCGCCGCTGGCGAGGTGAAAGGCGAATACGTGGTCACCAGCGTCAACGCCAGCACCGAGCTGAAGTCGGCCGAGGCATTCGCCGGCCTGCCGCTCAAGACAAGCGGTGACAGCCGCGTGCTGCTGGGCGATGTGGCGCGGGTCGAGATGGGCGCAGAAAACTACGACACGGTCAGCTCGTTCGACGGCACCCCGTCGGTCTATATCGGCATCAAGGCCACCCCGGCCGCCAACCCGCTGGATGTCATCAAGGAAGTGCGGCGCATCATGCCTGAGCTGGAAAGCCAGCTGCCCTCGTCACTGAACGTATCGATTGCCTACGACGCCACGCGGTTCATCCAGGCCTCGATCGACGAAGTGATCAAGACCTTGGGCGAAGCGGTGCTGATCGTCATCGTGGTGGTGTTCCTGTTCCTCGGTGCCCTGCGCTCGGTACTGATTCCGGTGGTGACCATACCGCTGTCGATGATCGGTGTACTGTTCTTCATGCAGATGATGGGCTACTCGCTCAACCTGCTGACCCTGCTCGCCATGGTGCTGGCCATCGGCCTGGTGGTGGACGATGCCATTGTGGTGGTGGAAAACATTCACCGGCACATGGAAGAAGGCAAGTCGCCGTTCGACGCAGCCCTGGAAGGCGCGCGCGAAATTGCCATGCCAGTGGTTTCCATGACCATCACCCTTGCTGCCGTGTATGCACCGATCGGCTTCCTCACCGGGCTCACCGGTGCGCTGTTCAAGGAGTTTGCCCTGACGCTGGCCGGGGCGGTGATCATTTCCGGTATCGTTGCCCTGACCCTGTCACCGATGATGTGCGCCCTGCTGCTGCGCCGGGAGCAGAACCCGAGCGGCCTGGCCCACCGCCTCGATCAGCTGTTCGAACGACTGAAAGGGCGCTACCAGCGCGTGCTTCACGCCACCCTCGACAGCCGGCCGGTGGTGCTGGTGTTTGCCGTGATCATCCTGTGCCTGATCCCGGTGCTGCTCAAATTCACCCAGAACGAACTGGCGCCCAACGAGGACCAGGGGGTGATCTTCATGATGAGCAGCTCGCCTCAACCGGCCAACCTCGACTACCTCAACGCCTACACCGACCAGTTCACACCGCTGTTCAAGGCCTTCCCCGAGTATTACTCGTCGTTTCAGATCAACGGCTTCAACGGCGTGCAGACCGGTATCGGTGGTTTTTTGCTCAAGCCTTGGAACGAGCGCGAACGCACACAGATGGAGCTACTGCCGCTGGTGCAGGCCAAACTCGAGGAAATCAGCGGGCTGCAGATCTTCGGCTTCAACCTGCCTTCGTTACCCGGCACTGGCGAGGGCTTGCCATTCCAGTTCGTGATCAATACCGCTGGCGACTACCCGGCACTGCTGGACGTGGCCCAGCGCATCAAGATGCGCGCTCAGGAATCGGGCAAGTTCGCCTTCCTCGATATCGATCTTGCCTTCGACAAACCTGAAGTGGTGGTGGACATCGACCGGGCAAAGGCGGCGCAGATGGGGGTGTCGATGGACACCCTCGGCGGCACCCTGGCGACCCTGCTGGGCGAAGCGGAAATCAACCGTTTCACCCTTGAAGGCCGCAGTTACAAGGTGATCGCCCAGGTTGAACGGCCTTACCGCGACAACCCCGGCTGGCTGAACAACTACTACGTGAAGAACGACCAGGGCCAGTTGCTGCCGCTGTCGACCCTGATCACCCTCACCGACCGCGCTCGCCCACGCCAGCTCAACCAGTTTCAGCAACTGAACGCTGCGATCATCCAGGGCGTGCCCATGGTCAGCCTGGGCGAGGCGCTGAAGACCGTGCAGGAAATCGCTCGCGAAGAAGCCCCGGAAGGCTTTGCCTTCGACTACGCCGGCGCGGCCCGCCAGTATGTACAGGAAGGAAGCGCATTGTGGGTCACCTTCGGCCTGGCGCTGGCGATCATTTTCCTCGTGCTGGCTGCACAGTTCGAAAGCTTCCGCGACCCGTTGGTGATTCTGGTGACAGTGCCGTTGTCCATCTGTGGCGCGCTTTTGCCGCTGTTCCTGGGCGTGTCGAGCATGAACATCTACACCCAGGTCGGGCTGGTGACATTGATCGGGCTTATCAGCAAGCACGGTATCCTGATCGTCGAGTTCGCCAATCAGCTACGCGATGAGCGTGGCCTGAGTGTGCGCGAAGCGATCGAGGAAGCAGCGGCCATTCGCCTGCGGCCGGTGCTGATGACCACTGCGGCTATGGTGTTCGGCATGGTGCCGCTGATTCTGGCAAGCGGGGCGGGAGCGGTCAGCCGGTTTGACATCGGTATGGTGATTGCCACCGGGATGTCGATTGGCACGCTGTTTACCTTGTTTGTGTTGCCGTGCATCTACACCCTGCTGGCGCACAAGGCGAGCGCCAAGGCACCTGCAATCGCTTGAACCGACCTTGGGGCGGGCTTGCCCGCGAAGAGGCCGGCAAGGCAGACGCAAAAAACCAAAGGCCCCGCAATCGCGAGGCCTCTGGCTTTTCCAGCTAACGCAGGTTCATCCCTGTGGCCGCAACCCTTGACGCAGGCCAAACAGGAACAGCAAAAGGTCCTGGTCCGGCTCGCTTCGGGCCTGCTGCTGCGGTTTTGCATCCCGCGGCAACGCGCACTGGTCTGCCATCTCAGCCTTGCTGAACACGGTTGGCCTCGGCTCTTCCCAGGCAGCCACCGCCACGGTGGTCACCGCCAGGCCAGCTACCAGGAACAAAGCTCGAGCAATTTCTAGTTTCATTACTCTAACCCTTTGACAGCGCTGCCAAACGCCATCTTGTAAAAGTAGAGCAGCGTCCGCCATTCCGCGTCATTGAGCGACGAATGGCGGCGTAGCTGACGCAAGTCATTGCCGGCCGCCCGCTGGCAGCTGATACGCCGCCTGCACTTTTCCAGGTCCAGCAGCGCCACTTCGACGCGGGCCTGCTCGCCTTCGCCAATTACCTTGATGAATACGTGCTTGCCATACAGGCAGCCGTGCTGCCAGTGCCCCAGGTGCATCCGCGCCAGGTTGTCCGCCAGGTCCTTGAGCATGCGCTCATGCACCACCTGCGGGTAACGCTCGCGGGCACCTTCGGCATGCCAGGTGTCGAGTTCGACAAAACCGTCCAGCGCTTCGCTGACCAGCAGCGCGCGCCACTGGTGCTGGGCATCGCGCTGCGCGCCACAGAAGACGATGCGCGGTACACGCACGCCCAACTGCTCGAAACTGTTCAGTGCATCGAGTTCACGCAACACGGTCGGCCGACCAAAAGGGTGCAACAGGCTGCGGTAGATATGCCCAACCTGGCGTTTGGCATATAACAGCTTGCCATCGGCATCGTTGAGGCGTTGCACGCCACTCTCGCCGCCGCGGCGCTGGTTAGGCTCCTCGACCCACTCGCCTTGCTGGCGCCAGTAAAAATCGAACTGCGCTTCCCCTTTATGGGCTACAGCCATCAAACACTACCCCTTACGCAATACATAGACCCGCCACATGGCATAGAACGGCAGGAAGTCGAGGCGTTCCTGGATTCTGAAGCCGGCGGCCCTGAATTCTTCTTCGACC
Organism: Pseudomonas sp. GD03862; assembly: GCF_029840855.1. NCBI lineage: Bacteria > Pseudomonadati > Pseudomonadota > Gammaproteobacteria > Pseudomonadales > Pseudomonadaceae > Pseudomonas > Pseudomonas sp. GD03862. The sequence continues at coordinate 67,749 of NZ_JAOCDI010000007.1, forward strand.
GTTTCGGCAGGTAACACGAAACGGTTCTGGTAATTATCCTGCTCGGCCTTGGCGCTACGGCGTTGCTCCAGCTTTTTCCGCCGCCAGGCCTTGAAGTTGCCATCCACCCACAGGGAAAGGATCACACTATCACGGCTAACCCGTTGAAATTCCGAAAGAATGGTCTTTCTGTGCGCCGACTCGCCAATGTGATGGAACAGGCGCATGCAGAAAATGCTGTCCACCGCGTTATCTGGCAGGTCGATGGCAAATGCAGAAGTCTGCAAAGGCCGTACCCGTGCCACAACTTCTGGCGGTTGCGCCGCACAGGCTGTCTCGATCATGGCCTCGGAGTTGTCGGCACCGATGATTACCCGATTGGGCTTTTCCGCCAACAGCGGCCAGAAACGGCCCGCTCCGCATGGCAGGTCGAGTACCAGGCCAGGCTCGCCCGCCAATGCCAAGGCGCGGCGCGCCAACTGCTCATCTCGCTTGTGGGAAAGGCGTCGCGCCAGGCCGTCCTGGTGCTTGAGAAAGTACTCGCGCGCATGGTCTTTGTCGTACTTCTCGGAAAATTCAAGCTTGATGGGGCTACGCATTGGGCATCTCCTGACTCCATTGCGCCCACACTAGTCATGCAAGCGTTGGAATCAGGTCATGCCAATGTGAAAAAAACGTTGGGCACCAGTTGACCTGATACAAGACATTACTCGACCAGGGCGTCCGGGTCGCCTTTGGCCGCGGTGTTGCTCAGGTCCACCTGGAAGCGGCAGCCATGCGGCAAGGTGGATGTCAGGGTGACACGCCAACCTTGGTCGTCGCAGATCCGCTGCACCAGCGAAAGCCCCAGCCCAAGCCCCTCGCCACGCCGTTCATCGCCCCGCACGAACGGTCTGAACATGGCCTCGCGCTGCTCTTCGGGGATACCCACGCCACTGTCCTCTACGCTGAAACCGTTGGCTTCCAGACTCAGGCGGATATACCCACTGTCGGTGTAGTGCGCCGCATTGCGCAGCAGGTTGCCCATCACCGACTGCAGGAAGGTGGCGTTGTACAGCACAGGGCTAGCGCTCACGCGGCCATCGAAATACAGGGTGAGGCCTTTCTGTTCGATGGTGTCGCGCCACACCCCGATGAGCTCGTCGGCCACTTCGCGCAGGGTCGCCCGTGACGCCACTGCCCCCTCATCACGCTGCGCGCGGGCCAACATGAGGAAGGTCTTGACCAGCTCGCGCATCTCTTCGGTGGCCCGCGCCACGCGCTCCACCTGGCTACGCGCGCGGGCATCGAGGCCAGGGTTTTCCATCAGAAGCTCACACGAGGTAGCCAACACCATCAACGGCGTGCGCAGCTCGTGGCTGACGTCGCTGGTGAACAGCCGCTCGCGGGTCAGCGCATCACGCAGCCGGCCCAGGGTATCGTCGAAAGCCACTGCAAGCTGGCCGACTTCGTCTGCCGCATAATCCGGAGCCAGCGGCGGGGCCAGGCCCAGTAGTTGATCGCGGTGGCGCACCTGACGCGCCAGGCGGATGACCGGTGCCATTACCCGACGTGCAACCAGCCAGCCAAGGATGACCGCCAGCACCAGGCTGAGCACGAAGCCCACCACAACCACGGCAAACAGTACGCGCTCGCGCTCCTCGAAGTCGCTCTGGTCCTGCAGCAGTACATAACGGCGACCATCGACGATCTCGACCATGGCGTGGTAGGACAGCTGGTCTCGGAACACCTCGTGGAAACCGCGGTCGAGGTGACGCAGGTCCTTGGGCAGCTCGAAGTCGTCACGCCCGCCGCTGAAATAGAACAGCTGATCTGGGCGAGGCCGATGACTCCAGTCACTGACGCTGTCCATACGCAGCAGGCGCTGCAGGTCACCGCCCAGTACCGAGGAAATCAGTCGCTCTTCGACCAGGTGCACCGTGCCGACGATACCGAATGCGAAGGCCCCGGCCACCAGCGCGCTCATCAGGGCAAAGGCGATGATGATGCGCTGGGCAAGGCTTTGCTTAAACTCCATCGCGGCCCTCGGCGAGGCGATAGCCGACGCCATGGACGGTATGCAGCAACGGTTTTTCAAACGGTTTGTCGATCACCTGGCGCAGTTGATGCACATGGCTGCGCAGGCTGTCGCTATCGGGGCAGTCGTCGCCCCACAAGGCTTCTTCCAGCACCTCGCGGCGCAGTACGTGCGGGCTTTTCTGCATCAGTACCGCCAGCAGCTTGAGGCCGACCGGGTTGAGCTTCAACAGGCGACCCTGGCGGGTAACCTCCAGGGTATCGAGGTCGTAGCTCAGGTCAGCCACCTGCAGGGTGCGCCGCCCACCGCCCTGGGCACGGCGCAGCACCGCTTCGATGCGCGCCGCCAGCTCCGACAGGGCAAATGGCTTGAGCAGGTAGTCGTCAGCACCCGAGCGGAAGCCCTGCAGGCGGTCGTCCAGCTGGTCACGGGCAGTGAGCATGATCACCGGCGTGTCACGGCGGGCATCTTCGCGCAGGCGCTTGCACAGGGTGTAGCCATCGATGCCTGGCAGCATGATGTCGAGTACGATCAGGTCGTAGTGTTCGGTGGCGGCCAGATGCAGCCCGGACAGGCCATCCTGGGCACAGTCGACGGTGTAGCCTTTCATGCCCAGGTAATCGGCCAGGTTGGCCAGGATATCGCGGTTGTCTTCAACCAAAAGAATGCGCATCGGTTTCTCCTGTGCGGCGCTTCTCGCTGTGGTGCGCGGCAGGCGCAGCTTAAGGCCTATGCCTGCACGGTGCCAGCCCTGGGGAAAATTCACCGCACTTGACGGTTTTTTCACTGATCCTTCACGGACACAGGATAGCGGGCGGTCGACAATGCCCGATCTTTTTCGCGCCCTGGAGCCGTCATGCAGCAACGCACCCGCCCTCGCCCGATCAACTACTGGCTGTACCTGGGAATTCCCCTGGCGACTGCGGTGGCCTTGATCCTGCTGGAGCTGACTTCAGTCGACATGGATGTCGCCAACCTGTTCTTCGACCCCGCTGCCGGGCAGTTCATTGGCCGCCACAGTTACCTGTTGGAAAACATCCTGCATGACCGGGTCAAGCAAGTGGTGATCCTGTTGGGGGTGATATCGCTGCTGACCTTTGCCGCGAGCTTTTTCTGGAAGCGCCTGTTTGGCTGGCGCCGTGAACTGGGCTGCCTGGCGCTGGCACTGGGCTTGTCCACGGCGTTTGTCACGCCGCTGAAAAAAGTCACCCAGGTGCAGTGCCCCTGGAGCCTGACCCAGTTTGGCGGCACCGAAACCTACAGCAAGCTGCTGGAACCACGGCCGCCTACCGACAAGCCTGGCCTGTGCTGGCCGGGCGGGCATGCAGCGACGGGTTTCTGCCTGTTCGCCTTGTTCTTCATGCTGCGTGATCGCAAGCCGCGCCTGGCGCGGGTGGCGTTTGTAGTGGCCTTGACAGCAGGGTCGATACTGTCGGTGGGCAGGATGATGCAGGGGGCGCACTTCCTGTCGCACAATGTGTGGACGGCAGTGTTCTGCTGGTTGATCGGATTGGGGTCGTATTACCTGGTTCTCTATCGGCGGGGGCTGGCCGAGGTGCCCGTCGCCGAGCGCAGCGCCGCATGAAAGAGGGGCCGCTTTGCGGCCCTTCGCACTTCAAATGCTACTCAGGCATGCTCGACGAACACATCAGCAAACACCTGTCCCCGCGGTACCCCTGCCATGAACATGCGTCGGGCAAACCGCTCGACACTCCCCGGTGCCCCACACAGCAGCGCCACCGTCTGTCGCGACAACAGCCGCATCCCGGCCAACGCTTCATCCACATGCTCCACCAGCACCAGCTCGACACTGACCCCTGGCAGCTTCAGCAGCTTCTCCGCCAGATAGTGCCCAGCCGAATCCCGCGCCACATGTACCACCCGGATTTCGCCCCGATGCCCCCGGCGCAACGCTTCGCGCAAGATACCCCAGAGCGGCGCCAGCCCGGTTCCCGCAGCCAGCAACCACAGCGGCCGCTCCTGCCAATCAGGGTCGTAATGAAGGGCTCCGCCTCTGAACTCCCCCAAACGCATCTCATCGCCGACCTGCAGACCACGCGCCTTGTCGCAAAAGGCACCAGGCCGCTGGCAATCGATATGAAACTCGAGAAAATCATCCTCGCCCGGCAGGCTGGCCAAGGAATAAGGCCGAGCAACCGCGCCTAGCCACAGCACCACGTGCTGCCCCGCCTGGTAACGCACCACCCGATCGGAGCGCAACCGCAGGCGCAACACATCGCCAAACCAGTCCAACGCACAGACCTGCGCCGGGACACCGCCCAGCAGGGGGTCGTATAGCGCCACACGCAGGTCCTCGACCACCCGGCACTGGCAGGCCAGGCGCCAGCCCTGGGCGTGTTTCTCCAACGCCAACGCCTCGGGCAAAGCGTCTGCCGGTTGCCCTTCCAGGCAGCGCACCAGGCAGGCGTGGCAACTGCCAGCGCGGCAACTGTAAGGCACATTCAGCCCCGCCTCGTTGAGGGCATCGAGCAGGTTGCTGCCAATGGGCACCAGCCAGCGGCGCTCGCCCACGCAAATTTCGGGCATGTTCGGTACATCTCCTGCTGTCCAAGGCTCACTGTAAGCCAAGCAGAGCACACCAGCAAAATAGATGCCTGCGCGCTGCCGACCATGGTCCAGACCGGCCGCAGGTGTGCCGGGCACGGATGCGCGCTATACTGCCGCGCCTTTTTCCGTCGGCCTGACCTGCCGGCGCCTTGCAAGGCGCTTCGACGTGCTGGTCGGCTATGTCGAGCGTCTTTTTGAATGTTCCCGTCTTTAAGAGGAGCGCGCTGCATGACCGTGATCAAGCAAGACGACCTGATTCAGAGCGTCGCCGACGCCCTGCAATTCATCTCGTACTACCACCCCGTCGATTTCATCCAGGCCATGCACGAGGCCTATCTGCGTGAGGAATCGCCTGCTGCACGCGATTCCATCGCCCAGATCCTGATCAACTCGCGCATGTGCGCCACCGGCCATCGTCCAATCTGCCAGGACACCGGTATCGTCACCGTGTTCATCCGCGTGGGCATGGACGTGCGCTGGGATGGCGCCACCATGAGCGTCGACGACATGATCAACGAAGGTGTGCGTCGCGCCTACAACCTGCCCGAAAACGTCCTGCGCGCTTCGATCCTGGCCGACCCGGCCGGTGCCCGCAAGAACACCAAGGACAACACCCCGGCAGTGATCCACTACTCCATCGTCCCCGGCGACAAGGTGGAAGTCGATGTCGCAGCCAAGGGCGGCGGCTCGGAAAACAAGTCGAAGATGGCCATGCTCAACCCGTCCGACTCGATCGTCGACTGGGTACTGAAGACCGTGCCGACCATGGGTGCTGGCTGGTGCCCGCCTGGCATGCTCGGCATCGGCATCGGCGGTACCGCCGAGAAGGCCGCGGTCATGGCCAAGGAAGTGTTGATGGAGTCCATCGACATTCACGAACTGAAAGCCCGTGGCCCACAGAACCGCCTGGAAGAAATCCGCCTGGAGCTGTTCGACAAGGTCAACCAGCTGGGCATCGGCGCCCAGGGCCTGGGTGGCCTGACCACCGTGCTCGACGTCAAGATCATGGACTACCCGACCCACGCCGCGTCCTTGCCGGTGTGCATGATCCCCAACTGCGCTGCTACCCGCCACGCCCACTTCGTGCTCGATGGCACCGGCCCGGCAGAACTGGAAGCGCCGTCGCTGGACGCCTACCCGGAAATCGTCTGGGAAGCCGGCCCGAGCGCCCGTCGCGTCAACCTCGACGACATCACCCCGGAAGAAGTGGCCAGCTGGAAGCCGGGTGAAACCATCCTGCTCAACGGCAAGATGCTGACCGGCCGCGATGCCGCGCACAAGCGCATGGTTGAAATGCTCAACCGTGGCGAAGAGTTGCCGGTAGACCTGAAAGGCCGCTTCATCTACTACGTCGGCCCGGTCGACCCGGTGGGTGACGAAGTGGTAGGCCCAGCCGGCCCGACCACTGCTACCCGTATGGACAAGTTCACTCGCCAGATCCTCGAGCAGACTGGCCTGCTGGGCATGATCGGCAAGTCCGAGCGTGGCCCGACCGCCATCGAGGCGATCAAGGACAACAAGGCCGTGTACCTGATGGCCGTTGGCGGCGCTGCCTACCTGGTCGCCCAGGCCATCCGCAAGTCGAAGGTACTGGCCTTCGCCGAGCTGGGCATGGAAGCGATCTACGAGTTCGAGGTCAAGGACATGCCGGTGACCGTCGCCGTGGACAGCAACGGTGAGTCGGTACACATCACTGGCCCTGCCCTGTGGCAGAGCAAGATTGCCGAAAGCCTGGCCGTCGAAGTGAAGTAACCTGATGTAACTGCGGCGGCTGCTTCGCGGGCAAGCCCGCTCCCACACGTACAGCGCAAGCCAGAAGGCTACGCATTTGACTGTGGGAGCGGGCTTGCCCGCGAAGAGGCCGCCACAGTCATCACAGGACTCTCTCGAACTGCTCCGGCCAGTCCCGCCAGGTAAACACCTGCCCTTCCCGCCTCACCCGCCGCACTTCCTCCAAATCTACCTCACACACCAGCCACTGGCTGCAGTCCGGGTTCAGCTGCTCGCTCAACGCCACCACCCCATCCCCCGGCATCCCGTGATCCGGCGGTACGAACAAGCCTGCCCGGCCGATATTCTCGTCCAATGCCGGCGACCAGGGCGCCACCCCCACCGTCGGGCTCTGCAACACGGCAATCTGGTTCTCCAGGGCGCGCGCCTGGGCGCCAATACGCACCCGGTGGTAACCGGCTTCGGTATCGGTACAACTTGGCGCCAGGATCAGGTCGGCACCACACTCGGCCAGGCGGCGGGCCAGCATCGGGAACTCGTTGTCGTAGCAGATCAGGATGCCCAAGCGCCCCAGTTCGGTTTCGAACACCTGCAGCCCCTGGCCTGCAGCGATGTCCCACTGCTCGCGCTCGAAGCGGGTCATCATCAGTTTGTCCTGATAACCCAGCACACCTTGGGGGCCGAACAGCCAGGCACGGTTGCGGTAGCGCCCATCGTTGTCCAGCACCGGCACACTGCCCGGTTGCAGGTAGATCCCCCAGCGTCGGGCAAGGCTCTCGCACAACGCTTTCCAAGGTTCGATCAGCGGCTGGATACCGGCAATCGAAGCCTTCAGGTCTTCCCGCTGCCCGGCATTCAGCTGGCCGCTCAGCACCAGCCCGGCGTACTCCGGCAGTAGCAGCAAGTGTGCCCCCGCCTCCACCGCTTCGGCGCACAGGCCTTGCAGGTGGTCGGCGTAGGCGTCCCAGGTTTCGTGCAGCTCGATGGCGTACTGGCAGGCTGCCAGGCGGATCATACCGGCAGTGCCTTGAGCCAGAACGACATCAGCTTGTCGGAGCTTTCCTGCTCGTCCAGATCGCGCCAGGCGTAGTTGGTACGCAGCGATGGGTCGTGCAGGAAGCCGCGGTTGCGCCAGAAGCCGTGCAGGGGTTTGTACTCGGCTGGCCGGCGCGGGTGCGCACCGGGGCGCTCGACCGCGCAGAACGCGCAGTAATCGAACTCGGCCAGTTTGTGTGCGTAGGACTCGCGCTCGATGAAGAAGCGAACCCCCAGGCCCTGTCCGCGGTATGCCGGCAACACCAGCGACTCACCGAAGTAGTACACACTGGCTGGGTCGCGCCCCTGGGCCAGGAATGGCTGCTGGAATTCGGGCGCGACATCCACCAGCGGCAGGCCGGTAGAGGCGCCGACCACCTTGCCGTCGTCCAGCGCCAGCACAACCAGGCTGCGCCCGGAGCGGGCATAGTTGGCCAGGTAGTCGGCCTCGTACTCCGGGGTGCCGTCGTAGAGGTAGGGGAACTCGCGGAACACAGTAAGGCGCAGGCGAGCGAGGTCATCGATGTAAGGCGCGATAGCGGCACCGTGCAACAGGCGTATTTCCATGTTTGGCGGTCGTTTTGTCGATGTGGATGACGCGCTCGGCTAAGCCGGGCTTGAGGGGAAACCCTATCATCCGAGTTAACGACCCGCCTTTTCCCTACACGACAGGAAATGTTCCATGACCGCAACCGAACTGGTAAATGCTTACTACGCCGCCTTCAACGCGGGTGACATGCAGGCGTTTCTGGCGCTGCTCAGCGAAGACGTGATCCACGACATCAACCAGGGTGAGCGCCAGATGGGCAAGGCCAGGTTCGCCGCGTTCATGGAAAAGATGAACCGCTGCTACCGCGAGCGCCTGGCCGACATCGTGGTGATGCAGAACGCCGATGGCAGCCGCGCGGCGGCGGAGTTCACCGTGCATGGCCAATACCTGGCCGATGACGAAGGGTTGCCGACAGCAAACGGCCAGACCTATGTGCTGCCGGCAGGGGCGTTCTTCTATATTCACTGTGGCAAGATTGCCCGGGTCACCAACTACTACAACCTCAATGACTGGGTGGAGCAGGTTGCCTGAAGCAACCCGCTGCCAACTCAATCAAGCCTGTCAGACAATACGCGTGCCCAGCACTTGCAGGAACGCCGCCAGCCAGGCCGGGTGCGCGGGCCATGCCGGTGCGGTCACCAGGTTGCCATCCACATGCGCCTGGTCCACCGCGATGTCGATGAACGTGCCACCCGCCAGGCGCACTTCTGGCGCACATGCCGGGTACGCGCTGCACTCACGCCCCTCCAGCACCCCTGCCGCCGCCAGCAGCTGGGCCCCATGGCAGACCGCCGCAATCGGCTTGCCGGCCTGGTCGAACGCCCGCACCAGGTCCAACACCTTTTCATTCAGGCGCAGGTACTCCGGCGCCCGGCCACCCGGGATCAGCAGCGCGTCATAACTCTCAGGCCGCACCCGCACGAAATCATAATTCAGGGCAAAATTGTGCCCAGGCTTTTCGCTGTAGGTCTGCTCACCCTCGAAGTCATGAATCGCGGTACGCACGGTCTGCCCCGCCAGCTTTTCCGGGCACACCGCATGCACCGTGTGGCCCACCATGCTCAAGGCCTGGAACGGCACCATCGCTTCGTAATCTTCGACGTAGTCGCCCACCAGCATGAGAATTTTCTTCGCCGTCATCTCGCCCACTCCTTCGGTTAACTGTGAATAGTCACTGCACGATAGCCGCTGTCAGTCACGGCGGTCGAGGAAGTTGACCACCAGCCGATCGAGCCAGCCCCAGATCCGTTGCTTCACCCTGCGCCACAAAGGGCGAGCATGCCAGTGGGCGAGGTCGACTTCTTCGCTCTGGGCGAAGTCGCGCTCGAAGCTGGCCACCACCGCCGCTGTCAACGGCGGGTCGAGCGCTTCGATGTTGGCTTCAAGGTTGAAGCGCAAGTTCCAGTGGTCGAAGTTGCACGAACCGACGCTGACCCAGTCGTCTACCACAGCCATCTTCAGGTGCAGGAAGCACGGCTGGTACTCGAAAATCCGTACGCCCGCGCGCAACAGACGCGGGTAGTAACGATGCCCGGCGTAGCGTACCGAGGGGTGATCGGTACGCGGGCCGGTCAACAACAGACGCACGTCCAGGCCCTTGCTGGCAGCCCGGCGCAACGACCGGCGCACGCTCCAGGTCGGCAAGAAGTACGGCGTGGCCAGCCACACCCGTTTCTGGCCGCTGTTCAGTGCCCGTACCAGCGCGTGCAGGATGTCCTGGTGCTGGCGGGCGTCGGCATAAGCGACCCGGCCCATGCCCTGCCCCTGCGCAGGCACCTTGGGCAGACGCGGCAGGCCAAAGCCTTCAGCAGGGCGCCAGGCGGTGCGGCGGTTGTTGGCTTGCCACTGACGGTCGAACAGCAACTGCCAGTCGCTCACCACCGGCCCCTGCATCTGCACCATCACTTCGTGCCATTCGCTGGTCGCCTCACCCGGCGTCCAGAACTCGTCGGTAACGCCCGTCCCCCCCACCACTGCCCAACGTTCGTCAACCAGTAGCAATTTGCGATGATCACGGTAGAGGTTACGCAGGCCACGCTTCCAGCGCAGGCGGTTATACCAGCGCAAGTACACGCCGGCGTCCAGCAGGCGCTGACGCAACGCGCTGTTGAAGGCCAATGAACCGTAGTCATCGAACAGGCACCGCACCCGCACGCCACGCCGGGCAGCCTGCTCCAGCGCGTCGACCACCGCCTCGGCACAGGCACCGGCCTCGACCAGGTACAGCTCCAGGTCAACCTGGAACTCGGCACGCATGATCGCCAGGAGCATGCGCGGAAAGAACGCAGGGCCGTCGATAAGCAGTTCGAACTGATTGCCATCCCGCCAGGGGAAGACTGGCCCCGCCATGTCAGCGCGCAGTGAAGATCAGCACCGCGCTAACCGGTACCGACGGGTTGATGGACTTCAACCTGGCGAACTTGCGCAGGCTTTCCAGCCCCGGCACCAAGCCAAAATCTTCGGCGCGCAGCACCAGAGGCTCAAGGGTCACCACCTGAAAGCGCCGCGCATCCAGGCGGGTGGCCAGCAACAGGACATTGTAGCTGTGCGACTGGCCATGCAGGGTGACCGTCAGCGGCAGGCGCAATTCGATCTGTGCACCGTCGGCCAGATCATTGATCGGCTGCAGGTCGATCTGCGTCTTCACTGTAGCCTCGGCGAAGCGCTCGACCTCGAACAGGTTGTCGCGCATTTGCTCGTCACGCAGCGGAATACCGCTGCTTACCGAGTCCATCTCGATCCTCAACCCGGCCACACCCTTGCGGTCGACCGTGCCGTGCAGCACCAGAAAACGATGCACTTCGGCGGTGTCGCCGTTCTTGCCGGTGATGAACGACAGCCGTGAAGATTCGCCATCCAGGTGCCAATTGGCATGAGCGGGCAGGCACAGAGCCAGCAATAAGGCAGGCAGCAGACGGGGCAACTTGAACATGACAGATCTCGTGAAACCAGGCCGCCAACCTTACCCGCCTGCATTCATGGCAGCAAGCGGCAGCCCTCACGCGCGCCTTGCCAAGCCGCCTGGCTGCGCCGCCCCAGGCCTTCAGCGGTGACTCGCTGCTGCTGGCTGTTTTCCTCCAGCAGGCTCAGTGGCAGCCACTGCTTCACGTACCCTTGGCAGTACACCTTGTCAAAGCCCATGACAAAGCGGCAGGAGCAGTATTCCTTGGCCGAGTAGGCCGAGAGTATGCCGGGGAAGTCCGCCAGCGCCTGGCGTTCCTGCCAGGCCCAGTACAGGAGCCCTGCCAGCGCCAGCAGCAATAACCGCTTCATGCCCCCTCCCCGGCCAGTACCGCCAGCACCCGCTTGAGCAATTCGTCGTGTCGATAGCTGCTGTCACGGTCATCGGCGTAGCGCACGATCACCAGCTTTTGCTCAGGCACCACATATAACGCCTGCCCCCAGTGGCCAAGGGCGGCGAAGGTGTCTGCGGGTGCACTGGGCCAAGGCCGTTCGGCGCCAGCCAGCGGCTGGTTGAGCCACCAGTGGCCGCCCGGGATGGCCTCGCCAGGCAGCGCCTGGGCCTGGGCAAACGGGGTGCGGTTGAAGGCTACCCAGGCTTTGGGCAGCAATTGTCGGCCCTGCCAGCGCCCGTCGCGCTGCATCAGCAGGCCAATACGGGCCAAATCGCGGGCACTGAGGTAGAGATAGGAAGAGCCTACGTAGGTGCCTGCCCGGTCACGCTCCCACACCGCACTGCCGATACCCAACGGGGTGAACAGTGCGTGCCAGGGGTAGTCGGGGTACTGCCCGGCATCGAGCATGCCACGCAGCGCGGCGGCCAGCAGGTTACTGTCGCCGCTGGAGTAGAGGAATCGCTGACCGGGGCTGGCGGCGGCACCCCGCGCCGCCGCGTAGGCGGCCATGTCTGCGCGGCCCCGGGTATACAGCATGGCCACCACCGAGGACTTCAGCGGCGCGTATTCGTAGTCTTCCTGCCACTCGAGGCCACTGGCCCAGTGCAGCAGGTCGGCCACGCGCACGCCTGGGTGGGCGCGCATGGGGGGATAGAAGCGGCTGACCGGGTCTTGCAGCTGGAAGCGGCCTTCGCCCTGGGCTACGCCCATTACCGTGGCCAGTATGCTCTTGCTTACCGACCAGGTCAGGTGCGCGGTGGCGGCGCGGGTGGGCGCGGTGTAGCGCTCGTGGAGGATACGCCCGTCGCGGATGATCAGCAGAGCGTCCGTGCGGATGCCGTTGCGCTCCGAGGGGGAGCGTGCAGGAAAGGCGTAGGCGTCGACGGCCTGCCAGTCGAGGGTGGCAGGGTCGTTCTGCCACTGCGGGTCAGGCCAGTCTTCAGCTTTGGCGCTACCTGCAACCAGCGCAAGGATGACCAACAGTACCTTCATCGAGCTCGCCTTGATTGGGGCTGCTGTGCAGCCCTTCGCGGGCAAGCCCGCGCTCACAGTTGCAGGAGCGGATTCCCCCGCGAACAGGCCAACATCATCGATAAGGAATCAGCGCCGAACCGGCCGCTTCTGCAACTTGCGCTGCAACGTCCGTCGGTGCATGCCCAGCGCCCGCGCGGTGGCCGAGATATTGCCTTCATGCTCGTTCAGCACGCGCTGGATGTGTTCCCACTGCAGGCGATCGACCGACATCGGGTTTTCCGGCACCAGGGTATCCAGGTCGGTGTGCTCCGACAGCAGTGCTGCCAACACGTCATCGGCGTCAGCCGGCTTGCACAGGTAGTTGCAGGCACCGCGCTTGACCGCCTCCACTGCGGTGGCAATGCTCGAGTAACCGGTCAGGATCACCACGCGCATTTCCGGGTCCAGTTCCAGCAGCTTGGGCAGCAGCACCAGGCCGGAGTCGCCATCCATCTTCAGGTCCAGCGTGGCGTAGTCCGGCAGGTCCTGCTGGGCCAGAATCAAGCCTTCTTCGGCAGAACTGGCAGTGCTCACACGGAAACCGCGACGGCTCATGGCCCGGGCCATGACCCGGGTGAAGGTGGCATCGTCATCCACCAGCAGCAGGTGCGGCAGCTCTTCGCTTTCGACCTGGTTTTCTTCGCTCATCATTCATCTCCTCGCTTGCCATAGGGCAGGCGCAGTTCGGTCAGGGTGCCACCCTGTTCATGACTATAGAGTTTCACCGAGCCGCCCGCACGGGTCACGCTGGCCTTGCTCAAGAACAGGCCCAGGCCGAAGCCTTTGCCCTTGGTGGTAATAAAAGGTTTGCCAATGGCTTCGGCAATGGCTGGCGGTACACCAGGACCATGGTCGTGGATACTGATGACGATGTCCTGGGCGTCCCAGTCCAGGCGAACCTCCAGATCATCAGGGCAGGCATCGGCGGCATTGTTCAACAGATTCAGTAACGCCTGGGTCAGGTCTGGCGGCGGCGCCAGCCGCGGCACCTTGCCGTCGCGCAGGCGCTGGAAGCGGTAGCTGGCTTCCGGGCGCATCAGGTGCCAGCGGTTGAGCGCCTCGTCCAGCCAGGCGGTCACATCCTGCTCCACGATGGCCAGGCGTCGATTGGCTTCGGCTGCGCGCACCAGCTGTTGCAAGGTCTCTTTGCACAGCTTTACCTGGTCCTGGAGGATTTGCAGGTCCTCCTGCAACAGCGGGTCGGTGTGGTCCTGGCGCATTTCGTTGATCAGCACGCTCATGGTCGCCAGCGGTGTACCCAGTTCATGGGCGGCACCGGCAGCCTGGGTAGCCACAGCCAGCAGTTGCTCGTCGCGCAGGCTTTCTTCACGCCGCTCTGAACGCAGCTGCTCCTGGCGGCGCAGCTCTTCGGCCATGCGCGCGGCAAAGAAGGTGATCACAGCCGCCGCCAGGGCAATGCTCAGCCACATGCCGTAGACCTGCATCTTGTCCCGCGCCATCGGCAGCCCTTCGAGCGGGTAGAACTGCACCAGCAGCAAACTGTAGGCCGTCAGCGCAATGCCCGACAGGATCAGCGAATACAGCCACGGCAAGGTCACCGCAGCGATCGCCAGCGGCACCAGGTAATACGACACGAACGGGTTGGTCGAGCCGCCGGAGTAATACAGCAAGGCACTGTGGATCAGCAGGTCACAGGCCAGCTGCAGGGCGTACTCCATTTCGGTGACGGGCAGCGACAGCCGCAGGCGCAGGGCCGTGAAGGCACACAGCAACGAAGACAAGGCCAAAGTGCCGGCCAGTGACAGCCAGGGCAATGGCAGCAGTTCGGTCCAGTAGGCAACGCCCACCGAGCCGGCCTGGGCAGCCAGGACCAGGACCCGAATGACGGTCAGGCGCCAGAGGTTCTGGCGGGTAGCGGACAACGGTTGTACGGCGGCGAGCATGAGCTCTCCTGATGAGTGCTCCAGAAAAATCGGCTGGAGTATACCGAAGCCGGGCGCCTCGCTGCAGCGATGCGGCAAAGCGCCACACTTTGTCACAGGTTCATGATGGCACTTTTGAACCCACTACACTGTTGCCGGTCCTATGGGCCATGCGTGGAATGGATGACCAGCCCCCACGCCTTCAAATGCCAAGGAGTACCACATGCAAATCCCACGTCGCGGCGCCGCCCTGATCATGTCTTGCGGCCTGCTCGCCAGCCTGCCGGCACTGGCTGCCGATGAACCGCGTTTCAACCAGGTATCGCTGCGTGCCGAAGTCAGCAAGGAAGTGGCGCGCGACCTGATGGTCGTGACCCTGTACAGCGAAGCGCAGAACAGCGACCCGGGCAAGCTCGCCAAGCAGATTACCGAAACCATGAACAAGGCCGTGCAGCAGTCGCGCCAGGTCAAGGACGTGAAGATCAGCCAAGGCAGCCGCAACAGCTACCCGGTGTATGACAGCAAGGGCCAGAAAATTACCGGCTGGCGCGAGCGCGCCGAACTGCGCCTTGAAAGCGCCAACTTCCCGGCCTTGTCCCAGCTTACCGCCGATTTGTTGCAAGAGCTGAAAATGGCTGGCATGGACTTCTCCATCGCCCCGGCCACGCGCAAGGCCAGCGAGGATGCACTGCTCAAGGATGCGGTCGATGCCTTCAAGGCACGCGCGCAACTGGCGACCGAAGCGCTGGGTGGCAAAGGCTACAAAGTGGTGAGCCTGAATCTCAACAGCAGCGGCTACCCGCGCCCGTACTTGCGTAGCGCGCCGATGGCGATGAAGGCGATGGGGGCTGATGAAGCGGCACCGGCGCCAGATATCGAGGCAGGCACCAGTGAAGTGAGCATGAATGCCGATGGCCTGATCGAAGTGCAGATGCCATAAGGCGTCCACGCATCATCTGTGGGAGCCCGCGAGCAAGACACGGTGGTGGAGGCACGGGCTTCGCCCGTGTTCGCGGGTAAACCCGCTCCTACGGGTGACTGCGTCGTTGTCACGATTTTCAGACATTTCTTACGCACCAACAGGGTGCGTCCTACGCTTTCCCCTACCTAGAAACATCGCGCAAAACGCCATCATTTTGCCTACGCAAACGTTTAACTTCACCAAAAGTTATACCGATGCGACATCCATGTACGTTCGTGCCACTTTCCCGGCGTCAACTATCCTTGTACCTGTTGCAATGGGAACGCCCCCTGCATAAGTATCCGCAGGTCGGCTCACGAGGCCACCTCATCCAAAAAATGACAACAATGAGGCCACCATGCTCAAACACGCAGTCATTCCGTTCCTGCTGGGTGCAGGCTTGCTCAGCGGCGCACCGTCGGCCGTTGCCGCATCCAACCTGGTGTTCTGCTCCGAAGGCAGCCCGGCCGGCTTCGATCCGGGGCAGTACACCACCGGGACCGACTTCGATGCCTCGGCAGAGACCGTGTTCAACCGCCTGACCCAGTTCGAGCGCGGCGGCACTGCGGTCATCCCGGGCCTGGCGACCAAATGGGAAGTGTCCGACGACGGCAAGACCTACACCTTCCACCTGCGCGAAGGGGTCAAGTTCCACACCACCGACTACTTCAAGCCCAGTCGCCCGTTCAACGCCGACGACGTGCTGTTCACCTTCAACCGCATGCTCGACAAGGACAACCCGTTCCGTAAGGCGTACCCCACCGAGTTTCCATACTTCACCGACATGGGCATGGACAAGAACATTGCCAAGGTGGAGAAGCTTGACGAGCACACGGTGAAGTTCACCCTCAACGAGGTTGACGCCGCGTTCATCCAGAACCTGGCCATGAGCTTTGCCTCGATCCAGTCCGCCGAATACGCCGACCAGCTCCTAAAGAACGGCAAGGCCGCCGACATCAACCAGAAGCCGATCGGCACCGGCCCGTTCGTGTTCAGCAAATACCAGAAGGACGCGCAGATCCGCTTCAAGGGCAACAAGGACTACTGGCAGCCCGAGGACGTGAAGATCGACAACCTGATCTTTGCCATCACCACCGACGCCTCGGTGCGCATGCAGAAGCTCAAGAAGAACGAGTGCCAGGTCACCCTGTTCCCACGCCCGGCCGACATCGAGCCTCTAAAAGCCGACAAGAACCTGCAAATGCCGCAGCAGGCCGGTTTCAACCTCGGCTATATCGCCTACAACGTGATGGACAAGATCAAGGGCAGCAACGAGGCCAACCCCATGGCCCAGCTGAAAGTCCGACAGGCGCTGGACATGGCCGTGGACAAGAAAAAGATCATCGAGTCGGTGTACCAGGGCGCCGGCCAGCTGGCGGTCAACGCCATGCCGCCCACACAGTGGTCCTATGACGACAGCATCAAGGACGCCGCCTTCGACCCCGAGAAAGCCAAGCAACTGCTCAAGGAAGCCGGCATCAAGGAAGGCACCGAAATCACCCTGTGGGCCATGCCCGTGCAACGCCCGTACAACCCCAATGCCAAACTAATGGCCGAAATGCTCCAGTCCGACTGGGCCAAGATCGGTATCAAGGCGAAGATCGTCAGTTATGAATGGGGCGAGTACATCAAGCGCTCCAAAGGTGGCGAACAGGGTGCCATGCTGATTGGCTGGAGCGGTGACAATGGTGACCCGGACAACTGGCTGGGTACCCTCTACGGTTGCGATGCCGTCGATGGCAACAACTTCTCCAAGTGGTGCTACAAACCCTATGACGACCTGATCAAGCAGGCCAAGGCCACGTCCGACCAGGCCAAGCGCACCGAGCTGTACCAGAAGGCGCAGCACATCCTCAAGGAGCAGGTACCGATCACCCCGATCGCCCACTCCACTGTCTACCAGCCCATGAGCGCCAAGGTGAAGGACTTCAAGATCAGCCCGTTCGCGCTGAATTCCTTCTACGGCGTCAGCGTGGACAAATAGGCTGACCGAGGCACCCGCTGAATCGCGGGTGCCCTTCACCCCCACCACCTCTTCATGTCGTCCTGCGGCCATACGCTGCGGGGACGGCGAACTGTTGCCGCCATTCGTACCCGGAGGCGGCGCGAACAGATGAAAAAGGATTTGCCATGCGCCACGTTACCCGCCTTTCCGCGCTGCTGGCTCTGGGCCTGGTCAGCCAATCCCCGGTCCTGCTGGCCAACAACCTGGTGTTCTGCTCTGAAGGCAGCCCAGCCGGCTTCGACACCGCCCAGTACACCAGCGCCACCGACAACGACGCCGCCGAACCCATCTACAACCGCCTGGTCGAGTTCGAACGTGGCGGCACCACCGTGCACCCGGCCCTGGCGACGCACTGGGAGGTGTCCGACGACGGCCTGCGCTACACCTTCCACCTGCGCGAAGGGGTCAAGTTCCACAGCAACAAGGCCTTCAGCCCGAGCCGCACGTTCAACGCCGACGATGTGCTGTTCACCTTCAACCGCATGCTCGACAAGGGTCATCGGTTCCGTCAGGCCTACCCTACCGAGTTTCCCTATTTCAACGGCATGGGCCTGGACAAGAATATCGCCCGTGTCGAGAAGACCGACCCATTGACCGTGGTGTTCACCCTGAACACCGTCGATGCCGCGTTCATCCAGAACCTGGCCATGAGCTTCGCCTCCATCCTCTCCGCTGAATACGCCGAACAGCTGCTGGCCAGTGGACGCCCCAGCGACATCAATCAGCAGCCTATCGGTACCGGGCCGTTCGTGTTCCAGCGCTACCAGAAGGATTCGCAGATCCGCTACAAGGGCAACAAGGACTATTGGGCAGCGAACGAGGTGAAGATCGACAACCTGGTGTTCTCGATCAATACCGACCCGTCGGTGCGTATCCAGAAGCTGCGCCGCAATGAATGCCAGGTCACCCTGCACCCACGCCCGGCCGACCTGCCGGCGCTCAAGGCCGACAGCACGCTGCAGGTGCTCCAGCAACCAGGCTTCAACCTCGGCTACATCGCCTACAACACCCAGCACCCGCCATTCGACCGCCTGGAAGTGCGCCAGGCAATGGACATGGCGGTCAACAAGGAAGCCATCCTCCAGGCGGTGTACCAGGACGCCGGCCAACGGGCGGTCAACGCCATGCCACCGACCCAGTGGTCCTATGACGACAGCATCAAGGACGCCCCGTACGCGCCGGAAAAGGCCAGACAGCTGCTCCAGCAGGCGGGTGTCAAACCTGGCACCGAGATCACCCTGTGGGCCATGCCGGTGCAACGCCCGTACAACCCCAATGCCAAGCTGATGGCCGAAATGCTCCAGGCCGACTGGAGCAAGCTCGGATTCAAGGTACGCATCGTCAGCTACGAATGGGGCGAATACCTCAAGCGCATGAAAAACGGTGAGCACGACATCGCCCTGATCGGCTGGACCGGTGACAACGGCGACCCGGACAACTGGCTGGGCACCCTCTACAGCTGCGATGCCATCGGCAGCAACAACTACTCGCAGTGGTGCGATCCGCAGTACGACAGCCTGGTCAAGCAGGCCAAGCAAGTGACCGACCGTACGCAACGCACCGCCCTGTACCAGCAGGCCCAGCAGCGGCTCAAGCAGCAGGTACCGATTACGCCGGTGGCGCATTCCACCGTGAGCCAGCCGCTTAGCGTCAAGGTTTCCCAGTTCAAGGTCAGCCCGTTTGGGCGCAATGATTTTTCCGGTGTGAGTGTTGATTAAGCGTTAGCCAGTACCGGCCTCTTCGCGGGCAAGCCCGCTCCCACAGGATCTCGACAGGTTCGGACACTGCGCCCTACCTGTGGGAGCGGGCTTGCCCGCGAAGAAGCCAGAACGGCCAACACAACGCCCCGATTCTGCCCGGCGATCCCGCGGCACCCCTGGCAACACCGCAGCAATCACCCGGCCCACAAGGCCGGCCATAACTAGAAAAGAAAGGGAGCTTTAACCTTGAAAGTATTCACCTTGACCGCACTGGCGTTATCCATCGGTGCCTTTTCCACGGTGGCCCAGGCAGATCCGCAGAGCCAGGACTACATTCCGCTCACCCTCAAAAGCAGCAGCGAGCAAGCGCAAGCCAGCGGCTTCATCGACGGCCAAAGCCTGTCCGGCAGCACCCGCAACTGGTATGCCCGTGAACGTGCCGCACGCGCCCCGCTGTGGAAGTACTACAAGAACGACGGCACCCGCCACGACACCCACAGCCGTGAAAACTGGGTCCAGGGCACCATCCTCAATTACAGCTCCGGCTTCACCCAGGGTACCGTGGGCTTCGCCGTCGAGGCTGCCGGCTACAACGCCATCGCCCTGCAGCAGAGCCGCGAAGCCATCGCCGGCCCCAACAACCGCACCCTCACCCACAGCGATGGCGACCCCGTCGGCCAGTGGAGCAAACTGGGCCTGGGCAATATCAAGGCGCGCGTGTCCAACACCACCCTTACCCTTGGCCGCCAGTCGGTGGATACGCCGATGATCGCCTACATCGGCAACCGCGCCCTGCCCTCGAGCTTCCAGGGCGCGTTCCTGCACAGCGCTGAATTCGACAACCTCAGCCTCGACCTGGGCACCTTCGACCGCGTCTCGCCACGTACCGAACAGAGCCTCAGCAAGTTCCGCAGCGAGTACAGCGCCACCGGCGTGGAAACCGACCGCGCCAGCACCGCCGGCATCAACTACCAGCCGTTCAAGAGCCTGAGTACCAGCCTGTACGCCACCAAGGTCGACGACTTCTGGAACCAGTACTACTTCGGCGCCAACCATGTGCTCGGCGACAGCGCAGTGCTCAGCCTGAGCACCGGCCTGAACTACTACAAGACCGTCGACGCCGGCAGCCAGAAAATGGGCAAGATCGACAACGACACCTACAGCCTGTCACTGGGCCTGACCCATCAGGCCCACACCCTCAGCGCCTCCTGGCAGCAGGTCAACGGCAATGAGTACTTCGACTACCTGCACGAAACCAACGGCATCTTCCTGGCCAACTCGCTGCTGTCGGACTTCAATGGCCCCAACGAGAAATCACTGCAGATTTCCTATGTGCTGAACATGGCGCCCTATGGCGTGCCTGGCCTGAAGTTCAACCTGTACAACGCCCGCGGCTGGGGTATCGACGGCACCCACTACCGCGGCACTGCCTACGACGTGAATGGCCTGGATGGCGAAACCCACTATGAGTGGGGTATCGGCACCAGCTACGCGTTGCAGAGCGGGCCGCTGAAAGACACCAGCATCCGCGCCACCTACACCACCCATCGCGCCAGCAAGGCCCAGGGCGATGGCAGCCTGGATGAGTTCCGCGTGGTCACCACCATTCCGTTCAACATTCTCTGACCGTCGGCGCCCTGGCCCGTTTCGCTGCGGGCCGGGGCGGCTACGCTGGAACCAATGCAAGCAGGGAGTTTTCAACACATGCACAGAGCTTTCATGAAATCGCGGCCGTTGCGCCTAGCCCTGGTCGCGCTGCTTCTGGGCGGCGCCACGCAACTGGCGGCCAAACCGCTGGTGGTGTGTACAGAAGCCAGCCCGGAAGGGTTCGACATCGTCCAGTACACCACCGCAGTCACCGCCGATGCCTCGGCCGAGACAGTGTTCAACCGCCTGGTCGACTTCAAACCCGGCACCACCGAGATCCAGCCGGCCCTGGCCGAGCGCTGGGACATTTCAGCCGACGGCCTGACCTACACCTTCCATCTGCGTCAGGGGGTGAAGTTCCACACCACCGACTACTTCAAGCCCACCCGTGACTTGAACGCCGATGACGTGCTGTGGAGCCTCAATCGCCAGCTCGACCCGAACCACCCCTGGCATGACAAGACCAGCGTCGGCTACCCGTACTTCGAGAGCATGGGGTTCAAGGAACTGCTCAAGTCGGTCAGCAAGGCTGACGAGCACACGGTGGTGATTACCCTCAGCCGACCGGAAGCGCCGTTCCTGCGCGACATGGCCATGGGCTTTACCTCGATCTACTCCGCCGAATACGGCGACCAGTTGCTCAAGTCTGGCAAGACCGCCGAGCTGAACAGCAAGCCGATCGGCACCGGCCCTTTCATCTTCCAGCGTTACAACAAGGACGCCCAGGTCCGCTTCAAGCCCAACCCGGACTATTTCCGCGGCAAGCCGCCGGCCGATGCGCTGGTGTTCGCCATCGCCATCGACAGCAACGTGCGCCTGCAGAAACTGCGCGCCAACGAGTGCCAGGTGGCGCTCTATCCCAAGCCCGATGACGTGCCGTCGATCAAGCAAGACCCGAAACTCAAGGTTGAAGAAATCGAGGCCCTGGTCACCGGCTACATCGCCATGAATACCCAGCACAAATACCTCAACGACGTGCGTGTGCGTAAAGCCATCAACATGGCCTTCGACCGCCAGACCCATGTCGACCAACTGTTTGGCAAAGGCAACGCGCTGGTGGGTGTAAACCCGTATCCACCCACCATGATCGGCTACAACACCCATAACCAGAACCCACCGCGCGACCTCGACAAAGCCCGCGCACTGCTCAGCCAGGCCGGTGTACCCGAGGGCACGGTAATCACCCTGTTCACCCGCAACGGCGGCGGCCCGACCAACCCCAACCCGCGCCTGTCCGCCGAGATGCTGCAGGCCGACCTCAAACAGATCGGCCTCAAGCTGGATATCCGCGTCATGGAATGGGCCGAGATGCTGCGCCGGGCGAAGAACGGCGAAGCCGACCTGGTGTCCACCGGCTGGGCCGGCGACAACGGCGACCCGGACAACTTCCTCAGCCCACTGCTCAGTTGCGATGCCGTGAAAAGTGGCGAGAACTATGCGCGCTGGTGCAACCCCAAGTTCCAGGAGCTGATCAGCCGCGCCCGCGAAGTGATCGACAACGACGAGCGTGCAAGGCTCTATAACGAGGCATTGAAAGTGTACGATGACGAACAACCCTGGATCAGCATGGCTCATCCAAAGATGTTCACCGCCATGCGTGACAACGTGGAGGGCTACGTGATCAACCCTCTGACCAACAACAACTTCGCCACCACCAAGGTGAAGTAGAACAACAACGACCGCCGGCCACCCACACGGGGACCGGCGGCTCTGCCGTACCGGGCTGATCGCCCCACGGCCTGATGAGGTAACCCCGACAATGTTGAGTTTTATTGCCCGGCGCCTTGGCCTGCTGATACCGACCTTTTTCGGCATCACCTTGCTGACCTTCGCGCTCATACGCCTGATCCCCGGCGACCCGGTGGAAGTGATGATGGGCGAGCGCAGGGTCGACCCCGAAATGCATGCCCAGGCCATGGAACGCCTGGGCCTGAACAAGCCACTGCCGGTCCAGTACCTGGACTACGTCGGCAAACTTGCCCAGGGTGACCTTGGCGAATCGCTGCGCACCCGCGAAAGCGTGTGGCGCGAGTTCCTTACCCTGTTCCCGGCCACCCTGGAACTGGCCTTCGCCGCCCTGCTGTTCGCCGGCGTCGTCGGCCTGCTGGCCGGTGTAATCGCCGCACTCAAGCGCGGTTCGCTGTTCGACCACGGGGTCATGGGCATAT
The DNA here is from genome assembly GCF_029840855.1 of Pseudomonas sp. GD03862. Lineage (NCBI taxonomy): Bacteria > Pseudomonadati > Pseudomonadota > Gammaproteobacteria > Pseudomonadales > Pseudomonadaceae > Pseudomonas > Pseudomonas sp. GD03862. Next base: position 90,363 of record NZ_JAOCDI010000007.1, read on the forward strand.
CACTGGCCGGCTACTCGATGCCGATTTTCTGGTGGGGCCTGATCCTGATCATGTTCTTCTCCGTGAGCCTTGGCTGGACCCCGGTATCCGGGCGCATCGACCTGCTCTACGACATCGAGCCGAAAACCGGCTTCATGCTTATCGACACCCTGCTCAGCGATGAAGAAGGCGCGTTCAAGGACGCTGTGATGCACCTGATCCTGCCGGCCATCGTGCTCGGCACCATCCCGCTGGCGGTGATCGCCCGCATGACCCGCTCGTCGATGCTCGAAGTACTGCGCGAAGACTACATCCGCACCGCCCGCGCCAAAGGCCTGTCGCCGGCCCGTGTGGTGTTCGTCCATGGCCTGCGCAATGCCTTGATCCCGGTACTGACCGTGTTCGGCCTGCAGGTCGGCACGCTGCTGGCCGGTGCGGTGCTGACCGAAACCATCTTTTCCTGGCCGGGCATCGGCAAATGGCTGATCGAAGCCATCGGTGCCCGTGACTACCCCGTGGTCCAGAACGGCATCCTGTTGATCGCCTGCCTGGTGATTCTGGTCAACTTCGTCGTGGACATTCTCTACGGCCTGGCCAACCCACGCATCCGTCATCAGCGCTGAGGCCCAAGCCATGACTAGCCCGATTCCAAAATCCGTGTCGCCGGCCAGCCCGGTGGACCAGAGCCTGCTCTACCCCTCCCCGTACAAAGAATTCTGGCAAGCCTTCGCGCGCAACAAAGGCGCGGTGATGGGCCTGGCCTTCATGTGCCTGGTGGTGTTCTGCGCGCTGTTCGCGCCGTGGGTAGCCCCGCATGACCCCAGCGAGCAGTACCGCGACTTTCTGCTGACCCCACCCGTGTGGCTGGAAGGCGGCACCTGGCAGTTCATCCTGGGCACCGACGAACTGGGCCGTGATCTGCTTTCACGGCTGATTCAAGGTGCACGGCTGTCGCTGCTGATCGGCCTGTCGTCGGTGGTGATGTCACTGATCCCGGGCATCCTCCTGGGCCTGCTCGCAGGCTTTTTCCCGCAGTTGCTCGGCCCGTCGATCATGCGCCTGATGGACGTGATGCTGGCGCTGCCGTCATTGCTGCTGGCTGTGGCCATCGTCGCCATCCTCGGCCCTGGCCTGATCAACACCGTGATTGCCATCGCCATCGTTTCCCTGCCGTCCTACGTGCGCCTGACCCGCGCCGCGGTAATGGGCGAACTTAACCGCGACTACGTCACCGCTGCCCGCCTGGCCGGCGCCGGTTTGCCACGGTTGATGTTCGTCACCGTGCTGCCCAACTGCATGGCACCGCTGATCGTGCAGGCAACCCTGAGTTTTTCCTCGGCGATCCTCGACGCCGCTGCGCTGGGTTTCCTCGGCCTCGGCGTGCAGCCGCCTACCCCCGAGTGGGGCACCATGCTGGCTTCGGCACGGGATTACATCGAGCGCGCCTGGTGGGTGGTAAGCCTGCCCGGCCTGACCATCCTGCTCAGTGTGCTGGCAATCAACCTGATGGGCGACGGCCTGCGCGATGCGCTGGACCCGAAACTCAAGAACGCCGCCTGAGGAGAACGCCATGCCACTTTTGCAGATCAACAACCTCAACGTGCGCTTCGGCGACGCCAATGCGGTACCCGTGGTGGACGGCCTTGACCTGGTGGTAGACGCCGGCGAAATCCTGGCCATCGTCGGCGAGTCCGGCTCGGGCAAATCGGTCACCATGATGGCCCTGATGGGCCTGATCGATGCGCCCGGGCGCATCACCGCCGACGCCCTCACCTTCGACGGCACCGACATGCTCAAGCTCAGCGGCCGTCAGCGGCGCAAGGTGGTGGGCAAGGACATCGCCATGGTCTTCCAGGACCCGATGACCGCGCTCAATCCCAGCTACACCGTGGGCTTCCAGATAGAGGAAGTGTTGCGCCAGCACTTGGGCCTCAAGGGCAAGGCTGCCCGCCAGCGTGCTCTGGAGCTCTTGAAGAAGGTCGAGATCCCGGCCGCCGAAAGCCGCCTGGACGCTTACCCGCACCAGCTGTCAGGCGGCATGAGCCAACGTGTGGCGATCGCCATGGCCATTGCCGGCGAGCCAAAGCTGCTGATCGCCGACGAACCGACCACAGCCCTCGACGTGACGATCCAGGCACAGATCATGGAACTGCTGGTCAACCTGCAGAAGGAGCGCAACATGGCGCTCATCCTGATCACCCACGACCTCGCCGTGGTCGCCGAAACCGCCAGGCGGGTGTGCGTGATGTACGCCGGCCAAGCCGTGGAAGTGGGCCAGGTGCCAGAACTGTTCGATGTGCCCGCCCACCCTTACAGCGAAGCCCTGCTCGCCGCGATCCCCGAGCACAGCATTGGCGCCGAGCGCCTGGCAACACTGCCTGGCATCGTCCCCGGCCGCTACGACCGCCCGGTCGGCTGCCTGTTGTCACCACGCTGCCCCTATGTACAGGACAATTGCCGGCGCCAGCGCCCGCCCCTCGACCCACAGGCCCACAGCCTGGTGCGTTGCTTCTACCCGCTGAACCAGGAGGTGGCGTGATGGCCGTCGTTCTATCTGCCCGGGAGCTGACCCGGCACTACGAAGTCTCCCGCGGGCTGTTCAAGGGCCATGCGCTGGTGCGCGCGCTCAATGGCGTGTCGTTCGAACTGGAGGCCGGCAAGACCCTGGCCGTGGTCGGCGAGTCGGGCTGCGGCAAGTCGACCCTGGCCCGCGCCCTGACCCTGATCGAAGAACCGTCGTCCGGCTCGCTGCAAATTGCCGGCACCGAGGTGAAGGGCGCCAGCAAGGCAGAGCGCAAACAACTGCGCCGCGATGTGCAGATGGTGTTCCAGAGCCCTTACGCCTCGCTCAACCCACGGCAGAAGATCGGTGACCAACTGGCCGAACCGCTGCTGATCAACACCTCGCTGAGCAAGGCCGAGCGCCGCGACAAAGTGCAGAAGATGATGGAGCAGGTCGGCCTGCGCCCCGAGCACTACCAGCGCTACCCTCACATGTTCTCTGGCGGCCAGCGCCAGCGTATCGCCCTGGCCCGGGCGATGATGCTGCAGCCCAAGGTGCTGGTGGCCGACGAACCGACCTCCGCGCTGGACGTGTCGATTCAGGCGCAGGTGCTGAACTTGTTCATGGATCTACAGAAGGAGTTCAACACCGCCTACGTGTTCATCTCGCACAACCTGGCGGTGGTGCGGCATGTGGCGGATCAGGTACTGGTGATGTACCTGGGGCGGCCGGCGGAGATGGGGCCGAAGGAGGATATCTACGCGAAGCCGCTGCACCCGTATACCCAGGCGTTGCTGTCGGCGACACCGGCGATTCATCCAGACCCGTTGAAGCCGAAGATTCGTATCGTCGGGGAGCTGCCCAACCCGCTGAACCCGCCGGATGGGTGCGCGTTTCACAAACGCTGCCCGTATGCGACCGAGCGGTGTGCCAAGGAGGTGCCGGCACTGAGGCAGGTGAGTACGCGGCAGGTTGCCTGCCACTATGCGGAGCAGTTTCTTTAACTGTTAGAAAACTGGGCAGCCCTCAATGCGAAAAACAGCAGTTTGCTGCGCTGCCCAGCTGAAGTACCAAGGCTTTTTGATTGTGGAGCTGAATCCATTTGTGGACGAGGTTGCCATTGAGGCTGTAGCCCAAGGCGATGTTTGCGATGGAGGCGCCGGGCTCGTCGCACTCTGGGCTTTGAAAGGTTTATTGTAGGTACGGCGCTGAGGCCTGGAAAATCCGCTTGCTGGGTCAGAAATGGTGTCTACTTTTAGGTGGACACCATGGCCTTCGCCGGTTCCATCAGGAAGATGTGTTGGCCGGACGGATACCGGGATTCGACCATCAGGGAAGTGTCAGACTTTTGTGTACGGGACAAGGTATTTTCAATGCTTTGATACCTGCTTGCTGACTGCAGACGCCGTCAAGCCTAATCGGGCAGATGCGTATACAATACTTCCAGTTTCAACCACTACCGCAAATGCTGCCATGCAAGGCAACATATCAACATGACTTTCGCAAGATAGATTTGATAGTCCATTACTATGAGCACTCATATCTACAGGCCCACAGCGAAGAAATACGCCATTGGCACACCCCCAAAATCTACAATTTATATACCGAAGAAAATGTCACCCATACAGGTGCAGAAGCAAAGCCCCTGACAACACTAGGCTAACACCACCGATCTGGATGACTGACAGCCGCTCGCGAAAAAAGAAGTACCCCAGGATCGCGGCGATACCACCCGACAACGTGCTGATGACGGTGACAACGGACACCGAGCCATTTAGAGCCCCCCAAGAAAACGCAGAAAACCCTCCCAAGTTGAAAAGACTGGCCCCGCACAGTGAGCCATAGGTCTTCAGCATTATCGTCGTATGATCCCGCAGAAACTTGATGGCTTCAGGGATAAGGAACATGACCCCCACCGCATACCCTAGCGCCAGCATGTTCACCGGTCCCAGCGCCGGCAAGGTGAATTTCCCCTGAATCCAGAAGCTGATGCCGTAAAGCATGGCCGCCAACAAAGCAAACCACACAGACATTACGCTGGTGACCTTACGATCGAAACCACCATTATCGCTGCGGCAGGCCAACAGCACGCCGAAAAAGCAGACAAGGATACCGACCACCTGCCAAGCGGAAAGGGCATCACCACCCAGCCATGCCAACAGCGTTGTAAAAACACCATACGAAGTGACCAGGGGCGCTACTATGGCTGTCTTGCCAATAGCGAAAGCTTTTGAAAGCGCCAGCGCTCCTACTACGGTGCATAGAGAGGCGACAATTCCTAACCCTATCGTGAGCCAGGGCGCAGAAGTAAATTTCTGCCACTGATCGGCTGAAATGGCAATAATGATTGCCATCAAGAAAAGCCCTAGCAACTGACCGAAAAATACCGCCCGTTTTACTCCAACCGCTCTTGCGTTCACGCCGACCAAGAAGTCGGTGCACCCCCAGAACACCGCAGCCAGCAACCCCATGAATACGTCCATAGCAATGGTCCTTAATTATGAATTATTCCTGAACCTCCTCAGACAGTAATCGGGAAAACAGCAGAAATCAAACACCTATTTTGACAAGAATCTACAGACTAACGTATTTCGGCACGTCCACCAGCCTAGCAACATTATTAACGAGTTAGTTAGTACTGTAGAGATAGCGGCAAGTGCCAAGAGAATACTGTAGGAACTTTCAGACAACACTCCACTTGCACTTACTACACTAAATATTACTAATTCAACGAGACCCTTGGTGTTCATCAGAACACCAAATTGGATTTATTGATCTCAAGCCGGCATCCGGGCCCTGCCTTGCACACGCCTTTTGTAGCGAAGAGTTGTAGCAAAAGGGCCGCAAAGCGGCCCCCAAAATCTCAATGCATGAAGAACCAGATCAGAATGATCACCGGAATCGGCACCCCAATCATCCAAAGCAGTATCGAGCGCATGGCCTTTCTCCTTGATCGATGGTGACAAGAAAGGTGCAGCCGCCATGCCAGTTGTATCAAAAAACTACATTCATAAGAATCAAAGGCTTACCCTCCAAGCCGCCTGAGCAAACCGTGCAATATGCAGGATCCACGCCCTTGCACCTGGGTGTTCTGCAATGCACTATCCTCCCATGATCGCCACCACCCTCCCCGACGGCCCCGAGCAAACGCCGCTTACCGCCGAAATCGTGCTGCGCTACCACCTCTGCTGGAAGCATCGCGACCTCGACGGTGTCATGGCGCTCTACCACCCCGATATCCAGTACCACGACTTCTTTCAGAACCGCGTGCTCGGCCATCAGGAACTGCGCGACTATGTACGCGCCTGTCTGCCCCATGAAGCCGGCGAGGACATCGTCCACAGCGACCGCATCCGCGTCGATGGCTGCACCGCATTCATCCAGTATCAGGTCACGGTCCAGGGCGGTGACGGCCTGGTTGCGTTCCAGTCCAGCGAGGCGATCACCGTCAGGGACGGGCTGATCTGGCGGGTCAACGAATACGCCACGCTGGTCCGCCGGAACGGCACAGGCCCCGCCAACAGCGGCCCGCGCCCCGCCACCAGCCGCCTGGGCCTGTCGCCTCGGCAGTTGTCGACCATGGCCCAGGACCTGGAGCACTACTTCCAGCGTCAACGCCCCTACCTCGACCCGGAGCTCGACCTGCAACAGGTCGCCGACGCCAGCGGCTACAGCCGCAACCAGATTTCCTACCTGCTCAACCAGGTGCTGGGGCAAAGCTTCTACCGCTACGTCAACCAGGCACGCCTGCAGCACCTGATGGCCAGCCTCGGCGACGACAGCGTCGAGGCGACGATCGACGAGCTGGCCTTCAGTGCCGGCTTCAACTCGCTGTCGGCGTTCTACAAGTGCTTCCGTGAGCACACCGGGCTCACGCCCAAGGCCTACCTCAAGCAAATTTCCCTGCGTGCACGCACGTAGGACAGCTGCCCGCTGACACCACTACGATCGCCCACAGACCTTGACGGATGTGGAGCCGAACCCGATGCAACCCCTGCGCACGCTCAGCTTGTGGATGGACCAGCTCGACGAGCCGCTGTGCGCGCGCCCGGCACTGCGCAATGACCTCGACGTTGACGTGTGCATCATCGGTGCCGGCTATACCGGCCTTTGGACCGCGTACTACCTCAAGCGCCAGGCACCCCAGCTGAACATTGCGGTGATAGAAGCCCAAATCGCCGGCTTCGGCGCCTCCGGCCGTAATGGGGGCTGGCTGATGGGCAACCTGCTCGGCGAAGACCGCCTGCTCGGTGCCCTCTCGCCGCAACAGCGCCGCGCCAGCATCGACCTGCTGCACGGCATCCCGGATGAAGTGCATCGCGTGCTGCAAAGCGAAGGCATCGACTGTGACTACCGCAAAGGCGGCGTGCTGTATTGCGCGGCGCGCTACCCGGAGCAGGAACGCAGCCTGCGCGCCTACCTCGCCGACTTGTATCGCCAAGGCATGACCGAGGACGACTACCGCTGGCTGAGCCCCGAGCAGTTGGGGAGCCAACTGCGGGTCAGCAATGCGTTTGGAGCCATTTACAGCCCGCACACGGCGACCATCCAGCCAGCCAAGCTGGTGCGCGGCCTTGCCCGGGCAGTAGAGGCGCTGGGCGTATCGATCTACGAAAACACCCCGGCCATCGACTGGCAGCCGAGCGAGGTGCGTACCCCGCTGGCACAGATTCGCTGCCAGTGGATGGTGCCTGCCGTGGAGGGTTACGCCGCCAGCCTGCCGCCACTGGGCAAACACCAATTGCCGGTACAGAGCCTGCTGGTGGCCACCGAGCCGCTGCCGGAGGCTACCTGGGAGCAGATTGGCCTGAGCCAGGGCCAAGCCTTCAGTGAAAGCAGCCGCCAGGTCACCTATGGCCAGCGTACTGGCGACAACCGTCTGGTCTTCGGTGCTCGCGGTGGCTACCGCTTCGGTGGGCGTCTGCGCGAAAACTTCAACCTCGACGAACATGAAATCGAACTGCGCCGCTACCTGTTCGGCGAACTGTTCCCGCAGCTCAAACAGGTACGCATCACTCATACCTGGGGCGGCAACCTGGGCATGGCGCGGCGCTTCCGCCCACACATGCTCTGCGACCGCCAGCGCGGCATCGCCCTTGCCGGCGGCTACGGCGGCGAAGGCGTGGGGGCTACCAACCTGGGTGGACGCACCCTGGCGGCGCTGATCCTCAACCAGCGCAACGAACTGACGGCACAACCCTGGGTGCTCGACAACCGCCCGCTATCGAGCCTGGCCAGCTGGCCTCCCGAGCCCTGCCGCTGGCTGGGCTACAACGCGATCATCCAGAGCTTCGTCCACGAGGACCGGACCCTCGCCAACCCCGCCAGCGCGCCGTGGAGGCGGCGCCTGGCCATCTCGGTTGCGGACTTCATGGAAGGTTTCATGCACTGACTTCCCTTATCACTCGTACAGGATCCACCGGTCATGAGCATCACCCAGTTCAAGAACACCGAATTTGCCGTGCTCGTCAGCTCCAACCCGGTCGCGGTACCGCTCGGCGAACCCGTGGCAGTCACGTCAGTCACCTGCGTGGAGCGCAGCGATGGCGTTGAAACCGGCATCTGGGAATGCACCCCAGGGCGCTGGCGGCGGCAGATCGTGCAACAGGAGTTCTGCCATTTCATCAAGGGCCGCTGCACGTTCACCCCCGACGGTGGCGAGCCCCTGGTCATAGAAGCCGGAGACGCATTGATGCTACCGGCCAACAGCACCGGCACCTGGGACATCCAGGAGACCGTGCGCAAGACCTACGTGCTTATTTTCTGATCCGCTGATCGCCTGCCTTCGATAACAACAGACAAAGCAAGGTAAACCCGACATGCGCACCTTCCTCCTCGCCCCCCTGATGCTGGCCGCCAGCGTGGCCAGCGCCGCTGAAACGGTGAAGATCTACAACTGGTCCAGCTACGTGGCCCCCGACACGTTGAAGAACTTCCAGCAAGCCAGCGACATCGTGCCGACCTATGACGTGTACGACAGCAATGAAACCCTCGATGGCAAGTTGATGACCGGCAATTCCGGCTACGACGTGGTGTTTCCCTCCAACCATTTCATGGCCCGGCAGATTCAGGGCAAAGCCTTGAAGCGCCTGGACAAGTCGCAGCTGCCCAACTGGCACAACCTCAACCCGGTGCTGCTCAAGGCGCTGGAGGTCAACGACCCGGGCAACCAGTACGGCTTCCCGTACCTGTGGGGCAGTACCGGTATTGGCTACAACATCGACAAGGTCAAAGCAGTGCTCGGCGACAACGCGCCCGTGGACTCCTGGGACCTGATCTTCAAGCCCGAGTACATGAGCAAGCTGAAAAGCTGTGGGGTCGCGGTGCTGGACAATGGCCCCGAACTGCTGCCGATCGCCCTGCACTACCTGGGCTTGCCCCATCACAGCCAAGACCCCAAGGACTACGAAAAGGCCAAGGACCTGCTGATGAAAGTGCGGCCTTACATCAGCTATTTCCACTCGTCCAAGTACACGGGCGACCTGGCCAACGGCGATATCTGCGTGGTGGTGGGGTTCTCAGGGGATGTGCTGCAGGCGAAGAACCGCGCCGACGAGGCGAACAATGGCGTGAAGGTGGGCTATTCGATACCCAAGGAGGGCGCGCCGATGTGGTTCGACATGGTCGCAATGCCCGTCGATGCGCCGGATGAAAAGGCCGGATATGCCTACATGAACTACCTGCTGCAGCCGGAGGTGATGGCCAACATCAGCAACCACGTCCAGTACGCCAACGGCAACCTCAAGGCTGACGGGCTGGTGGACCCGGCGATGAAGGGTAATACGATGATTTACCCGAGCGACGAGGTGATGGGCAAGCTGTATGCGCTGGAGGCGATGCCGGCGAAGATCGACCGTATTCGTACGCGAATCTGGACCAGTATCAAAGCCGGAAATTGAAATGGGGCCGCCTAGCGGCCCTTCGCGGGCACGCCCGCTCCACAGGTATCACATGACCTCCAGGTCTGGTGATTCCCTGTGGGAGCGGGCGTGCCCGCGAAGGGCTGCAAAGCAGCCCCGATTTCAGGCCTTAATGGTGCTCGCGGGTAGCGCGGAACTTGATGTCCGGCCAGCGCTCTTCCATCAGCGCCAGGTTGACCCGGGTCGGCGCCAGGTAGGTCAGGTGACCGCCGCCGTCGATGGCCAGGTTTTCCATGGCCTTGGTCTGGAATTCCTCGAGCTTCTTCTTGTCATCGCAGCTGATCCAGCGCGCCGACCAGACGGTGATAGGCTCGTAGGCGCACTCGACCTTGTACTCTTCCTTCAGGCGGCTGGCGACCACGTCGAACTGCAGCACACCGACCGCACCGAGGATGATGTCGTTGCTGCGCTCAGGGAAGAACACCTGTGTAGCACCTTCTTCGGCAAGCTGCTGCAGGCCTTGACGCAGTTGCTTGGATTTCAGCGGGTCTTTCAGGCGTACGCGGCGGAACAGCTCCGGCGCGAAGTGCGGGATACCGGTGAAGCCCAGCGACTCGCCTTCGGTGAAAGTGTCGCCGATCTGGATGGTGCCGTGGTTGTGCAGGCCGATGATGTCACCGGCAAAGGCTTCTTCCAGTTGCTCACGCTCGGAGGAGAAGAAGGTCAGCGCATCGCCGATGCGCAGGTCCTTGTTCAACCGCACATGACGCATCTTCATGCCCTTCTCGTACTTGCCCGAGCAGATACGCATGAAGGCGATACGGTCGCGGTGTTTCGGGTCCATGTTCGCCTGGATCTTGAACACGAAGCCGGTGAACTTCTCTTCCACAGGCTCCACGGTGCGCTCGTGGGCAACACGGCCAAGCGGACGCGGCGCCCAGTCGACCACCGCGTCGAGCACGTGGTCGACACCGAAGTTGCCCAGCGCAGTACCGAAGAACACCGGGGTCAGCTGACCGTTGATGAACTCTTCCTGGTTGAACTCGTGGCAAGCGCCCTGCACCAGTTCCAGTTGCTCGACGAACGAATCGTACTGGTCGCCCAGGTGGGCGCGCGCTTCGTCCGAGTCCAGCTTCTGGATGATCTTGGCTTCGGTGCGCTCGTGGCCGTGGCCCGGGGTGTACACCACGATATAGTCACCGGTCAGGTGGTACACGCCCTTGAAGTCGCGGTAGCAACCAATCGGCCAGGTGATTGGCGCGGCCTTGATCTTCAAAACGGCTTCGATCTCGTCGAGCAGTTCGATCGGGTCGCGGATGTCACGGTCGAGTTTGTTGATGAAGCTGACGATGGGCGTGTCACGCAGGCGGCACACGTCCATCAGGGCGATGGTCCGCGGCTCTACACCTTTACCGCCGTCGAGCACCATCAGCGCCGAGTCCACCGCGGTCAGGGTGCGGTAGGTGTCTTCCGAGAAGTCTTCGTGGCCGGGGGTGTCGAGCAGGTTGATCATGTGCTCGCGGTACGGGAACTGCATCACCGAGGTGGTGATGGAGATGCCGCGCTGCTTCTCCATTTCCATCCAGTCGGAGGTGGCGTGGCGGTCGGACTTGCGCGACTTCACGGTACCGGCGACGGCAATGGCCTTGCCCATCAGCAGCAGCTTCTCGGTGATGGTGGTCTTACCGGCGTCGGGGTGGGAAATGATTGCGAAAGTGCGGCGCTTCGCGACTTCGGCGGCCTGGTTGGTCATGGGAAATCGCCTGACTGGGGGATTTGAAAGGGGCAGTATCATACCTGAAGTTGGGCCTGGACCAAAATCTGCCGAATGAATGGCGCCTGTGCCGGCCTCGTCGCGGGTAAACCCGCGCCTACAGGTACGACACAGGGTTCGGATGCGGTGCAGTCTTCGTAGGAGCGGGTTTACCCGCGAAGACGCCAGCACAGACAAAACAAACCCAACAGGCAATCGCTTTATCACGACAAATAACCAAAACGCAGTTATTTCAACGCCTGCAGCACATCAAGTCGCTGTTTTTTCTCGCCCAAAAACCCGCAACCCAGCGATTAACACTGGCCAAATGCCGTCCCAGATGGGAACCTTTACGCCCACGGAGACGTCCACTCCCCTGCAAACCGCTTCGGTTGGGGACTGGTTTCATCAGCATTTTCGGGCCCGACGGGGTTCGGCTCATGGCCTGATCGCAGCCTTCGGCTTGCATCTCGCTGCTACTCGCGAACACACCACCCGCCGCCAGGATTGGCCGGCTTCCAAGAAGTGTGCTCGCCGACAACACAAGGAGTCCGCCTGTGGCTAAACGCTACGGAAAGGGGCTGTTGGGATGGGCCGCCGTGCTCGTCATCCTGGCCCTGCTGGTCCACTGGATCGGCATCGACACGATCGCGCGTTATCGCGACGATCTTGGGTTCTACCTGCAAGCGCACCTGGTATTGGTGCTGGCTTCGATGGCGGCGGCGTTGGCCGTGGGCATCCCCGCCGGCATTGCGTTAAGTCGACCGCACCGGGTCGACAAAGCCGAGCGCTTCATGCAGTTCTTCAACGTTGGCAACACCATTCCCCCCCTTGCCGTTCTGGCCATCGCCCTGAGTATCCTGGGCATCGGCGCCGGGCCTGCGATCTTCGCACTGTTCCTCGCGTCCCTCCTGCCCATCGTGCGCAACACCTACGAAGGCCTGAAAAACGTCCCCGCCTCGCTCAAGGAAGCCGCTACCGGCATCGGCATGACCCCGCGCCAGCAACTCTGGCAGGTGGAGCTGCCCAACGCGGTGCCGATCATCGTCGGCGGCGTGCGCGTGGCCCTGGCGCTGAACGTGGGCACCGCGCCGCTGGCATTCCTGATCGGCGCCAACAGCCTGGGCAGCCTGATCTTCCCCGGCATTGCCCTGAACAACCAGCCGCAGCTGCTGCTGGGGGCCGCCTGCACCGCGCTGCTGGCACTGGTGCTGGACGCAGCGGTGAGTTTCTCCAGCAGGCGCTGGCTGGAACGTGGCCTGGCCCAATAAGGATAGGAAACGCATGAAGAAGAGAATCGCCTTGCTGCTGGGCGCGGCCCTGCTGTTCGCAGGAGTTGCCCAGGCAGCGGAAAAACCCCTGGTGCGCATCGGCGCACGGGTGTTCACCGAACAGACCGTGCTCGCCGAAATCACCGCGCAATACCTGCGCGCCAACGGCTTTGACGTACGCGTCACCACCGGCCTTGGCAGCAGCATCGCTCGCCAGGCCCAGGAAACCGGCCAGCTCGACCTGATGTGGGAATACACCGGGGTGTCGCTGGTGTCCTACAACCACATCGATGAGCGTATGCCCAGTGCCGAGGCCACCTACGCCAAGGTCAAGGAGCTGGATGCCAAGAAAGACCTGATCTGGCTGACCCCATCGAAATTCAGCAACACCTATGCCCTCGGCTTGCCGAAGCAGGTCGCCGAGGCCTACCCCCAGATCAATTCGATCAGCGACCTCAACCAGGTGCTGCGCGACGAGCGCAAGCGTAACCACCTGGTGGCCCTGGACACCGAGTTCGCCAACCGCCCCGACGGCCTGGTCGGGCTCAAGGAGATGTACGACCTGCAGGTCGGCCGCGCCAATATCCGCCAGATGGACGCGGGCCTGGTCTACACGGCCATGCACAACAACCAGGTGTTCGCAGGCCTGGTCTACACCACCGACGGTCGCCTGAGCGCGTTCAACCTCAAGCTGCTCGAAGACGACAAGCACTACTTCCCCGACTACACCGCCGCCCCGGTGGTGCGCAAGGCCGTGCTCGACGCCAACCCGCAACTGGTCGCCCTGCTCAAGCCACTGGCCGAGCAGCTCGATGACGAGACCATGCGCCAGCTCAATGCCAAGGTCGACGTAGACCACCAGAACCCGACCGCAGTGGCCGCCGCATTCCTGCGAGAGCATCCCCTCAAGGAGGTACAGCCATGAGCCTGCTCGACACGTTCGCCCACCTCGACTGGGCCCAGGTGCTGCAACTGACCTGGCAGCACATCATGCTGGTCGGCATCGCCGTCGGCCTGGCGATCCTCGTTGGCGTGCCGCTGGGCATCCTGATGACCCGCTTCCCGGCAGTGGCCGGCCCGCTGCAGGCCAGCGCCACAGTGCTGCTGACCATCCCATCGATTGCGTTGTTCGGCCTGCTGCTGCCGTTCTACTCCAAGTTCGGCCAGGGGCTGGGCCCCTTGCCTGCGATCACTGCCGTGTTTCTTTATTCGCTGCTGCCAATCATGCGCAACACCTACCTGGCCCTGACCAATGTCGAGCCCGGTATCCGTGAAGCCGCGCGTGGCATTGGCATGACCTTCGGCCAGCGCCTGCGCATGGTCGAGCTGCCCATCGCCGTACCGGTGATCCTCGCCGGCGTTCGCACCGCCGTGGTGATGAACATCGGCGTCATGACCATTGCCGCCACCATCGGCGCCGGCGGCCTCGGCGTGCTGATTCTGACTTCCATCAGCCGCAGCGACATGTCGATGCTGCTGGTCGGCGCCGTACTGGTCAGCCTGCTGGCGATCATCGCCGACCTGCTGCTGCAAACCCTGCAACGTGCCCTGACTCCAGAAGGACTGCGCTCATGATCGAACTGAAGAACCTCAGCAAAACCTTCAACGTCAACGGCAAGGACGTCAAAGCCGTCGACTCGGTAAGCCTCACCGTCAACGAAGGGGAAATCTGCGTGTTCCTCGGCCCGTCGGGCTGCGGCAAGAGCACCACGCTGAAAATGATCAACCGCCTGATCACGCCCACCTCGGGCCAGGTGTTCATCAATGGCGAAGACACCACCGGGCTGGACGAAGTCACCCTGCGCCGGCACATCGGCTATGTGATCCAACAGATCGGTTTGTTCCCCAACATGACCATCGAGGAGAACATTACCGTGGTCCCGCGCCTGCTTGGCTGGGACAAGCAGAAATGCCACGAGCGTGCTCGCGAGCTGATGCACATGATCAAGCTCGAACCCAAGCAGTACCTGCAACGCTACCCGCGGGAGCTGTCTGGCGGCCAGCAACAGCGTATCGGCGTGATTCGCGCCCTGGCAGCAGATGCACCCGTGCTGTTGATGGACGAGCCGTTCGGCGCGGTCGACCCGATCAACCGCGAGATGATCCAGAACGAGTTCTTCGAAATGCAGCGGGCGCTGAACAAGACGGTAATCATGGTCAGCCACGACATCGACGAAGCGATCAAACTGGGCGACAAGATTGCCATCTTCCGTGCCGGCAAGCTGTTGCAGCTGGATCACCCGGATACCCTGCTGGCGCACCCGGCGGATGATTTCGTCAGCAACTTTGTGGGCCAGGACAGCACCCTCAAACGCCTGTTGCTGGTGCGTGCCGAGGATGCAGCGGACAACGCGCCGTCGGTGAGCCCGGAAACACCGGTGGGCGACGCGCTGGAGCTGCTCGATGAGCACGACCGCCGCTATGTGGTGGTGACCGACGCGCAGAACAAGGCGCTGGGCTATGTGCGCCGACGTGACATGCACCGCCAGCAAGGGACGTGTGGCGATTTCCTGCGGCCGTTCAATGCCACGGCGTCGCACGATGAGCATTTGCGCATCTTGTTGTCGCGCATGTACGAGTTCAACCGCGCGTGGTTGCCGGTGCTGGATGCCGAGCAGGTGTTCTTGGGCGAGGTGACGCAGGAGTCGATTGCTGCGTACCTGAGCTCGGGGAGATCGCGGGGGGCGAAGAGCAGTATCGTTTCGCCGGCCGAGGCGGTGGTTTCGTAATCACCGGGGGCGCTTTGCGCCCCTTCGCGGGTAAACCCGCTCCTACAACGGCCTGTGTTCAATCCCCGATGTATGTCCACAACCGATCAATGTGTAGGAGCGGGTTTACCCGCGAATACGGTGGTGGCGGCAACGGTGAGCGGCTGGTGAAATTGGCCAGCAGGCCCGGCCCTTTCGCGGGTGAACCCGCTCCTACGACGGCCTGCACCCAATCACCGATGTGTGTCCACCACCGATCAATGTGTAGGAGCGGGTTTACCCGCGAATACGGCAGCGGCGGCAACGGTGAGCGGCTGGTGAAATTGGCCAGCAGGCCCGGCCCTTTCGCGGGTGAACCCGCTCCTACACCCGACCGCGAAGGGCCGCAAAGCGGCCCCGGCAATCTCCGATCAAAACCCAACACTGGCCTGCACGTAGAAGGTTCGCGGCTCACCCACGTAAAGGCCGGCATTGTTATCACTGGAGCGGGTGAAGTACTGCTTGTCGAACAGGTTCTTCACCCCCGCCGCCAGCTTCAGGTTGGACAACTGCGGCCCGAACTCATAACCGCCACGGGCATGCCAGGTCACGTAGCCCGGAATATCGCCATACTGCCCGTCAGCACTCGGCTCGGTGATGTAGTCGCCATTGAAACTGCCATCGGCATTGATCCCGGTACCGGGTGCGCGCTGCCTGGATTGGGCGTAGGCATCCAGGTTCCAGGTCCAGTGGTTGATCGCGTAACGCACCCCGGCAGTGGCCACCTGGCGTGAATAGAACGGCAGGTCTCGGCCCTTGAACCCTGGGATATCCCCTTCATAGGTCGCGCGGGTATAGGTGTAGCCACCGCTCACCGACAGCCCGTCCAGGCGCGGGTCCAGCCCTGCCAGGTCATAACGCACCGAAGCCTCGATGCCCTGGTGCTTGGTCGCACCGAGGTTGGTCCAGCCCACGTCGTTGCTGATGTACTGCAGCTCATCATCGAAGTCGATGTAGAACGCCGTCAGCTCACCGGCAAAGCCGCCATTGTCATAACGGGTACCCATTTCGTAGGTCTTGGCTTTTTCCGGCTCCAGGCCATTGGCCGTACTGTTGCCAGTACCGCCCTGGCCCAGCTGGAAGTACTGCAGGCTACCGAACGAAGTCTCGTAGTTGGCGAATACCTTCCAGGCATCGGAAACGTGATACATCACGCTCAGCGCCGGCAAAGGCTCGTTGCTGGTGATGCTGCGCTTTTTCTCGGCGACCGGGCGGTTGTTGGCGTCCAGTACCGGGCGGTCGCGCCAGTCGGTATTGATGTGCTCGAAGCGCACGCCAGGGGTAATGGTCCAGTTGCCCACGTCGATCTTGTCGTCGATGTAGTAAGCGCTGGCCTCGGTGCCGCCGCTGCGGTCCTGGAACACGTGGCCGTCGGAAGTCGGGGTCACCGTCGGCACGTTGTCGATCAGCGCCAGGCGAGTCGACTGTTCGCGCATCGCTTCCTTCAGGTAACGGTAACCGACACTGACTTCCTGGGTGGTTGGGCCGGCAAAGAAGATGCGCGACACACGGGGTTCGATGGCAAAGGTGTGGTAGTTGCGCGGGTACGACGACAACGTCTTCATGTCCCGCGAGGCTATTGTGCTGCCGCGGAAGCTGTCGGTGTAGTAGGTCAGCACTTCGAACTGGGTGGCATCGTCGAGCTGCCGCTGCCATTTGAACGACACATCCTTGCGCCGGCCCGCGAAGTAGTCGTAATCGCGCAGCGACTGGTACGGGTTGCTGTCGTATTGGGCCTGGGTCAAGCCACCCGGCATGTCGGCACGGCCATCGTAATAATGGAAGTTGAGCCAGAACTCATCGACATCGGTTGGCGCCCAATGCGTCTTGAGGATAACGTCGTCGATGTCGTTGCCGTTGTTGCTTTCACGGTAACCGTTGCCATTCACCCCGGTGTACAACAGCGCCACGCCGATGCCATTGTCGGCCGTGCCACCGACGAAGGCTGACTCGGTGTGTTTCCAGCCACCGTGCTGGGAGGTCTCCAGGGTGGTGGACAGCTCTGCCGAGGCCTTTTGCGGAATAGCCCGTGTTACAAAGTTGATCACGCCGCCCACGTTCTGCGGGCCATAGCGCACCGAGCCGGCACCGCGCACGACGTCGATGCTGTCGAGGTTGCCAGAGGAAATCGGTGCCATCGACAGCTGTGGCTGGCCATACGGCGCGAACGCGGCCGGGATGCCATCGATCAGTACCGTGGAGCGTGGTGACAGGCGCGAAGTGAGGCCGCGCACGCCCACGTTCAGCGACAGGTCGCTGCCACCGGTTCCGTTGGAATCCTGCACTTGCACGCCAGGGATACCGCGCAGCACGTCGCGCACGTTCATTGCGCCCTTCTCCACCATTGCCTCGCGGCGTACCACGGTGCGTGCCCCGGGGTGGTTCTGTACCACGCTCTGCTGGGCATCACCCAGCCAGTCACCGACCACCTTGATGTCGGTGGGGGCCAGCTCCAGGCTGCCGCTGCCCAGGTCAAGGGTAGTCGGCAGTGGCTTCACCACAACGGTGTCCCCGGACATCTCGTAGGTGAGCCCGCTGCCTTGCAACAGCTGTTGCAGCGCCTGCACCGGCGCCAGGTTGCCCGATACCGCCGGGGCCTGTTTGCCGGCGACCAGCTCGGGGCTGAAAAACAGCTGCAGGCTGGTTTGCTGGCCGAGCTGGTTCAGCGCCGAACCCAACGGCTGGGCCTGGATCTGGAGGGTATTGCCGGCCTCTGCGGCCTGGCTGTCAACGGCCACGGTGCTGACCGCCAGGGCCAGCGCCAGGGCGCGAAAGCGTGGGAAGGGTTTGTTGTTGTTCACGTCGTCGAAACATCCTGGAATGCGGAATAAACGCCAACCGCGTGCAAATGGAAATGCTTGGCAGTTGCAGCTGGCGAGGAAGACGAACGAGTGAGAAAAAACCTGAATCTAGTTGGCGATTATTTCGCTGGAGCCGTCTTCATGGGCCTTGATGGCCACCGGCAGGATGCTCGGCAAAGCCCGCAGCAGAGCATCTGTATCGTTGGTACTGAAGGTGCCGGACAGGCGCAGCCGCGCGACTTTCCCAGGGGCGACCCGCAATGGCTGGCTACGGTAGCGCAAGGTTTCGGCCACTACTTCGGTGAGGGTGGCGTTGTCGAACACCAGCTTGCCCTGTCGCCATGCGGTCATGGCGCCGGTGTTGACCGCATAGGGTGCGGCGACCAGGCCCTGTGCATCTATATGCGACCCCTGCCCGGCCGTCAGTTGCGCCAGCGAGGCGCCCTTGCCCTGCACCCGCACCGACCCCTGTTCCACCGCCACACGGGTGCTGGCTGGGTCCAGGCGGACGTCAAAGCGGGTACCTGTGACGATCACGCTGCCTTGGGCAGTGTCGACCACAAACGGCCGGTTACTGTCATGGGCGACGATGAACATCACTTCACCGGCGTTCAGGCGCACGTGCCGCTGGCCGGCGCTGAACTCCACCTGCAACTGCGTGCTGCCATTGAGCTCGAGATGCGAGCCGTCCGGCAGTTCGACCTGACGGCGCTCATTGAAGGCCGTCTGCAGGCTGCCCTGATGGTTCAGTTGCAGGTGGTGCCAGCCGCTCCAGCCCAGGCCCAGCGCCACTACCGCGACACTGGCGGCCAACGCCTGGCGCATGAAACGCCGTCGTGGCAGCTGCTGCACCGGGTCTGGCTGGCACAGCGCCTCCAGGTGCTGGCGTGGAATGAAGTCGGCGGCCTGCCACACTCGGCAGAGATGCTCATATTCTTCCCGGTGGTGCTCGTCGCTCGCCAACCAGGCATGCAACTGCTTGTGCAGCCCGGCATCCCGAGGTGCATCCTGCACACGGGCGAACCATGCGGCCGCCTGCTCGCGGACGGCATCGGTACCGTGCTGTTTCATCGAAAAGGCCTCCTGACTCTTCATGCCGACACATCCAGGTGCTCACGTAGGTGCCGGAGCGTGCGGATCATATACTTTTCGACCATGTTCTTGCTCAACCCCATGCGCTCGGCAATCTCGGCCTGGGTCAGGCCTTCGAGCTTCTGCCAGATGAACACCTGCCGGCAGTTGAGTGGCAGCTCGGCCAGAGCCCGCTCGACGCTGTCGGCCAGCTCCAGGGCATGCACGTAGGCTTCCGGGTCGCCACTGCCGGTTGCGCCTTCTTCGAAGGCTTCCCGCTCCAGGGCCTGGCGGCGGTCTTCGCGACGGAAGCCATCCACAGCGATGTTGCGCGCAGCCTGATGCAGGTAGGCGCGCGGCTGCTCAACCTGCTCGCGCGGGGTTTCCAGTACCCGGACAAAGGCATCGTGGGTGAGGTCCTCGGCCTGCTGACGACTGCGCAGCTTGCGCGTCCAGGTGCCGATCAGCTCATGGTAGTGGTCGAGGAAGCCTTTGTGTCCGGACACGGTCGGGGGTCATCAGGGAGGCAGATAAGGGTGCGAATAGTAATGTTTCTCATCAAAAGCAGCAAATCCGCCAGTCGGTAACAAAAAATTTATGGGCGATTTCCTGTACGGGGGTACCAGGAAAATGTGGCCATAAATATGAACACCTCCGGCCCTTTCGCGGGCAAGCCCGCTCCCACATGCAACGCGTATCCCCTGTAGGAGCGGGCTTGCCCGCGAAGGGCCGAACACGCTCCATTCCACAATTTTTTACGCTTGAAAGATCGCAGGGAACATCAGCCGGTCACACGAGTCGGTTATTCAAATGGCTGGTCGTCGATCCACGTCGATCACGCCCGGATTGCCTGTTGATTCTGCATTCTTCACGCCCTAAAGTGCGCGCCGAACGTCCATGCTGGAAACGATCCATCCGGCTCAAGTACTGAGTAGGCGAACCAAAGTGGGGATACGGAGGACGTTCAGTTTGCAGCCACTTAATCTTTCAGTTTGCCCATGGAGTCCCTGAGCATGTCGATCCAGGTCGAAGACTATTTCGCGCGTGAAACCTTCCAGAAAATGAAGGCGTTCGCTGACAAGCAGGAAACCCCGTTCGTACTCATCGACACCCAGATGATCAGCCAGGCGTACGACGACCTGCGCGCCGGTTTCGAATTCGCCAAGGTCTACTACGCGGTCAAGGCCAACCCGGCCGTTGAAATCATCGACCTGCTCAAAGAGAAAGGTTCGAGCTTCGACATCGCCTCGATCTACGAGCTGGACAAAGTGATGGGCCGCGGTGTCAGCGCCGACCGCATCAGCTACGGCAACACCATCAAGAAGTCCAAGGACATCCGCTACTTCTACGAGAAGGGCGTGCGCCTGTATGCCACCGACTCGGAAGCCGACCTGCGCAACATCGCCAAGGCCGCACCGGGCTCGAAAGTGTATGTGCGTATTCTGACTGAAGGCTCCACCACTGCCGACTGGCCACTGTCCCGCAAGTTCGGCTGCCAGACCGACATGGCCATGGACCTGCTGATCCTCGCTCGCGACCTGGGCCTGGTGCCATACGGCATCTCCTTCCACGTGGGCTCGCAGCAACGCGACATCAGCGTGTGGGACGCCGCCATCGCCAAGGTCAAGGTAATCTTCGAACGTCTGAAAGAAGAAGACGGCATCGAACTGAAGCTGATCAACATGGGTGGTGGCTTCCCAGCCAACTACATCACCCGTACCAACAGCCTGGAAACCTACGCCGAAGAAATCATCCGCTTCCTCAAGGAAGACTTCGGTGACGAACTGCCGGAGATCATCCTCGAGCCCGGCCGTTCGCTGATCGCCAACGCCGGCATCCTGGTCAGCGAAGTGGTGCTGGTCGCACGCAAGTCGCGTACCGCCGTCGAGCGCTGGATCTACACCGACGTAGGCAAGTTCTCCGGCCTGATCGAAACCATGGACGAAGCCATCAAGTTCCCGATCTGGACCGAGAAGAAAGGCGAAGCCGAAGAAGTGGTCATCGCCGGCCCGACCTGCGACAGTGCCGACATCATGTACGAGAACTACAAGTACGGGCTGCCGCTGAACCTGGCCATCGGTGACCGCCTGTACTGGCTGTCGACCGGCGCCTACACCACCAGCTACAGCGCAGTGGAATTCAACGGTTTCCCGCCGCTGAAGGCTTACTACCTGTAATGCACGACGGGGCCGAAAGGCCCCGTTTTCATTTGTGTGCTGTCGATGCTGGCCTCTTTGCGGGTAAACCGTACAACGGCCTGCGCCCAACCACCGATGCGTGTGTAGGAGCGGGTTTACCCGCGAATACGGTGGCGGCAGCAACGGTGAACGGCGGGTGGAGATTGGCCAGCAGGCCCGGCCTCTTCGCGGGTGAACCCGCTCCTACGACGGCCTGTGCCCAACCACCGATACGTGTGTAGGAGCGGGTTTACCCGCGAATACGGTAGCGGCGGCGACAGTGATCGGCGGGTGGAAATTGGCCAGCAGGCCCGGCCTCTTCGCGGGTGAACCCGCTCCTACGACGGCCTGTGCCCAACCACCGATGCGTGTGTAGGAGCAGGTTTACCCGCGAATACGATGGCGGCGGCAACGGTGAGCGGCGGGTGGAAATTGGCCAGCAGGCCCGGCCCTTTCGCGGGTGAACCCGCTCCTACGACGGCCTGCGCCCAACCACCGATGCGTGTGTAGGAGCGGGTTTACCCGCGAATACGGTGGCGGCGGCAACGGTGAACGGCCAGTGGAAATTGGCCGGCACAGTCAACCTCACTCACCACGCCGTTCGATCTCCTCGGCATAGCGCCCGGCAAAGGTCATGAGCGCCGGCCCCGCCTCCTGCAAGGTCACCAGCGCCGCACGCAGGAAGTTCATGTTGCCCTCGATCCGCGCCCGCTCCAGCCACGGCGCGGCCTCAGCCACCTGGCCGCGTTCGACCAGCACCAGCGCCAGGCTGAACATCCCACGAAAATCCCCCGCCTCGGCCGAACGCCGATACCAACGCACCGCCCGCGCCGGGCTGGGCGCCGTGGCAATGCCCTGCTCCAGGTAACGCCCATACAGGTTCATCGATTTGGCATGCCCCAGCTGCGCAGCCTTCTCGTAGCACATCAGTGCCTGCGCCTGATTGGCCGGCACCCCACGCCCGGTCGCCAGAAGGTTGCCCAGGTTATACAGGCCCCAGTCCAACCCGGAGTCGGCCGCACGGGCGTAGTGAACGGCAGCCTGCGCCAAACTCACCTCGCCGCCCCAACCATGCTCCAGGCAACGCCCGAGCATGTTGTGCGCCATGGCACTGCCACCCTGAGCAGCGATACCGAACCAACGCCGGGCAACCGTGGCATCCTGCTGGATGCCACGCCCATCCAGCAAGATCTGCCCCAGCAGCAACTGCGCCTCGACCACGCCCTGCCCCGCTGCCGCCAGAATCGCCTGGGCGGCCTTGCCGGGGGTTTCCTCGAGCATGGCCTGCAAGCCGGCCACATCCACCATTTCCTCACGTCGCAGCAGGTAGGACACGGCTCAGACCTCAGCCCAGCGGCGCAGCAAATTATGGTAGGTGCCCGTCAGTTGCAAAAGCGAAGGATGGTCCGGCACATCGGCAGTCAGTTGCTGGATTGCGTTGTCCATCTCGAACAGCAGCGCCCGCTGGCTGTCATCGCGCACCAGGCTCTGGGTCCAGAAGAATGCGGCATAGCGTTGGCCACGGGTCACCGGGTTGACCTTGTGCAGGCTTGTGCCGGGGTACAGCACCATGTCACCGGCGGCCAGCTTGATCTGCTGCACGCCATAGGTGTCCTGGATCACCAGCTCACCGCCGTCGTAGCTTTCCGGGTCGCTGAGGAACAGCGTGGAAGACAGGTCGGTACGCACCCGCTCCGGGCTGCCCTTGGGCTGGCGCAGGGCATTGTCGATGTGGAAACCAAAGTTGCCGCCATCGCGGTAGCAGTTGATCAGCGGCGGGAACACCTTGTGCGGCAAGGCTGCCGACATGAAGCGCGGGGTCTTCCACAGGCGGTCGATCAGCGCAGTGCCGATTTCCTTGGCCAGTGCATGGCCTTCCGGCAGCTGCAGGTTGTGCTTGGCCTTGGCCGACTGATAACCCGCCGTAACCTTGCCATCGGCCCAGTCGGCCCGCTCCAGCGCCTCGCGGATACGGGCCAGTTCATCAGCGTCGAACAGGCCTGGAATGTGAAGCAGCATGGCAACAGCACCGTTAGGAAATGTAAAGGCGCAATGATATTGATTCACTTTTACGCTACACAAGCCCCATTCGCCGCTTAAGACGTTTCAGCGGCATGAAACCGTAAAGACAAATTGTAAAGATTGTAAATTCTTCACGAATGGTAACGACTCTCAATTGTTAGTCAAAATTGCTTACATTAAGATCCACCGCCTCAATACCTTGGGGAAGGTTCTTTGCAATGCGCCAGTACGTACCATCTGCTGTGAGTTCGCCACGCCTGATCGTGTCTGCCATCGGTGTCGCCCTGAGTGCCTCGTCGGTCTATGCCGCCGATCCGGCCGCCAACAGCGCCATCACCCTCGATGCCACCAGCGTCAACGGCAAGGCTGAACAAGCCAGCACCGATTACAAGGTGGAGAAGGCCGCCTCGCAGAAGTACACCGCGCCGCTGGTAGACACCCCGCGCTCGGTAACCGTTATCCCGCAGCAAGTGATCAAGGACACCAACGCCCTGACCCTGCAGGATGCCCTGCGCACCGTGCCCGGCATTACTTTCGGCGCTGGCGAAGGCGGCAACCCGCAAGGTGACCGCCCGTTCATCCGCGGCTTCGACGCCCAGGGCGATACCTACCTGGACGGCGTGCGTGACACTGGCGCCCAAACCCGCGAAATCTTCGCCATCGAATCTGTTGAAGTGGCCAAGGGGCCGAACTCGGCCATCGGTGGCCGCGGCGCGGCCGGCGGTACCATCAATCTGGTAAGCAAGCGCGCGCATCTGGGCAACTCGCTGGACGGCGCCTGGACCTGGGGCAGCGACCAGACCCAGCGCTACACCTTCGATGGCAACTACCAGTTCAGCGATACCGTTGCCGGCCGCCTGAACCTGATGACCCACGAAAGCAACGTCGCCGGCCGCGACAAGGTCAACTACGACCGCTGGGGTATCGCCCCGTCGCTGGCCTTTGGCCTGGGCACGCCGACCCGCGTCAACCTTGACTACTACCACCTGGAAAGCGACGACCTGCCGGATTCGGGCATCCCTTACAGCATCCCCGTTACTGGCAGCGCCGCCCGTACTTCGGCGCACCCGAGCAAGCCGATCGATGGCGGTGACAGCGACAACTTCTACGGCTTGACCGGTCGCGACTTCCGCAAGAGCCGCGTGGACATCGCCACTTTCGCCATCGAGCACGACCTGACCGACTCGCTGACCATCAAGAACACCCTGCGTCACGGCAACAGCATGCAAGACTACGTGCTGACCCAGCCGGATGACAGTGCCGGCAACGTGAACAACAACGGTGTATGGCGTCGTGCCAACACCCGCGTGGGTAACACCGCCACCACCACCAACCAGACCGACCTGTTCGGCGAGTTCTTCGTCGGCGGTTTCAAAAATAACTTCTCGACCGGTATCGAACTCACCAAGGAAGAATCCGACCGCCAGAGCTACACCGTCACGCCAAACAGCAAGCTCACCTGCACCGGGCCTGGCAATGGTGGTAGCTGCACCTCACTGAGCGACCCTAACCCGGACGACACTTGGGACGGCACTGTCTCGCGCAACTACGCCGGCACCAAGACCAGCGGCAAGACCCGAGCGATCTATGTCTTCGACACATTGGAGCTCACACCCCAATGGCTGCTGAACATGGGCCTGCGTTACGACCATTTCGATACCAAGTTCCGCACCTACGACGCCAGCGGCGCAACCGTCTTGAACAAGAACGGCGTACCCACCAAAGGTCGCGACAAAAGCGAATTCTTCACGGGCCAGCTGGGTCTGGTGTGGAAGCCAGCCGAGAACGGTAGCATCTATATTTCCTACGCCACCTCGGCGACACCGCCAGGCGCAATGCTCGGCGAAGGTACCGAGACCAACTCACTGCCAGGTACAACCGACCGCAGCGGCAATATTCTGGGCAGCGACCTGGAACCAGAAGAAACCACCAACTACGAAATCGGTACCAAGTGGGACTTACTGGACGAACGCTTGTCGCTGGCAGCGGCGCTTTTCCGCACTGAGAAGGAAAACGCCCGCGTTCAGGTGGACACCACTACCTACGAGAACGTCGGCGAAACTCGCGTGCAGGGTATCGAACTGTCGGCCAGCGGCAAGCTGACCGACAGGTGGCAGGTGTTCGCCGGCTACACCTACATGCAGGCTCGCCAGATCGACGGCGGCCCGGTGGGCAAGGCCAACGACGGCAACCAGCTGCCGAACACGCCAAACAACAGCGCCAGCCTGTGGACCACCTACTCGATCACACCAAAGCTGACCGTTGGCGGTGGTGCGTTCTACGTGGATGACGTGTACGGCAGCGTGGCCAACACCACCATGGTCGACAGCTACGTACGCTACGACGCCATGGCCGCCTACAAGCTGACCAAGAACGTCGACCTGCAACTGAACGTGCAGAACCTGACCAACGAGGTGTACTACGACAAGGCCTTCTCCACCCACTTCGCCAACCAGGCGGCCGGGCGGACGGCACTGTTGACCACCAGCGTGCACTTCTGATGTCAGGGTTGGGTTGATCTGTTGAAGGGCTGCGCCTGTGCCGGCCCTTTCGCGGCTGAAGCCGCTCCTGCGTTGCCGGTGCAGGAGCGGCTTTAGCCGCGAAGAGGCCCGCACAGACAACACGAAAAGCAGCCCTCCCGGCCCCGTTCATTCCCGTGAGCGGGGCTTTTGCGTATCAAGGCATAATGCACGCCGCGCTGGTCGCGGTAGCAACTCAAGGTGAGAAACGTGGTGAAGAAGACGCTGTTCCAATTGCACTGGTTCTTTGGCATCACCGCTGGCCTGGTGCTGGCCTTGATGGGCATTACCGGGGCGCTGTACTCGTTCCAGGAAGAACTGCTGCGCGCATTCAATGCCGATGTACTCAAGGTGGAAGTACGCGCCGAAGGCGTGCTGCCGCCGGCCGAGCTGGTTAAGCGGGTCGAAGCCCAGCAACAGGACAAGGTGTCGATGCTGTGGGTCGACGTGCGCGAAGGCAACGCTGCACGGATCTTCTTCATGCCCGCACCGGGCGAACGCCGTGGCGAGCTGCGCTATGCCGACCCGTACACCGGCGAACTCAAGGGCGAAGCGGCCGGGCAAGGCTTCTTCAACCTCATGCTCAAGCTGCACCGCTTCCTCGCCATGGGCGATACTGGCCGGCAAATCACCGGGGCCTGCACCCTGATGCTGGTGTTCTTCTGCCTGTCCGGCCTGTACCTGCGCTGGCCGCGCAAAGCGCTGGACTGGCGCACCTGGCTGACCTTCGACTGGGCCAAGAAAGGCCGCGCCTTCAACTGGGACCTACACGCCGTGGCAGGTACCTGGTGCCTGCTGTTCTACCTTCTGTTCGCCCTGACCGGCCTGTTCTGGTCCTATGAGTGGTACCGCGAAGGCCTGAACAAACTGCTGGCCGACACCCCGGCTGCGGGCCAGCAGCAAAAACGGGGTGAAGGCCGTGGCCGGCACGGGCCGCAGAACGTCGACAGGAATGCGCCGCCGCTGGTGGTGGACTACGACGCCATCTGGGCCAACCTCAAGGACGCCGCGGGCCCAGGCCTGTCCACCTACAACCTGCGCCTGCCGCCCGCTGGTGGTCAGCCGGCCAACCTGTTCTACCTGCTCGACAACGCTGCGCACCCGCGTGCCTTCAATAACCTGGTGCTGGACCCGGCCACTGGCCAGGTTAAAAAGCACGACCGCTACACCGACAAGTCCTTCAAGGCGCAGCTACTGCAGAGTGTTTACGCCTTGCACGTCGGCGAATACTTCGGCTTGCCGGGGCGCATCATCGTCACCATCGCCAGTCTCACCATGCCGTTGTTCTTCGTCACCGGCTGGCTGCTGTACCTCGACCGCCGCCGCAAGAAACGTCAGGTGCGCGCAGCCCGTGGCAACGTCGCCAACAGCGGCAATGGCGAGGGCTGGCTGATCGTCTTTGCCAGCCAGAGTGGCTTTGCCGAACAGTTGGCCTGGCAGAGCGCCGAGCAGCTGCAGGCAGCTGGCCAGCCCGTTCAGGTGCGCGCCCTTGCCGAGCTGGGTGAAAACGACTTGCGCCAGGCCCATCGCGCGCTCTTCGTGGTGAGTACCTTCGGCGACGGCGAAGCGCCCGACAGCGCTCGCGCCTTCGAGCGCAAGGTGCTCGGCCAGCCTTGGGCACTGAACAACCTCAACTATGCCCTGCTCGCCCTCGGTGATCGTCAGTACCCGCACTTCTGCGGTTTCGCTCGTCGTCTCCAGGCGTGGCTGGGGGAGCGCGGTGCCAGCAGTGCATTCAGCCCGGTGGAAGTGGACAACGCCGACCAGGCCGCCCTGCAGCGATGGCAGCAGGAGCTGGCGCAACTGACCGGTGTCCAGCCGGTGGCCGCCTGGCAGCCGCCAACCTTTGCCAACTGGTCGCTGGTGCGCCGCGAACTGCTCAACCCCGGCAGCCAAGGCCAACCGGTGTACCTGCTTGGCCTGCAGGCTGCAGAACCTGCAAGCTGGGAAGCCGGCGACCTGGTAGAGGTACTGCCGCTGAATGGGCAGCCACGGATCGACGCGTTCCTCAAGGGCATGGCGCTGGACGCCAGCAGCCAGGTGCAGGTGAATGGCCTGAGCGAAACCCTTGCCCAGGCACTCGCAGGCCGCCAACTGCCGACGCGCCGCGACCACCTGATCGGCTTGCAGCCACAAGCGCTGGTCGATGCACTGGTGCCAATCGGTTGCCGCGAGTACTCCATTGCCTCGATCGCCAGCGATGGTGTGCTGGAGCTGATCGTGCGCCAGGAACGCCACCCCGACGGCAGCCTTGGCTTGGGCTCTGGCTGGCTGACCGAATACCTGCCAATGAATGGCACCCTGAGCCTGCGCCTGCGGCGTAACAGTGGCTTCCATCTGCCTGAGGCCGCTGCGCCGATGATCCTGATCGGCAACGGCACTGGCCTGGCGGGTCTTCGCAGCCTGTTGCGCGCGCGGGTCAATGCCGGTGAGCAGCGCAACTGGCTGTTGTTCGGCGAGCGTAATCGGGCGCATGACTTGCTGTGTGGCGATGAGCTGCACGCTTGGCTGGACAACGGCGACCTGGCACGGCTGGACCTGGCGTTCTCGCGCGATCAGGCCGAGAAGGTGTATGTGCAGGACGTGATGCTGGAGCAGGCCGAGGACTTCAAGCGCTGGGTGGCCGACGGGGCTTGCGTGTACGTCTGCGGCAGCCTGCAAGGCATGGCGGCGGGGGTGGATGCGGCGCTCAAAGGCATGCTGGGTGAAGCTGCTGTACAGCAGTTGATCGAGGATGGGCGGTATCGGCGGGATGTGTATTGATCGGTGTGTAGGAGCGGGTTTACCCGCGAATACGGTGGCGGTGGCAACGGTGAACGGCCGGTGGAAATTGGCTGGCAGGGCCGGCCCTTTCGCGGGTGAACCCGCTCCTACAACGGCCTGTGACCAACCGCCGATGCGTGTGTAGGCGCGGGTTTACCCGCGAATACGGTGGCGGTGGCAACGGTGAACGGCCGGTGGAAATTGGCTGGCAGGGCCGGCCCTTTCGCGGGTGAACCCGCTCCTACGGTGGCCTGTGACCAACCGCCGATGCGTGTGTAGGAGCGGGTTTACCCGCGAATACGGTAGCGGCGGCAATGGTGAACGTCGCATGAAAATTGGCCAGCAGGGCCGGCCCTTTCGCGGGTGAACCCGCTCCTACGACGGCCTGTGACCAACCGCCGATGCGTGTGTAGGAGCGGGTTTACCCGCGAATACGGTGGCGGCGGCAACGGTGAACGGCCGGTGGAAATTGGCTGGCAGGGCCGGCCCTTTCGCGGGCAAGCCCGCGAAGAAGCCGGGCCTGCTGTCAGTGCAACTCGAAGGTATCGGCATCCAGGTTGGCCGGGAACTTGGCCCGGTACGCCGCCAGTTCCGCCGCGCTCAGTACTGCAGTGAACACCCCGTCCGCCTCCCCGGCACTGAGCAGGCTCTCGCCCTGGAAATCCAGCACCTGGCTGTCACCAGAGTAAGCAAAGCCTTTACCGTCCGTGCCCACCCGGTTCACCGCCGCCACATAGCACAGGTTCTCGATCCCCCGCGCCGGTAGCAGACGGTTCCAGTGCTGGCGACGCGCGGCCGGCCAGTTGGCGGTGTACAGCAGTAGGTCAGTGTCCTGGGCGTCACGGCTCCACACCGGGAAGCGCAGGTCGTAGCAGATCAGCGGGCGAATCCGCCAGCCCTTGAGCTCGAACTGCACCTGCCGCTCGCCTGGGGTGTAATGTTTGTGCTCACCGGCCATGCGGAAAAGGTGGCGCTTGTCGTAGTGCAGAATCTCGCCGTCCGGCCGCGCCCACAACAGGCGGTTGCGGTGGCTGCCATCGGCGGCCTGGATGATCACACTGCCGGTAATCACCGCGTTGTGCTTCTTCGCCTGTGCCTTCAACCATTTGTAGGTCGGACCGTTCTCCGGCTCGCACAGGCTTTCCGATTGCATCGAAAAACCGGTGGTAAACATTTCCGGCAGGATTACCAGGTCAACCTCGCCCACCTGCTCCAGCAGCACCTCGAAGTGCGCGTAGTTGGCCTCACGGTCGTGCCAGGCCAAGGTGGTTTGCACCAGGGCGACTTTCAGGTTCGGCAGTGTACTCAGATCGCGCATAGTCTTTCCGCTGCCTGACGCAGCGTCTCCTCTCGTTTGGCAAAGCACAGGCGTACCAGGCGTTGCTCGGGGATGGGTTGCTGGTAGAACACCGATACCGGGATGGTCGCCACGCCGTGCTCACGCGTCAGCCACAGCGACATGTCGACATCGTTCAGGTCCGGACGGATTTGCGAATAGTCCACCAGCTGGAAATAAGTGCCCGTCGTGCGGGTAAAGTTGAAACGCGAGCCGTCCAGCAAACCGCAGAACAGGTCGCGCTTGGCCTGGTAAAAGGCCGGCAACTCATCAATATGCTCGGGGTGCCCGGCCATGAAGTCGGCCAAGGCACACTGCAGCGGCGTCACACCACAGAAGTTGACGTACTGGTGCACTTTGCGCAGCTCGGCGCTCAAGGCTGGCGGTGCGATCACGTAACCGGTCTTCCAGCCGGTAACGTGGTACGTCTTGCCGAAGGAACTGACCACGAAGGCACGTGAGTACAACTGCTCATGGGCCAGCACACTGGCGTGGCGTACGCCGTCGTAGACCAGGTGCTCGTACACTTCATCGCTGACCAGGTAGATATCGCGGTCGGCAATAAGTGCGGCCAACTGGTCGAGGTCTTCGCGGGTGATCAGCGCGCCACTGGGGTTGTGTGGCGAGTTGAGGATGACCATGCGCGTGCGCGGGCTCAAAGCATCGCTGAATTTCTGCCAGTCGATACGGAAGTCGCCGTCGCTCAACTGCACATGCACACAGCGACCACCGGCCAGCTCCACGGACGGCTCGTAACTGTCGTAGCAGGGGTCGAAGACGATCACTTCGTCACCGGCATGCACCACCGCCTGGATGGCACAGAAAATAGCCTCGGTGGCGCCGGGAGTGATAGTCACTTCCTGATCGGCATCCACCCTTGCCCCATACAACCGCTCGACCTTGGCCGCCACCTGCTGGCGCAGGGCCGGCAGGCCGGTCATGGGCGAATACTGGTTATGCCCGGCAGCCACGTGCCGGCCCACTGCATCGAGCAGGGCCTGCGGGCCATTGAAGTCAGGAAAGCCCTGGGACAGGTTGAGCGCGCCAGTCTGCACGGCGAGCTGGGACATGGTGGTGAAGATGGTCGTGCCGACATTCGGCAGTTTGCTGCGGATCATGGAGCCCTCTTTCCTGGGGTACATCCGGCACGGGGTGGAGTCCGAGCATAGCGGATCGAGCGGTCAGGAAAAAGGTTGAAACAATAGGGGGATTGCTCTGGATCAAAGGGCGTCTGTGGGGGCAGCCTTGCCCGCCCCCACATGGCGCTACTTAGCGTTTGTCGCGACGCTTCTTCTCGGCCTTCTTGTGGTGCGACATCAGGCGGCGCTTCTTGTTGACCTGGCGATCGGTAAGGGTGTTCTTCTTACCCTCGTACGGGTTCTCACCCCCCTTGTACTCGATACGGATCGGCGTACCGACCAGCTTGAGCACCCGGCGATAGGTGTTTTCCAGGTAACGCGAGTACGACTTGGGAATGCTGTCGGTCTGGTTGCCGTGGATCACGATCAGTGGCGGGTTGGCACCGCCGAGGTGGGCATAGCGCAGCTTGATGCGGCGACCGTTGACCATCGGCGGCTGGTGCTCGCTCACGGCATCTTCGAGGATCTGCGTCAGGCGGCTGGTCGGCCAGCGGGTGACCGCGGACTGGAACGCAGCCTGTACCGACTTGTACAAGTTGCCCACGCCCGTGCCATGCAGCGCGGAAATGAAGTGGATGTCGGCAAAGTCGACGAAGAACAGCCGGCGCTCCAGCTCGGTCTTCACGTAGGCGCGCTCACCCGGCTCCATGCCATCCCACTTGTTCAGGGCAATGACGATGGCGCGACCGGCTTCAAGGGCGAAGCCCAGCAGGTTCAGGTCATGGTCGACCACACCTTCGCGGGCATCCATGACGAAGATGACGACGTTGGCATCCTTGATCGCCTGCAGCGTCTTCACCACCGAGAACTTCTCGACTTCCTCGTGGATCTTGCCACGCTTGCGCACACCGGCGGTGTCGATGAAGGTGTACTTCTCGCCATCGCGCTCGAACGGGATGTAGATACTGTCACGGGTGGTGCCCGGCTCGTCGTAGACCACCACACGCTCTTCGCCGAGCATGCGGTTGACCAGCGTCGACTTGCCAACGTTCGGACGGCCGATGATGGCGATCTTGATGCCATCCTTCTCGCTTGGGCCAGGAATGCGCACGGCTTCCTCACCTTCAGCGACGTCCTGTTCGAGGGCTTCTTCTTCGGCATCACGCGGCAGGTGACCGAGCACGGCCTCCATCAAGGCGTTGATACCACGGCCCTGGGAGCCCGCCACCGGAATGGCGTTGCCCATGCCCATTGGCGAGAATTCGGCGCGGGCAACGTCGGGGTCGATGTTGTCGATCTTGTTGGCAACCAGGATCGCCGCCTTGTTCCGCTTGCGCAGGTGCTCGGCGATCATCTGGTCTGCTGCAGTCATGCCCGCACGGGCATCAACCAGGAACAGCACATAGTCGGCTTCTTCAATGGCCATGAGCGACTGCTCGGCCATTTTCTCGTCCATGCCCACTTCGTCACCGGTGATACCACCGGTGTCGATCAGGATGAAGGAACGACCCTGCCAGCTGGCATCACCATACTGGCGGTCACGGGTCAGGCCCGACAGGTCACCGACGATGGCATCGCGGGTCTTGGTCAGGCGGTTGAACATGGTGGATTTGCCGACGTTCGGGCGGCCCACCAGAGCAATTACGGGAACCATCGGCTCTCCACTCTCGAATTCTTGAAAATGCAAAGGCCGCTGCAAGGCAGCGGCCGGAGTTTGGGCGGCGTGTCCTACGCCGCGGCTTGAAGCCCGCCAAGGCTTCAAGCATAGCTTCAGCGGATGGTCAGTGCCTCGAGCTTGCCGCTGTTGCCGAAGACATAGATGGTGTCGCCGACCACAAGTGGGCGGGCGCGCAGGCCATCGCTGTCGATACGCTCACGGCCGACGAAGCGGCCATCCACCTGGCTCAGCAGGTGCAGGTAACCTTCAAAGTCACCCACAGCCACGTAGCTGCTGAACACTTCAGGGGCGGTCAACTGGCGGCGAGCCATGCTGTCGTTGCTCCACAGGGCACTGGAAGAGCGCTCATCCACACCTTCCACGGTACCCGAGGCTTCGCTGACGTAGACGTTACCGAAGCCCTGAGCGACACCCACATAGCTGGAAGCATCGCGCTGCCACAGCTCGCGGCCGCTTTCCAGGTCCAGGCCCGCTACACGGCCCTGGTAGGTGCTGACGTACAGGGTACCACCAGACAGCAACAAGCCGCCGTCGATATCAACCACACGGTCCAGCTCGGAACGGCCCTTCGGGATGGCCACGCGGCTTTCCCACACCGGCACACCGTTGTTGATGTCAACCGCGACCACTTTGCCGGTGGACAGGCCGGCAACCGCCAGGCGGTTGGTGGCGATCGGCGCACCGGTACCACGCAGCGTCAGCACGGCCGGGGAGTTTTCGTAGATCCAACGGCGGTCGCCAGTGGCGGCATCCAGGCCGATCAGGCGGTCGTCCTGGGTCTGCACCACCACCACGTCACCGTTGTTGGCAGGTGGGGCCAGCACTTCGCTGGTCACGCGCGAGCGCCAACGCTCCTCACCGGTGCTGGAGTCCAGGGCAATGACTTCACCCTTGAGGGTACCGAGCATGACCAGGCCATAGCCTACGCCAACTGCACCGGAAACCTGCAGCTCCAGGTCCTTCTTCCACACCACGTCGCCGGTGATGCGGTCGAGGGCGAAGACTTCGCCGTTGACGTCGGAAGCGTAGATACGGTCGTTCTCGATGGCCGGTACCAGGGTGTTGTAGGTTTCACCCTGGCCGTCACCGATCGAACGGCTCCACTGCTTCTTCAGCACCACTTCCTCGGTGAACTTGGTCAGCTCGGCCGGGGGCAGTTCCTTCTTGCTGTTGCTGCTGCAACCTGCGGCCAGTACGGCCAGGGTCAGCACTGCTGCATGTTTCCAACCGATCACTTACGCGTCCCCTTTAGCCAGGTCATCCAGCTTCAATTGCAGGCCACCGACCGCCGCGTCATCGGACAGCGCAGCCTTGGCTTTTTCGTAAGCGCTGTGCGCGTCGTTGGTGCGACCCAGCTGCACCAGCAGGTCACCCTTCAACTCTTCACGGCTGGCCAGGAAGGCTTTATCGGCGTCGCCGTCGAGCAGCTTGAGGGCATCCTCGGCCTTGTTCTGGGCTGCCAGTACGCGCGCCAGACGCTGACGCGAAATCTCGCCCAGGGTGACGTCGGCCGGATTGTCCAACACGCTTTTCAGCTCGGCTGCGGCGTCATCGAGCTTGCCGCTGTCGACCGCGACCTTGGCCACGAACAGGCTGCCGTACTGGGCGTAAGCGGTGCCGCCAAACTCGCTCTTGAGCTTGCCGGCCAGTTCCGCGACCTTGGTGGCGTCCGGCTGGCCGGTCGGTGTCAGGCTGGTTTCAATCAACGCCTGATACAACTGCGAGGCACCTTGCGACTGGTTGTTCTGGTACTTGTGCCAGGTATTCCAGCCCAACACCACCACGCCAGCCAGCAATGCACCGGTCAGCAGCGGCTTGCCGTTGCGGCTCCACCAGTCCTTGACGCCTGCCAGGTCATCATCATCGGTACTCGACACCCCAATACTCCTTTTCGCCTATTCGCTTGTTGAACCGCGTTACGCTTGCGCGATCGCGGTTTCCAGGTGCTCTGCAAGAGCATCCCAGGCAATGTTCTGTTGTTCACCCTGGCCACGCAGGGGCTTCAAGCCGATTTCTTGCTTGGCCAGCTCGTCGTCGCCGAGGATCAGGGCGAACAGTGCACCGCTCTTGTCGGCTTTCTTGAACTGGCTCTTGAAGCTGCCACCACCGGCGTTGACTGCCAGGCGCAGGCCCGGCAAGCGGTCGCGCAGGCCTTCGGACAGGCGCAGGCCAGCCAGCTCCGCCTGTTCGCCAAAGGCGCACAGGTAAACGTCGATCTGGCGGCTGATGGACTCCGGCACCTTGCCCAAGGTTTCCAACAGCAGGATCAGGCGCTCGATGCCCATGGCGAAACCAACGCCAGTGGTCGGCTTGCCACCCATCTGTTCGACCAGGCCGTCGTAACGGCCACCCGCGCACACCGTGCCCTGGGCGCCGAGCTTGTCGGTTACCCACTCGAACACGGTCTTGCTGTAATAGTCCAGGCCACGTACCAGCTTGGTGTTGATCACGAACGGAATACCGGCTGCGTCCAGGCGTGCCTTGAGGCCTTCGAAGTGCACACGCGACTCTTCGTCCAGGTAGTCTTCCAGCTTCGGCGCTCCGACCAGCACCGCCTGGGTGTTCTGGTCCTTGCTGTCGAGGATGCGCAGCGGGTTGCTCTTCAGGCGGCGCTGGCTGTCTTCGTCCAGTTGCTCCAGGCGCGCCGAGAGGAACTCGACCAGCGCGTCACGGTAGCGTGCGCGGGCTTCACTGGTGCCCAGGCTGTTGAGCTCCAGCTTGACCGCGTCCTGGATGCCCAGCAGGCCCCACAGGCGCCAGGTCAGCATGATCAGCTCGGCATCGATGTCCGGGCCGTCCAGGTTGAACACTTCCACGCCAATCTGGTGGAACTGGCGGTAGCGGCCCTTCTGTGGGCGCTCGTGGCGGAACATCTGGCCGATGTACCACAGCTTCTGCACCTGACCGTTGCCGGTGATGCCGTGCTCGAGCACCGCTCGCACGCAGGCCGCAGTGCCTTCAGGGCGCAGGGTCAGCGAATCACCGTTGCGGTCCTCGAAGGTGTACATCTCTTTTTCGACGATGTCGGTCACTTCACCGATCGAGCGCTTGAACAGCTCGGTGAACTCGACGATCGGCGTGCGGATCTGGCTGTACCCGTAGGTGTCCAGCAGCCCGGCCACGGTGCCTTCGAAGTAGCGCCACAGCGGCGACTGTTCTGGCAGGATGTCGTTCATGCCACGGATGGCTTGCAGCGATTTGCTCACGAAAAGTCCTTACGAATTCTGTGTGTCAGCCACGAGCGATCAACGCCGCGTCGGCCTCGGCCTTTTCGGCCGCTTTCTGGCGGATGAGTTTTTCAAGCTCATCGACCAGGTTGTCATTGGTCAGCTTCTGCGCCGGCTTGCCGTCGATGTAGATCAGGTTCGGCGTACCGCCGGTCAGGCCTACATGGGCTTCCTTGGCTTCACCCGGGCCGTTGACCACGCAACCGATCACCGCCACATCCAGCGGCACCAGCAGGTCTTCCAGACGCCCTTCCAGCTCGTTCATGGTCTTGACCACATCGAAATTCTGCCGCGAGCAGCTTGGGCAGGCGATGAAGTTGATGCCACGCGAGCGCAGATGCAGCGACTTGAGGATGTCGTAGCCGACTTTCACTTCTTCGACCGGGTCGGCCGCCAGCGAGATGCGGATGGTATCGCCAATACCTTCGGCCAGCAGCATACCGAGGCCGACGGCGGACTTCACGGTGCCCGAACGCAGGCCACCGGCTTCAGTGATGCCCAGGTGCAGCGGTTGCACGATCTGCTTGGCCAGCAGACGGTAGGCTTCGACAGCCATGAACACGTCCGAGGCCTTGACGCTGACCTTGAAGTCCTGGAAATCCAGGCGATCGAGATGCTCGACGTGGCGCAGGGCCGACTCGACCAGCGCGGCCGGGGTCGGTTCGCCGTACTTCTTCTGCAGGTCTTTTTCCAGCGAACCGGCGTTGACCCCGATACGAATCGGAATGCCGCGGTCGCGGGCAGCATCGACCACCGCGCGCACGCGGTCTTCACGGCCGATGTTGCCCGGGTTGATCCGCAGGCAATCAACGCCCAGTTCGGCAACACGCAGGGCGATCTTGTAGTCGAAATGGATGTCGGCGACCAGCGGCACGCTGACCCGTTGCTTGATCTTGCCAAACGCTTCGGCCGCGTCCATGTCCGGCACCGAGACCCGCACGATGTCCACGCCGGCATCGACCAGACGCTGGATTTGCGCCACGGTGGCAGCGACATCGTTGGTGTCGGTGTTGGTCATGCTCTGCACCGCGATGGGCGCATCACCACCCACCGGCACATTGCCAACCCAGATTTTGCGGGATTCGCGACGTTTGATCGGAGATTCGCCGTGCATGACTTACTGTCCCAACTTCAGGCGAGCGGTCTCGCCACTGGTGAACGGGGCAACATCGACGGCCTGGCCGTTGTAGCTGACCTGGGCGCCCCGGGCAAAGCCCAGGCGTACCGCGAATGGCGGCTTGCCGGTCAGCTCGAGGTTGTCCCCCTTGCGCTTGATGGCGCTGAACAGCACCTTGCCGTTGCCGTCGCTGACCTGGGTCCAGCAATCGGCGGTGAACTGGATGGCGACCTTGGCGCTGCCTGCTGGCACCGCGGCAGGCTCGACGGCCGCCACGGCCGGTGCAGGTGCAGGTGCAGGTGCCGGCGCAGCAGTGGCCTGTACCGGAGGAGTAACCGGTGCAGGCGAAGCAGCAGGTGCGGGTTGCACAGGCGCTTGTTGTGCTGGCGCAGGCGCTGTGGCAATGACTGCCTCAGAGCTTACCGGCGCCTGTTCAGCGGCAGCATGCTGCTCGGCAGCGCCCTGCTCCAGCGCCAGCGGCGCGCTTTCAGGTTGCTGCCCAGCGGAAACGGCCTGGTCTTCAGGCTCATCGAGCGGGTGAATCTGTGTGGTGCCGTCGGCGCTTTCGACCTCGACGTGCTCCAGGGCAATCTTCGCCAGCTCCTTGCCCCGCAGGCTGCCCTGGTCCTGCCACCAGAAAAAGCCACCACCGACCACAGCCACCAGCAACAGCAGGCTGACGCCGCGCAGGATGTTGTGCGACAACCGCACAGGCTCTTCGATACGGCCCAGCGAATGCACGTCGCTGCCTTTGGCGTGGGTACCGGTGTAGCGGTCGAAGGCATCTACCAGGGCGGCCTGGTCGAGGTCCATCAGCTTGGCGTAGGCGCGAATGTAGCCACGAGCGAAAGTATGCCCGGGCAGCTTGTCGAAGGCGCCGGTTTCCACGTGGTTCAACGAACTGACAGTGAGGTTGAGCTTGCGGGCCACCTCGGCTTGAGACCAGTCCCGTTTCTCACGGGCCAGGCGCAAAAGCTCACCGGGGTTCTGGCCAGGCGCTACTGCTACTTCGGGATGCGCGGCGTTCATCGTTGCTCCGACAGGTATTGCTGATATTCCGGCGTACCGGGATAAAGTCGTTGTAATTGCTGGCCCAATTCGGCCAGTGTGCCCTGCTCGTCGAACACCCTGGCAAGGCGGCTGCCCAGCAGCAGGCTACGGGCGTCGTGGTCGCTCAACTGGCTGAAACGATCGTAGTAGTCCCGAGCCGGCACATAATGCCTGTTTTCGTAGGACAACTCAGCCATTTCCAGCAACGCTTTTGGTTGCCGCTGGTTGAGTTGTAACGCTTTCAACAGATACGCGTGCGCCTGATCGCGGCGTTCGAGCTTCAGGGCGGTCAGGCCCAGATTCTCGTACACGCGTGAACGCTCAGGATACAGGGTATCGGCACTGGCCAGGCGAAACATCTGCTTGGCCTCGGCAAATCGCCCCTGAGCATAAAGGAAACTACCGTAATTGTTGCGAATTCGCGTGTCACCGCGGCTTATCTGCAAGGCCTTGCGAAAATGTGCTTCGGCTAACGCCGGCTCGCCTTGGGCTTGAAACACTACCGCCAGGGCGGCGTGCGCGTCGACATCCTGGTCATCCAGCGCCAGGGCCTTTCCCAGCGGCGCCTTGGCCTGTTCGGTCAAACCTTGTTGCAAATAACCCAAGCCAAGCTGCACATAAGCCCGCCCTGCCTCCACCCTGCCCTGGCGGCTGGCCAAGGGGTCGCTCGCGCCGCCCGACACGCAGCCGGCCAGCAGCGAAAGCGCAAGGATCGACAGCGCGGCACGCAGGCTCATGGGCAAGGTACCTGTCAGTGGCTGGCGGCGCTGTCTGGCAGTTCGACGTCCGCAGAAAGCTGGCGAACAGCGATGTAGCGCTCACTGCGGCGAGTACGGTCATTGACCTGGCCGACCAGCTGGCCACAGGCAGCGTCGATGTCGTCGCCGCGCGTGGTACGGGTGGTGACGTTGAAACCACCGTGGTGCAGCAGGTCCTGGAAGCGACGAATGGCGTTGTTGCTCGGTCGCTCGTAACCCGAATGCGGGAACGGGTTGAACGGGATCAGGTTGATCTTGCAGGGTACATCGCGCAACAGTTCGATCATCTGCGCGGCATGCTCGGGCTGGTCGTTGACGTCCTTGAGCAGGGTGTACTCGACGGTGAGCACGCGCTTGCCGCCCAGGGTGGACATGTAGCCCATGCACGATTCCAGCAGCATCTTCAGCGGGTACTTCTTGTTGATCGGTACCAGCTTGTTGCGCAGTTCGTCGTTCGGCGCATGCAGCGACAGGGCCAGCGACACGTCGATGTGCTTGGCGAGTTCGTCGATCATCGGCACCACGCCCGAGGTGGACAAGGTGACACGGCGCTTGGAAATGCCATAGCCAAGGTCATCCATCATGATTTTCATGGCGGCAATGACGTTGTCGAAGTTCAGCAAGGGCTCGCCCATGCCCATCATGACCACGTTGGTAATCGCGCGGTCGACTTTGGCAGGAACGGTCCCGAAGGATTTGTTGGCAAGCCACACCTGGCCGATCACTTCGGCGGCCGTGAGGTTGCTGTTGAAGCCTTGCTTGCCGGTGGAGCAGAAGCTGCAGTCCAGGGCACAGCCGGCTTGCGACGATACGCACAGGGTGCCGCGGTCGTCGGTTGGAATATAGACGGTCTCGACGCAGCTGCCGGAGGCAACGCGGATCACCCATTTACGGGTGCCGTCGGCGGAAATGTCTTCACTGACCACTTCCGGTGGGCGAATTTCGGCAACGGCCTCGAGCTTTTCGCGCAAGACCTTGCCTACGTTGGTCATGGCCGCAAAGTCGGACACGCCAAAATGGTGAATCCATTTCATCACCTGGCCGGCACGGAAGCGCTTCTCCCCAATAGAGTCGAAGAATTGTTCCATTTCCGGCTGGGTCAGACCCAACAGGTTGATTTTGCCAGTAGATGTCGTCATGGATTCACCCTCACCCGTAAGCTTTCGCTTAGCGAGTGGTTACCTCGGTAGCAGCGAAGAAGTAAGCGATTTCGCGAGCAGCAGCAGCTTCGGAGTCCGAACCGTGAACGGCGTTGGCGTCGATCGACTCGGCGAAGTCAGCGCGGATGGTGCCGGCAGCAGCTTCTTTAGGGTTGGTAGCACCCATCAGCTCACGGTTCTTGGCGATGGCGTTCTCGCCTTCCAGAACCTGGACAACGACCGGACCGGAAGTCATGAAGGCAACCAGGTCACCGAAGAAGCCGCGCTCGCTGTGCTCAGCGTAGAAGCCTTCGGCTTCGGCTTTGGACAGTTGCTTCATTTTCGAGGCAACGATTTTCAGGCCGGCTTCTTCGAAGCGAGTGGTGATCTTGCCGATGACGTTTTTGGCAACAGCGTCAGGCTTGATGATGGAGAAAGTACGTTGAACAGCCATGGAAAACTCCAGAATATGAGTGTTACGAAAAATTAAACCCGCGAATTATACGCGGGTTCCGGGGGATTGCCTAACCTGCAAGTGACGCTTAGTCGGCTTCGTCGATCCAGGCGGCCTGGATTGCCTCGAGCACTTTCTCACCGCCGCGTGACGGATCGTCGCTGAACTCTGGCAATGCCAGCACCCAGCGGTGCAGGTCCACGAAATTCACATAACGAGGATCGACCTCAGGCTTGCTTTCTGCAAGCTGGATTGCGATCTCAAGTACATCAACCCATTTCAGACTCATGTACAGGCCCTCAGTGCGGTGCTTCGGCAGCATGGTTGAGCGAATACTTGGGGATCTCGATGGTCAGGTCTTCGTCAGCGACGAAAACCTGGCAACCCAGGCGCGATTGCGCTTCCAGGCCCCAGGCTTTGTCCAGCATGTCTTCTTCCAGCTCGTCAGCCTCTTCGAGCGAATCGAAGCCCTTGCGCACGATGCAGTGGCAAGTGGTACAGGCCTTGACGCCGCCGCAGGCGCTTTCCATCTCGATGTGATGGTCGTGGGCCAGCTCCAGGATGTTGGTCCCGGGCTTGACCTCCACGGTCAGCCCCTCGGGGCAGAACTTCTCATGCGGCAGGAATGTCACCAGCGGCATCGATTACTCCTCGATCTCATTCAGGTTGCGCCCGGCCAGTGCGGCTTTGACCGTCGAATCAAGGCGACGGGCGGCAAATGCATCGGTCACCTGCGACAGACGCTTGGTCTGTTGCTCGATGGCTGCGCCATCGGTGCCGGCCAGCAAATCACGTAGTTCTTGCATCTGGAATTCAATGGCGTCGCGCTCGTCACTGCTGAGCAGGCGATCGCCGTCGGCGTCCAGGGCGCCCTGTACCGCCTCGAGCAGCCGCTCGCCATCTACCTGATGCTCTCGCAGCTGGCGGGCGTGCTTGTCGGAACCGGCGTGTTCGAAGGAGTCCTTGAGCATGCGGGCGATTTCGCCATCGGTCAGGCCGTAGGACGGCTTGACCTGAATGCTGGCTTCCACGCCCGAACCCAGCTCGCGGGCAGCGACGCTGAGCAGGCCATCGGCATCCACCTGGAAGGTGACGCGGATTTTTGCAGCACCGGCAACCATGGCCGGGATGCCGCGCAGCTCGAAGCGGGCCAGCGAACGGCAGTCGCTGATCAGCTCGCGCTCGCCCTGCAGTACGTGGATCATCATGGCCGACTGACCATCTTTGTAAGTGGTGAACTCCTGAGCGCGGGCCACCGGAATGGTGGTGTTACGCGGGATCACCTTCTCCATCAGCCCGCCCATGGTTTCAAGACCAAGCGACAACGGGATGACATCGAGCAGCAGCAGCTCGCCACCTTCGCGGCGGTTGCCGGCCAGGGTGTCGGCCTGGATGGCGGCACCGATGGCCACCACCTGGTCTGGGTCGATCGAGGTCAGCGGGGTGCGCCCGAACAGCGCGCCCACGGCCTCACGCACACGCGGCACGCGGGTCGAACCACCGACCATGACCACGGCGCTGACTTCTTCCAGCTCAACGCCACTGTCGCGCACGGCGCGGCGGCAAGCCTTCAGGCTGCGGGCAACCAGTGGTTCGATCATGGCTTCGAAGGCGCTGCGGGTCAGCTCACCGTGCCAGGCACCGTGACTGACGTTGACCACATCAGCGTCGGTCAGGGCTTCCTTGGCGGCGCAGGCGGTTTGCAGCAGCGCGCGCTGGGTAGCTGGGTCCAGATCGGACGACAGGCCAGCCTGCTCGATGATCCAGCCGGCAATAGCATGGTCGAAGTCGTCACCACCCAAGGCGGTATCACCGCCGGTGGCCAGCACTTCGAATACGCCAGCGGTCAGGCGCAGGATGGAAATATCGAAAGTACCGCCGCCCAGATCATAGATGGCCACCACGCCTTCGGCGTTCTGGTCCAGGCCGTAGGCTACGGCGGCCGCAGTCGGTT
The DNA here is from genome assembly GCF_029840855.1 of Pseudomonas sp. GD03862. NCBI lineage: Bacteria > Pseudomonadati > Pseudomonadota > Gammaproteobacteria > Pseudomonadales > Pseudomonadaceae > Pseudomonas > Pseudomonas sp. GD03862. Next base: position 132,621 of record NZ_JAOCDI010000007.1, read on the forward strand.
CGTTGAGCAGGCGCAGCACGTTCAGGCCGGCCAGACGCGCTGCGTCTTTGGTAGCCTGACGTTGGGCGTCATCGAAATAGGCCGGCACGGTGATCACCGCACCTACCAGCTCGCCACCCAAGGTGGCTTCGGCCCGTTCGCGCAACACCTTCAGGATGTCGGCTGACACTTCCACAGGGCTTTTCGGCCCCTGCACGGTGTCGATGAACGGCATGTGCGATTCACCACCCACAAAGCGGTATGGCAGTTGCTCGCCCAGCTGCTTGACGTCGGCCAAGCCGCGCCCCATCAGGCGCTTGACCGACAGCACGGTGTTCAACGGGTCGCTGGAGGCAGCATCACGCGCGGCCTGCCCCACTTCGTTGCGCCCTTCGAGGTAGCGCACCGCGGACGGCAGAATGACGTTACCCTGCGCGTCGGGCAGGGGCTCGCTACGGCCGCTGCGCAGTGCAGCGACCATTGAGTTGGTGGTGCCCAGGTCGATTCCAACCGCCAGGCGGCGCTGGTGCGGCTGAGGGCTTTGACCGGGTTCGGCAATCTGCAGTAGGGCCATGCTTATCTGAATACCTTAGGTGCCATCACGGGCAGCACCGGGGTTAATCGTCGAGGCGCTCTTCCAGTTGGCGCACTTCTTGGGCGAGCTTGTCGAGGAACTGCATGCGGCGCATCAGGCGTTCAGCCTTGTCGCGCTCGCCCGGGGCATCCCAGCAGCCGGCAAAGTCCTCATTCAGCGTGTCCTGGGCGGCCTTCAGGCGCTTCTTGAACACGCCGACACCGTCAAGGTCGGCTTCATCCTGCAGTTCTTCGAGCTCTTCACGCCACTGCATCTGCTGCAGCAGGAAGTCAGGGTCGTGGACCGTGACCTCCTGGGGCACTTCGTGGCCGCTGATGGCCAGCAGGTAGCGCGCGCGACGCGGCGCACTGCGCAGCGTCTGGTAAGCGTCGTTGAGGGCCGCGGATTTTTCCAGCGCTATACGCTGCTCACGCTCGGAGGCGTCGGCAAAGCGATCAGGATGGACTTCGCGGGCCAGCTCGCGATAGCGAGTGGCCAGCTTGTCGAGATCCAGACGGAAGCTTGGCTGGAGGTCAAACAATGCGTAATGACAAGGAGTACCCACAGCCAGCCTCAAACGTTGAAGCTTTCGCCGCAGCCACACTCACCGCGCACGTTGGGGTTGTTGAACTTGAAGCCTTCGTTCAACCCTTCCTTGACGAAATCCAGTTCGGTGCCATCGAGGTAGACCAGGCTCTTGGGATCGATGATCACCTTGACGCCATGGTTTTCGAACACCTGGTCTTCGTCCGCCAGTTCGTCGACGAATTCCAGCACGTAGGCCAGACCCGAGCAACCGGTGGTGCGCACGCCCAGGCGAATGCCCTCACCTTTGCCGCGCCCGTCGAGGGAGCGGCGAATGTGGTTGGCGGCGGCTTCTGTCATGCTGATAGCCATCAGAACTCCTTACCTTGCAACAGGCGACTTAGATCAAGCCTTTCTTCTGCTTGTAGTCGCGTACGGCTGCCTTGATGGCATCTTCGGCGAGTACCGAGCAGTGGATCTTGACCGGCGGCAACGCCAGCTCTTCGGCCAGTTGGGTATTCTTGATGGTTTCGGCCTCATCCAGGGTCTTGCCCTTCATCCACTCGGTGGCGAGGGAGCTGGACGCGATGGCCGAACCGCAGCCGTAGGTCTTGAACTTGGCGTCTTCGATAACGCCCTGCTCGTTGACCTTGATCTGCAGACGCATCACGTCACCGCAGGCCGGGGCGCCGACCATGCCGGTGCCGACATCCGGGTCTTCGGCATTCATCTTGCCGACGTTGCGCGGGTTTTCGTAGTGGTCGATGACCTTTTCACTGTATGCCATGGTGCAATTCCTTCCTCATCAGGGAGCCGCTCTTGCCGGCGACTGCTTAGTGGGCGGCCCACTCGATCTTGGAGATGTCAACGCCGTCTTTGTACATATCCCACAGCGGCGACAGCTCACGCAGTTTATTGACGGCCTCGCAGACTTTCTGCGCGGCGTAGTCGACTTCTTCTTCGGTGGTGAAACGGCCGAAGGAGAAGCGGATCGAGCTGTGCGCCAGCTCGTCGTTGCGGCCCAGAGCACGCAGTACGTAGGACGGCTCGAGCGACGCGGAGGTACAGGCCGAACCGGACGATACGGCGATGTCTTTCAGCGACATCAGCAGCGATTCGCCTTCGACGTAGTTGAAGCTCAGGTTCAGGTTGTGCGGTACACGCGCAGTCTGGCTGCCATTGACGTACAGCTCTTCAAGGTTTGAGACCTGCTTGAAGAAGCGGTCGCTCAGGGCCTTGATGCGTGCGTTTTCTGCAACCATTTCCTGTTTGGCAATGGCGAAGGCTTCGCCCATGCCGACGATCTGGTGGGTCGGCAGGGTGCCCGAACGCATGCCGCGCTCATGACCGCCGCCGTGAATGATGGCTTCAAGACGTACACGCGGCTTGCGACTGACGTACAGCGCGCCGATGCCTTTCGGGCCATAGACCTTGTGCGCCGAGAACGACATCAGGTCGACTTTCAGCTTTTGCAGGTCGATTTCGACCTTGCCGGCCGACTGGGCGGCGTCGACATGGAACAGTACGCCGCGCGAACGGGTCAGTTCACCGATGGCGGCAATGTCGTTGATCGAGCCGACTTCGTTGTTCACATGCATCAGCGAGACCAGGATGGTGTCGTCGCGCAGCACCGCTTCTACCATGGCCGGGGTGACGATGCCGTCTTCGCCTGGCTCCAGGTAAGTGACTTCAAAACCTTCGCGTTCCAGCTGGCGAGCGGTATCCAGGACCGCCTTGTGCTCGATCTTGGAGGTAATGATGTGCTTGCCCTTGGTCTGATAGAAGTGCGCGACACCTTTGAGCGCGAGGTTGTCGGACTCGGTGGCACCGCTGGTCCAGACGATTTCGCGCGGATCGGCGTTGATCAGCTCGGCAACCTGACGACGACCGTTCTCCACCGCTTCCTCGGCCTTCCAGCCAAAGACGTGGGAGCGCGAGGCCGGGTTACCGAAGTTCCCGTCGACCAGCAGGCAGTCGGCCATCTTCTGGGCCACGCGTGGGTCGACCGGAGTGGTCGCAGAGTAATCAAGGTAGATCGGCAACTTCATTTGTCTCTCCTATCAGGCGGTGGCGTCGCTCGTCGTCCCAGGGGGTCAATCGACGGCAGACGTCTCAATCTTGTCCAGCTGGGCGGTTCGTCCTGCGACACGGCGCAGGTCCTGGCGCTGGGCGACTTCCTGCACATCACGGCGCTTGACGAGGTCGGCCAGGCTTATGCCGCTGAGGAATTCATGGATCTGCTGGCTGAGGTCGCACCACAGGTGGTGGGTCAGGCAGGTATCACCGGCATGGCAGTCACCGAGCCCCTGGCAGCGGGTGGCGTCGACCGATTCGTTGACCGCGTCGATAACCTGGGCCACCTGGATGGTTTCCATGCCCCGCGACAGCTGGTAGCCACCGCCTGGACCGCGCACACTGGAAACCAGGCTGCTGCGGCGCAGCTTGGCGAACAGCTGCTCCAGATAAGAGAGGGAAATGCCCTGGCGCTCGGAAATATCGGCCAAAGACACCGGCCCATGCTTCGCGTGCAACGCCAGGTCGAGCATGGCGGTCACGGCGTATCGGCCTTTGGTAGTCAGTCGCATGGCTATTGGGTACCACGGGAGTTTCAGGATGTGTGCGAGTATGCGATTCCCGAGCATTTAAGTCAACTATTAGACCTACTGCTTTAGTCGGGATTGCATCTGGGAGGCGGGCGCGATTGTAGCAGACGAGGGGCGTGAGCACACGCCCCGCATGCCACCATGACTTCAGTGCGGCGCGATCAATGCGGCTGAGTGTCGCGCTGGGCCACCTGGGCAGCCTCGCTGAAGTCGTCCTCCGGCAAGGCCGGCAGTTCCTTGGCACAATAGTCACTGCCCATCTTGGTCAGCGCGCCACACATACCCTCCAACCGTTCGTCGACGGCCTGCAGGTGATCGAGCATCTGGCCGATGGCCCGCGCCACCGGGTCGGGCATGTCGCCACTGACACCATAGGCGTCGAAGCCGATCTTCTCGGCCATTGCCTTACGCTTGGCTTCAACTTCAGCGTCCTCGCTCTTGACGATGATCCGCCCCGGAATGCCTACCGCCGTGGCCCCGGCCGGCACCGCCTTGGTGACCACCGCATTGGAACCGATCTTGGCGCCGGCGCCGACCGTGAAAGGCCCCAGCACCTTGGCACCCGCCCCTACCACCACGCCGTTCTCCAAGGTGGGGTGGCGCTTGCCCTTGTTCCAGCTGGTGCCACCGAGCGTCACCCCCTGGTACAGGGTGACGTCATCGCCGATCTCGGCGGTTTCGCCAATGACGATGCCCATACCGTGGTCGATGAAAAAGCGCCGGCCAATGGTGGCGCCAGGGTGGATTTCGATACCGGTCAGCCAGCGACCGAAGTTCGACACCAGCCGGGCCAGCCATTTGAAATCACGCCTCCACAGGGCATTGCCCAGGCGGTGCAGCCAGATGGCATGCATGCCGGGGTAGCAGGTGAGCACCTCGAAGGCATTGCGTGCAGCCGGGTCACGGTGGAATACGCTTTGAATATCTTCACGCAGGCGTTCGAACATCTGTCAGTCCTTCCGTTTATGCGGCTCGCCCCGGACCACTTTCTGGGTCTCGGTGAGGATGCCGCGCAAAATGCTCATTTCCGAACGCTCGACCGCCACCCGCCCATACAGCCGGCGCAAGCGCGGCATCAGGTGCTTGGGCTTTTCGGGGTCGAGGAAGCCGATGCCCACCAGGGTTTTCTCCAGGTGGTCGTAGAACAGCTCCATTTCATCCATGGTCGCCAGCTCAGCGGCGTCAACCTTCTCGACTTTGCCCGGCGCTTCACCGGCAGCCAGCCAGGCCATGCGCACCTCGTAGGAGAGCACCTGCACGGCAGCCGCCAGGTTCAGCGAGCTGAAGTCGGGGTTGGAGGGAATGTGCACGTGGAAGTGACATCGCTGCAGTTCTTCGTTGGTCAGGCCGGCGTGCTCGCGCCCGAACACCAGGGCGATTTCCTCGCCGCCATTGGCATGCTCCACCGCCTTGGCACCGCATTCACGCGGGCCGATCAACGGCCAGGGAATGCTGCGCTCGCGGGCGCTGGTGCCCATCACCAGGTTGCAGCCGACCAGCGCCTGTTCGAGGCTGTCGACCACCTGGGCATTGTCCAGCACATCGTCGGCGCCCGAAGCACGGGCACTGGCATCCACGGCGGGGAATTCTTTCGGCTGCACCAGCACCAGACGCGACAAGCCCATGTTTTTCATGGCACGTGCAGCGCCGCCGATATTGCCGGGGTGGCTGGTATTGACCAGAACAACACGAATATTTTGCAGCAAGGTGTTGTGCTCACAGATGCAGGAATCAGGGCCTTCGATCTTACAGAACCGACAGACGTAACGCCATGAAAGCAAATGTGACACTTCTGCCGCCAAAGTTTTCTGCTAGAATGATCGGCTTTCTTCTTTAACATCTCCAGGTGACCCGCCCATGCAGCCTATGCTGAATATCGCCCTGCGCGCCGCTCGCAGCGCCAGTGAACTGATTTTCCGCTCCATCGAACGCCTGGATAGCATCAAGGTCGATGAGAAAGAGGCCAAGGACTACGTTTCCGAAGTCGATCGCGCCGCCGAGCAGAGCATCGTCAACGCCCTGCGCAAGGCCTACCCGAACCACTCCATCCAGGGCGAGGAAACCGGCCTGCACGCGGGTAGCGGCGAAGAAGGCAAAGATTACCTGTGGATCATCGATCCGCTGGACGGCACCACCAACTTCCTGCGCGGCATCCCGCACTTCGCCGTCAGCATCGCCTGCAAATACCGCGGCCGCCTTGAGCACGCCGTGATCGTCGACCCGGTTCGCCAGGAAGAATTCACCGCCAGCCGTGGCCGTGGCGCCCAACTCAATGGCCGCCGCCTGCGCGTCAGCTCGCGCACAAGCCTGGAAGGCGCCCTGCTGGGCACCGGCTTCCCGTTCCGTGATGGCCAGATGGCGGACATGGACAACTACCTGGGCATGTTCCGCGCCTTGACCGGCCAGACCGCCGGCATCCGCCGCGCCGGCTCCGCCAGCCTGGACCTGGCCTATGTGGCTGCTGGCCGCTTCGACGCCTTCTGGGAGTCGGGCCTGTCCGAATGGGACATGGCAGCTGGCGTATTGCTGATCCAGGAAGCCGGTGGTTTGGTGAGCGACTTCAACGGCGGCCACGACTTCCTCGACAAAGGCCACATCGTTGCAGGCAACATCAAGTGCTTCAAGGCGGTACTGACTGCCATCCAGCCGCACCTGCCAGAAAGCATGAAGCGCTAAGCGCAGATTGCCGGCAAACAAAAAGCACCTCTTGAGGTGCTTTTTTTGTGCCTGGTGGTTTTGCGTGGCCTGTACCGGCCTCTTCGCGGGTCAACCCGCTCCTACATGGATCGCATTGCCCCTGTAGGATCGGGTTTACCCGTGAAGAGGCCGGCACAGACACCGCAAATCACTGACCCGCTTCGCTCAGAATCAGCTTGCCATTCTTGTCCAGCGGAATGGTCGATCCCGGCTCGCGATCCATCTTCACCTTGCCTACCTGATCACCGATGGAATAGGTCACATTGTAGCCCACCACCTTCTCACTGATGTCGTTGACCGTGTTGCAGCGGGTTTGCGTGGTCGTGTAGGTATCACGCTCCTGCATGCCTTCCTGCACCTTGTTACCCGCATAACCACCACCGACCGCACCGGCCACCGTGGCAATCTTCTTGCCGGTACCGCCACCAATCTGGTTACCCAACAGACCACCTGCCAACGCACCGACTACGGTACCGGCAATCTGGTGTTGATCCTTGACCGGCGCCTGGCGCGTCACAGTCACGTCCTTGCAAACTTCACGCGGGGTTTTCACCTGCTGCTTGATCGGCTGCACGTCAGTCACCTGGGCGACTTCGGGGCCTTTGTTCACCAAGCTGTAGGTCGCCACAGCACCTCCGGCAGTTACACCGACAGCACCCAGCACCGCACCCACCAGCATTGATTTATTCACGTGAACCTCCTGATCGTACCAGCGGGTGTGAACCCGCGCTTCTCCCAGCCTTGGAGCAAAAAAAAAGGCGCGAGTTCAACACTCGCGCCTTTTCATCGCCAAACGGCGCAGGAAAAACCTACGGACGTTCGTCCACACCTTCGGCCTTGACCGGCGGAATGAGATCCTCGCTGCTCAGGTTCAGCCAGATCAGTACCACGTTGGCGATATAGATCGACGAGTAGGTACCGGCCATGACACCAATGAACAGGGCCAACGAGAAACCGAACAGGTTGTCACCCCCGAAGAACAGCAGCGCGGCAATGGCCAGCAAGGTCGAAACCGAAGTGGCGACGGTACGCAGCAGGGTCTGGGTGGTGGATACGTTGATGTTCTCGATCAACGAGGCCTTGCGCATGACGCGGAAGTTTTCACGTACCCGGTCGAACACAACGATGGTGTCGTTCAGCGAGTAACCGATGATCGCCAGCACCGCCGCCAGCACCGTCAGGTCGAAGGTGATCTGGAAGAACGACAGGATACCCAGCGTTACCACCACGTCGTGGATCAGCGAAACGATCGCCCCCACGGCGAACTTCCACTGGAAACGGAACGCCAGGTAGATGAGGATGCCGCCCAAGGCCAGCAACATGCCTATGCCACCCTGGTCACGCAGCTCTTCACCCACCTGAGGGCCGACGAACTCGACACGCTTGACCTTCGCCGGGTTGTCACCTCCGGCCTTCTGCAGGGCTTCAGCTACCTTGTTACCCAGCATGGGATCGTCGCCAGGCATGCGCACAAGCAGGTCAGTGGTAGCACCGAAGCTCTGCACCACGGCCTCGTTGAAGCCGGATTCGACCAACTCGGCACGCACAGCCTTGACGTCGGCCGGGCGCTCGTAGGTCAGCTCGATCAGCGTGCCCCCGGTGAAGTCCAGCCCGAAGTTCAGGCCCTTTTGCCACCAGCTGAACAGCGCCAACACGGTGAGGAGCACGGTGACGGCGAACGCGACATTGCGCACGCCCATGAAATTGATGGTTTTCATCGCAGCTCCCTCAAACCCACAGCTTCTTGATGTCACGCCCGCCACAGGTCAGGTTGACCAATGCACGGGTCACCATGATGGCAGTGAACATCGAGGTGAAAATCCCGAGGGACATGGTGACCGCAAAGCCTTTGACCGGGCCGGTACCCATGGCAAACAGGATGCCGCCGACCAACAGGGTGGTCAGGTTGGCGTCGACGATTGCCGAGTAGGCGCGATTGAAGCCTTCGTGGATGGCGCGCTGCACCGACATGCCAGCCGCGATTTCTTCGCGAATACGCGAGAAGATCAGCACGTTGGCGTCCACCGCCATACCCATGGTCAACACGATGCCGGCAATACCCGGCAGGGTCAGGGTCGCCCCCAGCAGCGACATCAACGCCAGCAGCAGCACCATGTTGCCCGCCAGGGCGATGGTGGCCAGCACGCCGAAGGCGCGGTAGATGGCGATGATGAACAGCGAGACGAACAGCATGCCCCACAGCGACGCGTTGATACCCTTGGTGATGTTATCGGCACCCAGGCTTGGGCCAATGGTACGTTCTTCAGCGAAGTACATTGGCGCGGCCAGGCCACCGGCACGCAGCAGCAATGCCAGTTCCGACGATTCACCCTGGCCGTTCAGGCCGGTGATGCGGAACTGGCTGCCCAGCGGCGACTGGATGGTCGCCAGGCTGATGATTTTCTTCTCTTCGACGAAGCTTTGTACGGCAACGTCCTTCTCGACGCCCCCGACAGTCTGCTTGACGTAACGGGTGACTGGCTTCTGCTCGATGAAGATCACCGCCATGCTACGGCCAACGTTGCTGCGCGTTGCGCGGCTCATCAGCTCGCCACCGTGACCATCCAGACGGATGTTCACCTGCGGGCTACCATGCTCGTCAAAACTGGCCTGGGCGTCGGTGACCTGGTCACCGGTGATGATCAGGCCCCGCTCGACTGCGGCGGAGCGGCCGCCCTCACGGAACTCGAACACCTCGGTAGTGGCTTTGGAGGCACCTGGTTCAGCACCGAAGCGGAACTCCAGGTTGGCCGTTTTACCGAGGATACGCTTGGCTTCGGCAGTGTCCTGCACGCCAGGCAGCTCGACCACGATACGGTTGGCGCCCTGGCGCTGTACCAGGGGCTCTGCCACACCCAGCTCGTTCACGCGGTTGCGTACGGTGGTGAGGTTCTGCTTGATCGAGTATTCGCGGATCTCGGCGACTTTCGCCTGGGTCAGCGCCAGACGCAGCACCGCAAGCTCGTTGCGCTCGGTGGTGGTCAGGTCGAAATCATTGAAATTCTTGCGGATCAGGGCACGTGCCTGTTCGCGGGTGGCATCGTCAGCGAAGCCCAGCATGATGCCGCCATCCTGCTGAGGCAGGCTGCGGTAGCGGACGCGCTCTTTGCGCAGCAAGGTCTTGACCTCGCCTTCGTAGACTTTCATGCGGGCAGTCATGGCCTTGTCCATGTCCACTTCCAGCAGGAAGTGCACACCACCAGACAGGTCCAGGCCCAGTTTCATCGGGCTTGCGCCCAGGTTGCGCAGCCATTGCGGGGTAGTCTGGGCCAGGTTCAGGGCCACGACGTAATCATCGCCCAGTGCCTTGCGCACGACATCCTTGGCTGGCAACTGGTCTTCCTGATTGGTCAGGCGGATCAGCCCGCTGCCCTTTTCACCCAGGCTTGCGCCCTTGACAGCGATCTTGGCATCGACCAGCGCCTTGCTGACGCGATCGAGGTCGGCCTGATTCACCTGCAGCGCCGAGCTGGCACCGCTGATCTGTACCGCCGGGTCATCCGGGTAGAGGTTGGGAGCGGAATAAATGAAACCGACCACCAGTACCAGCACGATCAGTGCATATTTCCACAGAGGATATTTGTTCAGCATCACGCCGCCCGTTCAAGACGCGGGGCGCGTTGCGCGCCCCGACTGGAAAATAAAACCGGTAACTCAGATAGCCTTGAGCGTACCTTTTGGCAGGGTCGCAGCAATGGCACCCTTCTGGAACTTCAGTTCGACAGTGTCGGACACTTCCAGCACCACGAAGTCATCGGAAACCTTGACGATCTTGCCGGCGATGCCGCCGTTGGTGACAACTTCGTCACCTTTCTGCAAGTTGCTCAGCAGGTTCTTCTGCTCTTTTGCGCGCTTGGCCTGCGGGCGCCAGATCATCAGGTAGAAGATGACCAGGAAACCGACCAGGAAAATCCACTCGAAGCCGGTACCGGCTGGGCCAGCGGCAGGTGCTGCAGCGTCCGCGTATGCGGCGGGGATGAAGAAGCTCATTGGGCACTCCTAATGTAATTTTCTAATAATGGATGCGGACAGTCAGTCCAAGGGCGGTACAGGAAGCCCGCGCTTGGCGTAGAAGGCGTCGACAAAGGCGGCCAATTTACCCTGTTGAATAGCCTCGCGTAAACCGGCCATCAAGCGCTGATAATGGCGCAAGTTGTGGATGGTATTCAGCATGCTGCTCAGCATTTCGCCGCATTTGTCCAGATGATGGAGATAGGCGCGCGAGAAGTTGGTGCAGGTATAGCAGTCACAGGTCGGATCCAGCGGCGATTCATCGTGACGATGGAACGCATTGCGGATCTTGATCACCCCTGTATCGACGAACAGATGACCGTTGCGCGCGTTACGCGTCGGCATCACGCAGTCGAACATGTCGACGCCGCGGCGCACACCCTCAACGAGATCTTCCGGTTTGCCTACCCCCATAAGGTAACGAGGTTTGTCAGCAGGCATCTGGTCCGGCAGGTAATCCAGCACCTTGATCATTTCGTGCTTGGGCTCGCCCACCGACAGGCCGCCAATGGCCAGGCCGTCGAAACCGATGTTTTCCAGGCCTTCCAGCGAGCGCATGCGCAGGTCCTGGTACATGCCGCCCTGGACAATGCCGAACAGCGCGGCGGTGTTGTCGGCATGGGCGTTCTTCGAGCGCTGGGCCCAGCGCAGCGACAGCTCCATGGAAGTGCGTGCCACATCGTGCTCGGCCGGGTACGGGGTGCACTCGTCGAAGATCATTACCACGTCCGAGCCCAGGTCACGCTGAACCTGCATCGACTCTTCCGGGCCCATGAACACCTTGGAACCATCGACCGGCGAAGCGAAGGTCACGCCCTCTTCCTTGATCTTGCGCATGGCACCCAGGCTGAATACCTGGAAACCACCGGAGTCGGTGAGGATCGGGCCTTTCCACTGCATGAAATCGTGCAGGCCGTTGTGCTTCTTGATCACCTCGGTGCCTGGACGCAGCCACAGATGGAAGGTGTTGCCGAGGATCATCTCGGCGCCGATGGCCTCGATATCGCGTGGCAGCATGCCCTTGACCGTGCCATAGGTACCCACCGGCATGAATGCCGGGGTTTCCACGGTGCCACGTGGGAAGGTGATGCGACCACGACGGGCCTTGCCGTCGGTGGCCAGCAGTTCGAAGGACATTCGACAGGTGCGACTCATGCTTGATCCTCGGGCCCGCGTGGCGCCGGATTGCGGGTGATGAACATGGCATCACCGTAACTGAAGAAGCGGTACCCGTGCTCGACCGCCGCTGCGTAGGCAGCCATGGTCTCGGGGTAGCCGGCGAAAGCCGAGACCAGCATCAGCAGCGTGGACTCCGGCAGATGGAAGTTGGTGACCAGGGCGTCGACCACATGGAACGGCCGGCCCGGGTAGATGAAGATGTCGGTGTCGCCACTGAAGGCCTTGAGCACGCCATCACGCGCGGCGCTTTCCAGCGAACGCACACTGGTGGTGCCAACCGCAATCACCCGACCACCACGGGCCCGGCAGGCCTCGATGGCATCGACCACATCCTGGCCCACTTCGAGCCACTCTTTATGCATGTGGTGGTCTTCGATCTTGTCGACCCGCACCGGCTGGAAGGTGCCGGCGCCCACATGCAGGGTGACGAAGGCGCGCTCGACGCCCTTGTCGGCGATCTTTTCCAGCAGCGCCTCGTCAAAGTGCAGGCCGGCAGTAGGCGCGGCAACCGCGCCGGCGCGCTGGGCGTACACGGTCTGGTAGCGCTCACGGTCGGCGCCCTCGTCCGGGCGGTCGATATAGGGCGGCAACGGCATATGGCCGACACGGTCGAGCAACGGCAGCACCTCTTCGGTGAAGCGAAGCTCGAACAGCGTGTCATGGCGCGCGACCATTTCGGCCTCGCCACCGCCATCGATGAGGATGACCGCGCCTACCTTGGGCGCCTTGCTGGCGCGCACATGGGCCAGCACCCGGTGGCTGTCGAGTACGCGCTCGACCAGTACCTCCAGCTTGCCGCCGGAGGCTTTCTGGCCAAACAACCGCGCCGGGATCACCCGGGTGTTGTTGAACACCATCAGGTCGCCGGGGCGCAGATAGTCGAGCAAGTCGGGGAATTGCCGGTGCGCCAGCGCGCCGGTAGGCCCATCGAGCACCAGCAGACGGCTGCCATGGCGCTCGGCCAACGGGTGGCGGGCGATCAGGGAATCAGGGAGTTCGAAGGAAAAATCGGCGACGCGCATGATGATGTTCGGTTCGGCAGGGCCGGGAAGTTTAGCCCAATGTGTGAAAATTGACCATGAAAGCCGATTGACCGACCAGCGGCACCTCTTTATACTGCGCGCCACGCCCTGATGGCGGAATTGGTAGACGCGGCGGATTCAAAATCCGTTTTCGAAAGGAGTGGGAGTTCGAGTCTCCCTCGGGGCACCATCACATAGTTCCAAGCGGTCCCTACCAGACCCGGAACACCAGAGAAACCGGCCACATGGCCGGTTTTTTTGTGCCCATCGTTCCCAGCGGTTCCCTTGTAAGCCCGCAAGCATATGAGTAGATTTGTGAGTAGGACGAGTTCGGTCCAGAATCCTACTCACACACCGACCGCAATCCAGCGCGGTTCGGCACTCCACGGGAATAGCCGTGGCGCTCACAGATACCGCCATCCGCACCGCCAAACCCCGCGACAAGCTCTATCGCCTCGCTGACGCCCAGGGCCTTTGCCTTGAGGTTACAACCGCTGGGGGCAAACTGTGGCGCCTTAACGCTGCAGAACATCGGCACGCAGATCGCTGACTTCAAATCGTCCTCAGCAGAGAAGCAAAACGAGTTCGGCGCCCGGCTTCAAGAAATCGAGCAGAAGATGGTGAATGTCAGCGCCCGCCGAGGCGCTAACGACGATTCCACCGACTCCAATGCTGTAACTGCCCAGGTCGTGGCCGCCGATGGCATCGCCGGCTTCCGCAACGGTATGAAGTCCACCGGCCAGATCAATTGCAAAGTGGGCGTCCGCGCAGCCATCACCAACCCCAACAAAGGCGTTACTGGCTCGACCAGCTATCCAACTGCCCCGCAGCGTGATGGCGCCGGCATCCGTGGTATTCCGCAGCCGCGGCTGAGCTTGCTGGATGTGCTGCCGATCGTGCCGGTCACCAGCGCTACCTACGAGTTCGTTCGCCTCGACGGCTACATCAACGGCGCGGCCTACCAGAAAGAAGAAGGTGAGGAGAAGGCCGAAGGGTCGATGCCAACCAAGATGGAGCGGGCGGAGATCGCCACCATCGCCACCTGGATTCCGGCGAGCCTCCAGGTACTGCAGGACAATGACCAGCTTGAGGGACAGATCAACACGCTGATGAGCGTGGGCGTGCGCCAGAAGTTGGAAGCCGAACTCATCAACGGCGACGGCGGCGCGGGTGAAATCCTCGGGTTCAAGAAGCAAGCCACCGCTGCCGGCATCACCACTGGCAAACCGGCTGACCGCATCGGCGCAGCCCTCACTGACCTCAAGGCCGAAGGTTGGAACCCGAACGTCATCGTGATGAACCCGCGTGACTGGTTCGCCATCGAGAGCGAGCGCGCCGATGATGGCGACGGCCAGTATGTGATTGGCACCCCACGCGATCCAGCGCCGCCCAGCCTGTGGGGCACCCCTGTAGTCGTCACCAACAGCATGCCGCAAGGCGAGGCGTTGATCCTCGATACCAGCGTGGCCGCATTGCTGGACCGTCAGGAAGTGACCGTGGAGGCCAGCCGCCACGACGGTGACAACTTCCGCCGCAACATGGTGACCATCCTGGCAGAGCTGCGCGCTGGCCTGGCCGTGTTCGCACCCACAGCTACTCGACTCGTCACGCTGGCCGGCACGCCGACACCGTAACGACGAGCGTGGGTTAGCTGTGAGTGCCACGACCTCCTAACCGCAGCAGTCGGAGCCCTTCTTTCCTTTGTGGGGTGATCCGGCACAGGCCCGCACTCGCGGGCCTTTTCATTCACACCGGAGAAGACCATGAGCCATACCCATCTACCCAAGCCAGTTCAACGAGCCCTCAACCAGATCGCCCACAGCCGCGCCCTGTTGCGCCAGATGGAAGAGCGTGAGCGGTTGAGCAAAGAGATTGATCGACTGTTGGCCAGCGGCCTGAGCGCAGCCGAAGCGCTGGAACAGATCCGGTCGGCGCCGCCGTACATCGCGCCGACCTACTGAGGGGGGGCGGGTCGAAAGTCTGGAAGGTTCGCTGACCTAGACCGCCTCCGACCCCACGTAGACATTTTTTCCCCGGTTAAAAAAAAGTTAAAACGAGGTTAACACCATGCCGAACGTGCATGGGGCTGGAAGCCACGGAAACAGCGGCATAGACGGCGATAGCGCCCTCTGGCGGGTGTTAACCGGATTAACAGCTTTAACCTCGAAAAGTTAACGCTTTAACACCGACGAGTTAACACCTGGAGGCTATCCGCTGATGACCATTCAACCAGCTCCGTCCACCTTTCAAGAGCGTTTCGCCCGAGCCTGCGACGTGGCCACCTTCACCCTGGACAAAGGTGGCCCCTGCTATCTGCTGTGGGAAGTCGATCGTGTCCAGGCCGGCCAAAGGGTGAAGCTCGATGGCGTGTTCTTTACCGAGGAGGAGGCGCGGATATCTGCCGCCTTGCTGCGTGGCACCCTACGCGGCGCTCGCGCTTCAATGTCGAGCTATGCGCCCAACTGGAACCCTTGTCCTGCCCGAGAGGACTCCATTCGCCTGGAGGCGCTGCAGTGCCGCGAGATGCTCGCTCGGCGCCTGGGCGTCCATCTGTCCATGCCACAGGAGGCCGTGTGATGGCTGCGACCGTGATCGACTATGCGCCAAAAACCAAAATCCGTCTGGGCGGCTTCTTGGGCAAGAAGTACGGCAAACACCACCACTTCCTGCTGCAACGCGGTGACGCGAAAGAGGCCGCTAAAGCGCTGGATGCTAATTATCCAGGCTTCGCCCGTGACCTGGCCGATGCCGAGAGCCGGGGGCTACGCTTCGCGATATTCAAGAATGGCAAGAACATTGGCGACGGTGACCTGACCCGAGGGGGAGCCCGAGAGCTGTGGTTTGTGCCGGTAGTGCATGGCAGCAAGCGTGCTGGGCTGCTGCAGACGATCGTTGGAATCGCGTTGCTCATTGCTGGACCGTTCACCGGAGGCGCCACCTACGGGCCAGGTATCGCGCTGGTCGCTGGCGGCGTGATTCAGATGCTCAGCCCCCAGGCGAAGGGGCTGTCACAGAGCGGCGCGCCCGAGAACCTGCCTAGCTACGCCTTTGGAAGTGCCAAGAACACCACCGCTAGTGGATTACCGGTACCGATCTGCATCGGCGAGCGCCGCTGGGGCGGGGCCATCATTTCTGCATCGATCGTGGCCCAGGACAAGGCTTGAAGTGAACCAGGGCCACTTTGAATACCCCAGACTGAGGGTATTTAGGGGGTGTCCTCAAATTTGAAGACACCCATCAAACACTATCGTCACAGTAAAATTCACTCGCGCAGGTCTGATAGAGAGTTGAACGTGAATGTTTTTGCCTCTTCCCGAATTGCGCCTGACGCGAACTGCATGGGTACGGGATTGCTAAACACCACAACGCTTTCAATTATAGGGATACTTTTGAGGTTCAGATATTTTTGGACTTTATGGGCTTGCTCGCGCAGGATCGAAACCCTGTCTAAATGTTTTCTCAATAGATCTCGTTTCCCATTTCTCTCTACTCCGCGAAAATCATTGAGTTGCTCTGCAATTTCTCCGTACGTTTTTTTGAATTGTAAATCTTTGCATTCAATAATTAGTACTCGACCCAGATCAGCATCCCATGCTAGTACATCGACGTCTCCATAGTCGCGATCAAGTTTGTCTTTAAGTATCTTTGTTAGTTTGATTTCAGGCTGGGTTTGCCAGCCTAGCTCTTCTAGTTTTTCAGATACTTTAGTATTAAAAGCCATCCCATCTCGCTCGCGAGCATATCCAGCATACTTTCGCATTCCTGGTCCGCAATGCCGGTCTGGATAGGATCCGCTATAATAGTTGCTCACCATTGCGATGAAACCCTCTCGAATAATTCCAGGGGCGATGAGGTAGAGAGGTTCTTCGCTAGTTGTGATTTGTAGAAGAGGGCGTCTTACAACGCTCAAGCGTCGTTTGAATCGCCACGGATCGATATCTTTTGACTCATAGCCTTCCGGCACGTAACGCCAAGACTCCCTAGGGGCCAGGGTCATAGCTTGGAGTATGCACTCCGCGCTCTCCGCGCTTTCTCCTAAGTTCAAAAGCTCAGCGCGACGCATTACCAGGACAGATTGACCAGTATTGACTGCATAGTTTTCTATCGCATCTACTAACTTGCAGAAGTCTTCAAAGCTTGCTCCGAGATCTTGCATCCAAGCAGCTAAAAACTTAGGATCTATCTCTTGAGATTTTTCACTGGAAGAGTCGCGTTCCTTCAGGTTCTTTGCATAGTTGCGAGCAGAGGACAGGTATCTATGTGTGCTCGTCGCTGTTCCAAAATCTTCTACTACAGTTTCGATGAAATCATGCTCTACATGAACGTCGCCTAAAGGGCGGATCATCACTTTGGGTGTCATTACATCCCAGCGTATCAGATCTGACCACCCTCCCAAGTGGTGTAAGCATGCAGCCTTGCCGAGTAGGCGAGCGATATCGAGGTCGCCCACAAGATTTCCGCCCTCAACTGGAGATTCACAAATTGCCATCTCAATTAAGTTTCGGCTCGGCTGCAGTACAGAATTAAGCTTGAACTCGTAATCACGCATGACGGCTAGCGCTGCATTTTGATCATTCCTAAGTGATAGAACTGCTGACGCTGTCCTATGCCACCGATCGCGTGAGACGCTAGCGGTATCTGCATTCATGAGTAGCTCTGACACCAAGCTCTCGCGGTTGAATTGTTTGACATCCCTGCAGAGTTCAACCTCTAATCTGGTAACGAGGGCATTCAGGTAGGCTTGGCATTCCACTTTGCCCTCAATTACGCCGCCTTCTCCCCTATCTCGGACTTTCCAGCCCATATTAAGTTTGCCAAGGCCTTCATCTAAGTTGTTTATTGTTATTACTTTTTTGCTTAATAGCTCTGGAAAGTGGTCTCTAAATTTCGAAGCTTGGAAAATATGTGCATGCCGCGCCTGGTCATTTGGTACTATTTTATTTGTTAGATCGTCCACTAATGAGCCGTCTTTTCGTGCAAGCTCTAGCACTCCCGCCACAAAAGCTTGCACCAGAGCCCGTTCTGCTATGTTTGTTGGGTTGAACAACGCCTTGTCGAAGTCGGGGCCTATGTTCAGTTGGACGGTCCTGATCTCAGCATGGACAGTCGCAGTTATCGATTTGGCAGCATCATCTTCATTACCGTGTTCTTCGATATAGGTTGCGTCTTGCGGCTTCTCAAATACACATCTCCAAACTATAGGTCCTTGCCCTAGCTCTTGACCTAGGGCGTCATCAAGAATAGGCGCGGCACGGACTATCCATACTCCCAGCATCTTCCAGCGATCGTAGCTAGCAGTATCAATTCCATTAGGCGGCGATGCCAGCTCTGTCCACCAACATCTGTTTTTTGTTATAACGGCTCCTTTCGGAATCCCGGGAGTGAAGCTTCCGTATAGTGGTAGAAGATCTTCTTCCTTAAAGTAGCTTGAGCCTTCTTTGCGAATCAGTAACCATGATCCGTCGGTGTATTGCTGGACCTGGTCGTCCATCGAAAATGCAACTTTTTGTCGTGTCTCTCGCAGTCCATTCTGTGTGATTGCCAAGAACAATGTTGAGTTGTGAGGATCATCAGGAATCTCTGAGTGCGGCACCATGTGACCATTTAAGGAATCGCACCATGCGTAAAGATTCAAAAGTCCGTTCATATTCTGGATAAGGACGTTGCTTTCTTGCAATTTTTCTTCAGCTTCGAGCATGCGCCACAGATTCAATGGCTCAAACTGCTCTACATTGCTAAGAGTGTAAAAGTCATGAGCGCTGATGACTTCGAGCTTCCACCCATCCCGCGGGGGGAGCGACAAATCAAAGGCGGCGCCTCTACCTATACCGCAGCTAACTATCAAATTTATTCCGCCCCTAAATTGGGGGTCAGCCGAAGCCTTGTCTTGCATTTCTATAACTTGTTCTGCCAGCTTTTCCCTTAATTTTTCGCTCGGGCTATACATGCCCATAAAGCCAGAGTCTGCAAAATCTTCTAGACTGTCCAATAGAAATGCAAAATTGATATATCGCCCTGTGTCTATAACTTTTTGAACACAGAAAAAGGCTTCGTCGCCATTGTGAGCAAAATCTGCATCAATACCGTCGCCACCTAATATTTTCATGTGACTGATAAGTCTGGAATATTCTTTGCTCAGGTTGTAAGTAAAAGTCGGCCTGGATTTGCCGGTCGCTAGCACTGAAACGCAACACGATCGGATTGCTAAAGATATTGCAGTTGGGAGTACGACATATATATCGCCCCCAATCATGGCTAGAGGTTTTCGCTCAAGAGAAGTATTACCAAGGCTTTGCTCTTTTATAAGGTTTCGCGTTGAAGGATCAAAAATGAATGGCTCAATATCCTCAAACTCGACACCCAACTCTCGAAGATCGGTAGGCGAAACCGCGACTGAACTCTTGAATGCAGCTGCTTTCGCTGCAGTTGCGCCGCCGAGGCGGTCCTGTCCAAATTCGTCGCCAAGGCTGTTGGGCATGAGGTTAGCCCGCAAGCATATAAAGTTCGAAATTTTAAGTAGCGCATGTATGGAGTTTCGGAGAGCGCCAAAGAGCCCATAATCAGGCATGCTATCTACAAGATGCATAAATCTTTGCAAGTAGAAGCCTGCACCCTCCCAAATACCATCAATTACTAAATAGTTTCCTCGGCGCGTATAAATGCGATGAGCGAAAAGATCCTCGGGGGGATCTTCCAGCTGACTGTATTCGTTCCCTACTGAATTGTATGCATCGATTAGATCTTGGTATGGTGCAGTACGTTTTCCGTTGCCTACTGCAATCGCAAGGTGAATAAGATACTCAAGCCGGAGACAGTTCTTTTGGAATTTTGGGTTAAGTAATAATCCACCAAACACCGCCGCAGTTGTTACTGGGCAATACCGCTCCAGCTTTTTAATCAACGCGGGGCACCGTTCCATTACTGACTCAATTGGTTCAGCGCTCGCACTCAAGGCCATGGCTGCCATCATCGCCTCAAAATCGAACTCTTTCATACCAGTATCTGCTTCGTCCCTGCTCATACTTGATCTCTTTCTAGTCTACGGATCTGCGACATCCCGTTGCCCGTGATGTCATCCTGGCATCGTAGCTGAAGGGTTGTGCCATGCAGAAGTGGAACGAAGAGGATCGGCATCAAATAGGAGGCTCACCGCGGGGGTATCAATGGGGATATCTCAAAGCTTTAACTACGAAAAAACCAATTAAAACAATGAGATACAATATACTTTGACATCCCGAAGAAGGATCGTAAAAGTCGGCTAGCCTGCTAAGACACCCAATCGAAAGCAGCTAGGAGATAGGAAATGTCCAACATTCAAGTGTACCTGCCGGCCAAAGACGGTTCGGCTTATTGGCCGGTCTCCACGGGGGACTCATGCAAAGAGGCTGTCCACGTCCTGTACACAGACGACTTTGCCGCCCCTCCTCACCGACTCGTGATTGAAATCACTACCGAGTCAGGCAAAAAGGTCGAGGTGAGCATCCCGTATGCTGATGACGCTCAAGCATCAGTCCGAATAGACGGCACAACCGTGTGACGGCTTTGCAACGCTTGCAAAAAAGTGAGTAGATTTGTGAGTAGACCCCCACTCACAAAGACCTAGACACCTGTAAATAAAGGCCAAAATTGAGCAGTACGGGTCTCCCTCGGGCACCAAATCCGGAAAAAACCGACCTTACGGTCGGTTTTTTTGTGCCTGCGATTCACGCACGTCGTTGACGCCGCCCCCCTGACTCCCGCGCCTCCCCCCATACCTGCATTCTATTGGCCGCGCCTTGCGCTAGCACTTAAGCTGTCATTCGTCAGATATATTCCGAAAGTATTGTTAGCGTAATGGCACTTAGCCATAGTGGCGCTCCCCTTTCTTCACGCAATGTGTGTCCCATGAAAACAATCGCGCCCTGCATGGCGGCAATGATGCTGCTCAGTGGGTGCAATGGAGTGCCAACGTCGTACGTTTCAGATCCCGTCTACAGCCAGGCGTTCGTGGTTACCTCAGGTGCCCCGCTGCCCATGTTGCTGATGGCCAGCGCCATCCAGTGGAACGAGGATTACGCAGTCACCGCCAAACACACCCCCTTCCTGCGCAACGTGGTCCACGAGGGCCTGGGTGACGTGGTGTTCTTCAAGCACAAGGCCAGCAACGTGCCGCACTGGCGCCAGTACGTGCCGGGGGAGGCAGTGACGGCGGTGGGTTTCAACAGTTTCATGATGCCGATGCAGGGCAAGGGCCATGCCCTGTCATCGCTGGTACGGCTTGAAGGTACGCCGGGCAGCGTCTTCTACTCGGTACACGACGGCCCGATTACCAAGGGTATGTCGGGCGGGCCTGTGTTTGCCGATGACGGCAAGGTCGTAGGTATCAACGTCGCGATCATTCCCACCCGCGAGATCGACGCTGGCAAGCGCCCTGACCTGGCGGGCAAGGATCGCATCAGCGTGTTCATGTCATTCAACGAGATCGACAAGGAATGGCGGCGCTATCAGTACTTGTTGGCGCACAAGGCCAAGCCGAGGGCGCCGGCTGCGGTCAAAGGCTACGTGGCGGTGGCCGCCAAGCCGTGAATCGGGGCGCGGTGTTGGATGGAAAGCGGCCTATGATGTGAGGCTGATGGCCTCTTCGCGGGTAAACCCGCTTCCACAGGGCCTGCACAGGATTTGAGCCTTGTGCAGTACCTGAGGGAGCGGGTAAACCCGCGAAGAGGCCCTGCCAGCCAACGCGAGAAGGACCTGCCATGCACCTGACCCACCGCCCCATCCGGCCAGAAGACATCCCCGTTATCTGCAGCTTCCCGCAGAGCCCGGACGAACTGTTCTACATGTTCCCCAAAGCCACCTACCCCCTCACCCCCAACCAGCTGAGCGACGCCATAGCCCAACGCAGCAGCTCCACGGTAGTGGAAGGTGATGGAGCTGTCCTGGCCTTCGCCAATTTCTACAAAGCCGAACATGGCGGCCTATGTGCCCTGGGCAACGTAGTGGTGGCCCCCGGCGCCCGCGGCCTTGGTGTAGCGCGTTATCTGGTAACGGCAATGATCGACCTCGCCCGCCAGCAGTACAGCGCCCGGGAGGTCTGGGTGTCATGCTTCAATCACAACACCGCCGGCCTGCTGCTTTATCCACAGCTGGGCTTCACACCGTTCGGCATCGAGCAGCGGCAGGCGTGGGACGGCACGCGGGTAGCATTGGTGCAGATGAAGCAAATACTGACTTGACCGAGCTGGATCAGCGGGTCACTGCATGTGGCTGAACGAGAAGGTCAACCCCCAGAGCACGAATGACCCTCAATACAGTGTCAAAACGAGGCTTCGCGCCAGGGCTCAGCGCCTTGTACAGGCTTTCTCTACCCAGCCCACTCTCCGTAGCAATATGTGTCATGCCCCGTGCACGAGCGATATGGCCAAGTGCTCGAATGATTTCCTCGGTATCGCCATCTGATAGCACTTGGCTAAGGTATTCACTGATTGCCTCATCGCTGCTCAACAAGGCTGCCATATCAAACGGGATCAATTTTTCGCTCATTTCATCTCCTTCAGCAGCTTTCTGGCTTTGAGGATGTCGGCGGCTTGGGTGGCAGTAGCCAAGCGGCAAAGCTTTCCTCTGTTCAACGAGAAACATCAAGTGGTCACCCAGTCGTATCCTTATGGATACACCCTTTCAAGGATTGAAGTGACCCACTCTGTCGTTTTCGAGCTGAATCAGAAATTCAGGCACACCTGATAGGCCGGTCGGATTTTTCCCTTCGTTTCAGCTACAAAATCCCTTGCAACATTCAACCCTCGAACCTTCAACGAGCCTCGGCGTCCCATCCTGCATCCCCCGCGTTTCGAGGTGCCCCCGCGTGAAAGACGTCATCGCCCGCAAGTACCGCCTGGTGGTGAAGACCATCGGCTATATCGGCTGGTCGCTGTTCTGGCTGCTGATCTGGGATGTGCTGGTCACCCTCGATTTCATGCTGTTCTTGAACAGCAAGTTCACCCTGCCACTGATCCCGCTGACCCTGCTGGGCTCAGCCCTGGTGGTGCTGGTGAGTTTTCGCAACAGCAGCGCCTACAACCGCTGGTGGGAGGCTCGCACCCTGTGGGGCGCGCTGGTGAACAGTTCGCGCAGCTTCGCCCGGCAGACGCTGACGCTGATCGAGGACCCGGATGACGGCCTGAACCCGGTCAAGGCCACCCTGCTGCGCCGGCATATCGCCTATGTGAACTGCCTGGCGGCGCACTTGAAAGGCGAAAGCTGCCCGGAGGAGCTGATGGCCTTCATCCCCCCGGCGGAGTTCGAACGGCGCAATCGCTCGAACAATTTCGCCAATGACATTCTCGGCGGCTCGGCAGCCTTGCTGGCGCGGGAATACCAGGCCGGGCGACTGGACAGCATTCGTCTGGCGCGGCTGGAGTCGACGCTGGTAGACCTGTCTAACGCCCAGGGCGGCATGGAGCGGATTGCCAATACGCCATTGCCCTACCCCTATGTGTATTTCCCACGGCTGTTCATCACCCTGTTCTGCCTGATCGTGCCGGTGGGGCTTGTGGAGTCGTTGGGCTGGTTCACGCCGCTGGCGTCGACGGTGGTAGGGTTCATGTTGCTGGCCATCGAGCGGATCGGCACGGACTTGCAGAGCCCGTTCAGGTTCAGCGAGCATCAGATCCAGATGGATACCATATGCGAGACGATCGAGCGTAACCTGGAGTCGATGCAGCGGGAGGCGCAGTGTGCCGAGGCTGTAGACGCCTGAGAGATGTCGGGGCTGCTTTGCAGCCCGGGCTTTCCGTCAGGCCCGCACATAGCGCTGACGCAACACATCACTCGACACATCCACCAGCAACACCAACACCAGCATACCGATGATCACCGTGCTGGCCTGGGCCTCCTGGAACAGGCTCAAAGTGGTGTACAGCATCTGCCCCAACCCGCCCGCCCCGACGAACCCGAGCACGCTGGCCATGCGGATGTTGTTCTCCCAGCGGTACAAGCTGTAGGCCAGCAACTGCGGCCACAGGTTGGGCAGGGTACCAAAGCAGAACGCCGCCACCTGGCTGCCCCCCTGCAAACGGATCGCCGCCGCAGGCTCGGGCGGGGCGTTCTCAAGCGCCTCGGCAAACAAACGCCCCAGCACGCCAGCGGTGTGCAACGCCAAAGCCAGGGTACCGGCATTCGGCCCCAGCCCAGCCGCCAGCACAGTCAGCGCTGCCCACACCAGTTCAGGAATGGCACGCAAGGCATTGAGCAGCAAACGCGCGGCCCCTTGCAACGGCCAACCGAAGCGCCCCGCCGCCGGCAGTGCCAGCAACATCCCCAATACCATTGCCAACAAGGTGCCCATGCCAGACATGGCCAGGGTTTCCAGCGCCCCGCGCCACACCGCCTTGAGGTGCCCCGCAGACAGATCCGGCTGCAGGAAGCGCCCGGCGTACTCGCCCATCTGCCCCAGCCCGCCATTGCCGACCAGCGCGTGCAGGTCCAGCTCCAGGTATGCGAACGAGGCCACCACCGCTGACACGATGGCACCCAACAGCACCCAGTTGATCACCCGGTTCATGCCAGCCTCCAGCGCAGCAGGCGGCTGAGCAGGTCGGCCAGGATCACCAGCAGCAAGAACGTCAACAGCATGCTCGCCACTTGCGCACCCGCAAACATGCGCATCGACAGGTCGATCTGCTGGCCCAGCCCGCCAGCACCGACAAAGCCCATCACCACCGAAGCCCGCACCGCGCACTCCCAGCGGTACACGGTGTACGACACCACTTCGGAGGCAGCATTGGGCAGGATGCCGTAGAAAAACGCCGCCAGCCGGCCACTGCCCGCCTGCAACAAGGCATGCGCCGGGCGCTGGTCGACCGACTCGAAGATTTCGGCATAAACCTTGCCGAGCATGCCACTGTAGGTGATGGCGATAGCCAGTACGCCCGCCGTCGGCCCCAGCCCCACGGCGCGCACGAACAGCAACGCCCAGACGATCTCCGGCACGCTACGCAGGAAAATCAGCAGCCCACGCACCGGCAGGCGCAACAGTCGCGACCACAACCCGGCCCGCCCGCCGCGTGAAGCAGCACGCAAGGACAAGGCACGGCTGGCCAGCAAGCCAGCAGGGATCGCCATCAACAACGCCAGCGCCATGCCGGCAGTCGCCACGGCCAGGGTCTGCAAGGTGGCTTCATACAGCAGTGCAAGAAAATCGGCATCATGTGCCGGCGGCCAGAAGGCGCTGGTGAAACTGGCAATCTGCTGACGGTTGTCCGCCTGCAACAGCACCCCGGGGTTCAGTTCGCTTGTCTGGATAGCCGGCCACAGTACTGCTACCGCCAACAGGGCCAGCAGCATCCGCGGCAGCAGCGCCGGGTCGCGGGCGTCGGCCTTCAGCATCGCGGAATCTGCACGGTCAGGGTCGGCCCCTGGGTTGGCGGCGGAGCCAGTTGTTCGTTGGCGTATAGCGCGTCCAGCAGTTGCTCGGTGACCGCTTCGGCCGGGCAGTCGAACACAACCTGCCCTTCCCGAATGCCAATCACCCGCGGAAAATGCGCCAGCGCCAACTCTACGGCGTGCAGGCTCGCCACCAACGTCACGCCAGTGGCCTGGGCATGGCGATTGAGCAAGGCCAGGCTGTGGTCGGCCAACACCGGGTCCATGGCCGACACCGGTTCGTCGGTCAGCAGCACCTGCGGACGCTGGTACATCGCCCGAGCAATGCCCACCCGCTGCAACTGGCCACCGGACAACTGCCCACACTGCACGAACAGCTTGTCGGCCAGGCCCAGTTCAGCCAACACCTGGCGCGCCCCCGGCACATCGCTGGGATACAGCAGGTTGAGCAAGCCGCGCAGCGTCCCCCACTGCCCCAGGCGACCCGCCAGTACGGCGGTCACCACCCGCTGACGCGGTGGCAAAGGCGGCGACTGATGCACCAGGCCAACCCGCGCACGCAGTCGCTGGCGTGCCCTTGCCGACAGTGCCCAAGGCTGCTCGCCAAGCAACTCCAGGCGCCCACTGCTGGGCTGGATGGCCGTGGCCATCAGGTGCAGCAAGCTGGACTTGCCCGCCCCCGACGGCCCGATGATGGCGACACGCTCGCCCTGCGCGATACGCAGGCTCACCGCATCAAGCGCGCGTACCTGGCCATGGCGCAGGCTGGCACCGTGCAGATGAATTGCCGCATTCGAAGCTGTCACTTGAGCAGGCCGGCCTCGCGTGCAGCTTGTTCGGTGCCCTTGTAGTTCTCAGGCTTGGTCTCGATGAAGCGGCTGGCGGCCTGCAGGTCAAGGATCGCCTTATGCTCCGGGTTGCTCGGGTCGAGGTCCAGGAAGGCTTTCTTGATTTTCTGTTTCAACGCCGGGTCCATGTTGCCGCGCACGGTCCAGTTGTAGTCGAAGTAGGTTGGGGTTGTGGCGAACACCTTCACCTTGGTGGTGTCGACCTTGCCGGCATCCACCAGCTTTTGCCACACGCTGGCGTTGAGCACGCCACCATCGACCTTGCCAGCCTGCACCCAGGCCACGGTGGCATCATGGGCGCCAGAATAGGCCACGCGGCTGAAGTACTCTTCAGGCTTGATATTGTCCTGCTTGAGCATGAAGTAACGCGGCATCAGGCTGCCCGAAGTAGACGAAATGGAGCCGAAGGCAAACGACTTGCCCTTCAGATCGCTCAGGCTCTTCACGTCGGGGTTGGCGGTGATGAACTTGGAGGTGAACTGTGCGTCCTGCTCACGCTGTACCAGTGGTGTGGCGGTCGGGTCCTTCAGGTGCACCTGAACGAACGTGAAGCCCCCCAGCCAGGCCAGATCGAGGCGGTCTGCGGCCAGCGACTCGACCACCGCCGGGTAGTCCGCCACAGGTACGAACTTCACCTCCATGCCCAGTTGCTTGGCCAGGTACTCACCCAAAGGCTTGAACTTGCGCTGCAGTTCGGTCGGCGCTTCGTCGGGGATGGCGCTGACCCGCAGGGTTTCTGCGGCCTGAACGACAGCGGCACAGCAAGACAGCACGAGGCCGGCGGCGAGCGCCAGGGGGCGGTTGAGCATGGGTGTTCTCCGGTTCAATAGCGGGGAAGTGCCGACACATTTGCCGACACCGGGAATTATAAGAGGCAAGGGCCTAAAGGCCAGCTTTGCTACAATCGCGCAACAATTTGACCTGCAGAGGTGCGTATGAGCGAGCCGATTCGCCTGACCCAGTACAGCCATGGCGCCGGCTGTGGTTGCAAGATCTCCCCCAAGGTGCTGGACGTGATCCTTGCCGAAAGCGGCACCCAGGCCCTGGACCCGAAACTGTGGGTCGGCAACGCATCGCGCGACGATGCAGCAGTGTACGCGCTGGACGACGAGCGCGGCGTGGTCTCGACCACCGACTTCTTCATGCCGATCGTCGATGACCCTTACGACTTCGGCCGCATTGCCGCCACCAACGCCATCAGCGACATCTATGCCATGGGCGGCGACCCGCTGATGGCCATCGCCATCCTCGGTTGGCCGGTCAACGTGCTGCCGCCGGAAGTCGCCCGCGAAGTCATCCGCGGCGGCCGTGCGGTGTGCGCCGAAGCGGGTATCCCGCTGGCCGGCGGCCACTCGATCGACGCGCCCGAGCCGATCTTTGGCCTGGCCGTCACCGGGGTGGTCAGTAAACGCCACCTCAAACGCAACGACACCGCCAGCGCAGGCTGCCAGCTGTACCTGACCAAACCCCTGGGCATCGGCATCCTCACCACTGCCGAAAAGAAGGCCAAGCTGCGTGTGCAGGACCAAGGCCTGGCTCGCGACTGGATGTGCACCCTCAACACGCCCGGCAGCCGCTTCGGCAAGCTGGACGGGGTCAAGGCCATGACCGACGTCACCGGCTTCGGCCTGCTCGGCCACCTGGTCGAGCTGGCCGAAGGCAGCGGCCTCACCGCGCACCTGAACTACGCCGCCGTGCCACGCCTGCCTAGCGTCGACCACTACCTGGCCGAAGGCTGCATCCCCGGCGGAACCCTGCGCAACTACGACAGCTACGGGCACAAGATCGGCGCCCTGAGCGACGACCAGAAGCACCTGCTGTGCGACCCGCAGACCAGCGGTGGATTGCTGGTAGCTGTTGCCCCGGAGGGTGAAGCCGAGTTCCTCGCCGTGGCTGCCGAACTGGGCCTGAAACTGTCCCCGATCGGCAAGCTGGTCGAGCGACAGAGCCATGCGGTCGAGGTGATCTGATGCGCCCCGACTGCACCGACTTCCGTCAGCTGTTCCTCGACGACGTGCCGATGATGGACATGCGCGCCCCCGTCGAATTCGCCAAAGGCGCCTTCCCTGGCGTGGTAAACCTGCCGCTGATGAACGACCAGGAGCGGCAGAAGGTCGGCACCTGCTACAAGCAGCAGGGCCAGGCCGCCGCCATCGCCCTGGGCCACCAACTGGTCAGTGGCGCCACCAAGCAAGCCCGTCTGGAGGCCTGGGCAGCGTTTGCCAAGGCGCACCCTGACGGTTACCTGTACTGCTTCCGTGGCGGCCTGCGATCGCAGATCGTGCAGGGCTGGCTGCGCGATGAGGCGGGTATTCAGTACCCGCGTGTCAAAGGCGGCTACAAGGCCATGCGTACCTTCCTGCTGGAGACTACCCAGCAAGCGGTGGAGCAATGTGATTTCGTACTGGTCGGTGGACTGACCGGTACTGGCAAGACCGATGTGCTGCACCAGCTGGACAACGTGCTCGACCTTGAAGGCCACGCCAACCATCGCGGTTCCAGTTTCGGCAAGCGCGCCACGGCGCAACCGGCGCAGATCGACTTTGAAAACCAGCTGGCAATCGACGTGCTGAAAAAGCGCGCCCGCGGTATCGGGCAGTTCGTTCTGGAAGATGAAGGCCGCATTGTTGGCAGCTGCACGGTGCCGCTGGAGTTGTACCAAGGCATGCAGCATTACCCGCTGGTGTGGCTTGAAGACAGCTTCACCAACCGCGTGGAGCGCATCCTGCGCGACTACGTGGTCAACCTGAGCGCCGAGTTCAAGGCCGTGCATGGCGAAGAAGACGGTCCCCGGCTGTTTGCCGAGCGCATGCTGCAGAGCATGGCCAATATCTACAAGCGTTTAGGTGGAGAGCGCCATCAGCGCTTGTCCGAGATGCTGCGCGAAGCCTTGGAAGAGCAGCAGCGCAGCGGCGCAGTAGACCTGCACCGGGGCTGGATCGAAGGCTTGCTGAACGAGTACTACGACCCGATGTATGCCTACCAGCGCGCAGCCAAGGCCGAGCGCATCGAGTTTGCCGGGGATGCCGTGGAAGTACGCGAGTACCTCAAGGCCCGGGCGCTGCGCCAACCGCGCAAATAGAACCAGCACCCTGTAGGAGCGGGTTTACCCGCGAAGAAGGCAACGCGGTGCATGACACCGGCAAAGCCGATGTTCGCGACTGAACCCGCGCCTGCAAATGTAGGCCAATCATGCCTGAACAGGCGTTACTGCCCCGGGCTAAGCACCCGCTCCAGCTCCGCAGCGCGGTCGCGGGTCATGTCCATGATGCAGCTGCCACCTTCCAGCTGCGCCAGGGTCCCGCCACTGGCCTGTACATGGAACTGGCAATTGCCATCACGGTAGGCCAGCCACTTGCGCTGCACATCCCGCAGGCTCTTCTGCTGCCCGGCATCCAGCTTGCCCATCAACTGCTTGTACACCCGGTTCAACCGCTGGTCCTGCACTTGCGTTTCGGCCCCGATGCACGCGTTCATGGCCACGGTGCTGGAGGCCTTGTCCATGCACTGCCCGTAGGCCGCCGTGTAATCGTCCGCCATCGCTACCGGTAGCACGCAAGCCAGTGCCAGACCTGCCAGGTAATGCTTGATCATGCTAACCCTCCTTGTGGGTATCAAAGCGTCTGCGGCTGCTCCGGGGGCATCAGCACCTTGCCTGGCTCGAAGCGCAGCGAGGGCATTTGCGTCGCTGCATACAACGTTACCCCCAGGGCGGCAATCAACGCGACATCAAGCCAGTTCCAGCCTGGCACGTCGTCAGCCCTTCGCGCCTTCCAGCAAAACCAGGCTTGCCCCAGGCAAAACATCACCATCGATACCAGCCACAGGTAAAAGCCAGCACCAAAGCCGGTAAGGTCATGAAATTCATAGCTGCTGTTATCCGGCAAGCGGTCGATGCCAAAACTGCTGGCTGCCAGATACGCCGCCCCAAGCCCGGCCAGCAAGGCCAGCCGGCGAAACCGCCGATGAGCAAGGATGGCCAGGGCCAGCAGCGGGTTGGCAAACCATTGGTACAAGCCGAACGGCATGCCCCAAGGCCCGTACAGCAGCATCTGCAGGGCCGGCATATGACGCTCGCCGCTCATCAGCGCGCCATCGAAGAACAGGGCGAGCAAATACAGCAGCAGGCTGATACTCAGGTAGAAAGCGGGCAAAGGGGATTCCTGAGAGAAACGGGACAGCCTACGACCTTAACCCAGGCCCTGCCCCGCTTCCAAACCCTCAATAGGTGCCGCGCAGGGTCACCATGAAGTTGCGTGGCTCACCATAGTAGTTGCCATAGGTCGAAGTACCCACGGTTTCGTAGTACTTCTTGTCGAACAGGTTGTTGCCGTTGAGCGTGACGTTCCAGTGATCATCGACACGGTATTCGACCAACGCGTTCCAGATCGCATAGCCGCTCTGGTCGAAGTCGAACGGTACGTTTCGCTCAACCAGCGCGCCGCTGCTGTCATAGCGATTCACTGTACCGCTCATGTACGTGGCGCTTTGCACCTGCACGCCACCGCCGACCTTGAAGTCGCTGAGGATACCCGGCAGCCGGTAGGTGCTGTACAGCTTGAACAGGTGCTTTGGCATCACCGTGCTCAGCGGTGCATCGGCGCTACGGTTGCGGTTCAGGTTGAAGGTGTAGCCCCCCACCAGCATCCAGTCCGGCAGCAGCTCGCCAGACAGCTCCATGTCGATGCCCTTGCTCACCACCTTACCGTTGGACACATAGCAGCAGCTGCCCGAGAAGCCGGCGTTGGTGGCCAGGAAGTTCGGGTCTTGCACCGCTTCGTTTTCGCGGGTGCTGTAGTACAGCGCCACGCTGGCGTTGAGTGCGCCGTTGAACAACTCACCCTTGAGGCCGGTTTCGTAGGTTTTGCCGGTCATGGGCTCAAGCGGCGAACCGCTTTGCGCAGGGCCGCTGATTCGGCTGGACTGCGGTTTGTAGATTTCCGAATAGCTGGCGTATGTCGACCATTGATCGTCAAGGTCGTAGACCAGGCCACCGAACGGGGTGACCTTCGTGCCTATACGCTGCTCCGGGCTGGAGATACTTGCTGGCGAGGTCAGGTTGTTGGTGTAGGTCTGCCAAAAGTGGAAACGCTGTGCACGCGCCCCGACAATCAGGTGCAGGGGTTCGGCCAGCTGCAAACGCAGGCTGCCGTACAGGCCGTACTGGCGTTGCGAGTTGGGGCTGTAGTCGCGCTTGTAGTCACGC
The DNA here is from genome assembly GCF_029840855.1 of Pseudomonas sp. GD03862. Taxonomy (NCBI): domain Bacteria; kingdom Pseudomonadati; phylum Pseudomonadota; class Gammaproteobacteria; order Pseudomonadales; family Pseudomonadaceae; genus Pseudomonas; species Pseudomonas sp. GD03862. Next base: position 163,625 of record NZ_JAOCDI010000007.1, read on the forward strand.
CCGTTGCCGGGGTCGTCGAACGCCGAGCTGTCGGGGTCGAACACGTTGGCCGGCGCGCCCGAGGCGGCATAAGGCGCAGTGCCCAGCCACCGGCTGTCGATCTTCTGGTAGTCGGCCCCGAAGACCACTTCATGGTCCAGACCAAAGGCCTGGAAGTGGCCAGAGACGTTACCGTCATACAGGTGCTGCTCGTTCTCCTGGCGGGTCGAGGTGCCGTACCAGGTCGCCCCGGTATTGGTCACCGGGTCTACTGCATTCAGGGTGGTCGCCGTCTTGAACAGCCCAAGGTCCCAAGTGTTGGTGTAGCTGAGGTTGAGCTTCCAGTCGTCGTTGAATCGGTGGTCCACCTTGGCGAAGTACTCGCGCGCGGTGGCGTCGAGGTAGGCCCAATTCTTGGTCAGGCCGGTATGCCGTGGCAGGTTCAGGTCAGCACCATTGCTGTAGCGCGGCACCGCGCTGTTGCTGCCGGTTTCGTGGGATTTGTTGTAGCGAGCACCGAAGGTGAGCATGGTGTCGTCCGTAACGTCCGCCTCCAGCACGCCATACACCAACGGCCGCTCGGTGGCGCGGTTGTCGGTGAAATACTGGCGATCGGTGTTGGACATCACCAGGCGACCGCGCACGCGACCATCCCAGCCCAGCGGGCCGGACAGGTCGAACTCCTGGCGATAGTTGTCCCAGCTACCGGCCGACAGGGTCAGCTTCAGCTGGTTAAAAGAAGTCGGCCGCTTGCGCACCATGTTGATGATGCCACCCGGGTCACCCGAGCCACCATACAACGCAGCAGTACCACGCAGTACCTCGATGTGGTCGAACTCGGCCAGTTCGAAGATGTTCGACGAATAGAACGAACCCATGGCGGTCCCCAGCGCCTGCGGTGCAGCGCCGTCGATCTGCAGGTTCTGGATACTGAAACCACGCGAGATGAAGTCCTGGGTGCGGAAGGTGGTGCTCTGGGTGACGATGCCCGGCGTCACTTTCATCGCCTGGTTGATGTCGGTCAGTTGCTGGTCTTCAATCAGCTGGCGGGTCACGGTCGACACCGATTGCGGCGTCTGGCGCAGGCTGGTCGGGGTCTTGGAGCCAACGCTGATCAGGCCCGGTGCGTAGGAGCCGGTGTTCTCGGTACTCTGGCCCATGCCCTGCCCGGCTACTGTGGTCACGCCAAGTTCCATCGCGTCACTGCTCACCGCCGCTTGCGGCTCGGCCACCAGCCGGTAGCCGTTATCGCTACGCTCTACCCGGTAGCCACTGCCGGCCAGCAACACGGCAAAACCGCTGTCCACCGAATACAGGCCATGCAGACCGTTGCTTTGCAGGCCGGCCAGTGCTTCAGGGGTGAAGGCCAGCGACACGGCGGCTTGCTGGGCATAGCTACCAAGCGCCTGGGCCAGGTTGCCGGCGGGCACGTCGAAGCTACGGCGGGCGGCCTCCTCGGCGACGGCCGGCAGGGCCGCAACGGATAGGGCCAGCCCGGCGCAGGATAGGCGCAAGGCCAGGGCTAGCGGGCTGAGGACGGGGTGGCCAGGGAATCGGCGCATGGTGGATCGGCTCCTTGTTCTTGATCGGTTGGCCTCTTCTCTGACGGGCCACTGCGCAGAAGCGGAACCACCTGGATCAATTTTCTCGTGAGACGGGTTCGACCGTGGTCCACCAGCGGCCAACGCCGCCGATACGAATCGGCAGCGCCTCGGCCAACAGGCGCAGGGCCCTTTCGCTGTCATCCAGAGGCAGTACCGCCGACACCTTGATCGCCTGCATTGCCTGGCGGTCGAAGCGCAGCACGCCACGGCGTTGCTCGGCCAAGGCATCGAGCACCTGGTCGAGCGGTACGCCGTCGGCCACCAACTGGTGATGCTGCCAGGCTCGATCGACCCGCGCCGGGTCGATGGCCGGCAACGGACCAAGCCCGTCACGCGCCACCCATGCCCGCTCGCCCGGGCCGACGACCAACTGATCGCCGGACACGGCAGTGCGCGCCTCGACCCGGGACTCAAGCATGGTCAGCTCGCTGCGAGCGCGGCCTTGGCTGACCACGAAGCGCGTACCCAGCGCCTTGAAGCTGCCTTCGTCGGTCTGTATCACGAAGGGTCGAGTCGGGTCATGGCTGACATCCACCAGTACTTGGCCATGCAGCAGGCGGATGCGCCGCTCGCCAGTGCTGAACTCGACATCCACGGCAGAGTTGCCCGCCAAGGTCAGCTGCGAGCCATCTTCCAGGGTTTGGCTGCGCCACTCCGCCGGCGCGGTATGCAAGTCGGCCAGCCAGTCGCGCGGCGTTCCACCGGAAAGGCTCAGTGTGCCCAGCAAGGAGATTGTCAGGGCCAAACCGAGCAAAGTGCGCCGTGCGCCCGAGCCTGGCGCCGAAACCCGTACGCCGGCGCGCAGCCCGGCGCCCACCGGGCCGCGTTGCTCGCGCAGTGCCTGCACCTGGCTGATCACCCCTTGCATGCGGCGCAAGGTGGCGCCGTGGCGTGGGTCGGCCTGCAGCCATGCGTCGAACTCACGCGCCTCGTCGGCATCCAGCTCACCCTCGCCCAGGCACAGGGCCCATTCGGCAGCTTCCTGTTCGATACGCGAGGGGTTCACGGTTCGGCAATGTCCAGCGTGCGGTGGCAATGGATCAGGGCCTGGGCCAGGTACTTGCGCACCATGCGTGGGGAAATCTGCAGGCGTTTGGCAATCTGAGGCTGGGTCAGGTCGTCCAGGTAGTAACCGACGAAGGCCTCGCGGGCATTCACGTGCAGGCCTTCCAGCAGGAAAGCGATCTGCTCCAGCGCTTCGAGGGTGATGAGGATGCTTTCGGGAGACTGGTGCCCTTCCAGCGCCTCGGCAGCCAAGGCAAGTTCGCTGAGGTAGGCCTCTTCGATTTGCTGTCGGCGCACCCGGTCAATCAACAGGCGGCGTGCAGTGGTACTGAGGTAGGCGCGTGGCTCGCGCATGCCCAGCAAGGCATCACGCGAGGCCAGGATGCGCACGAAGGTGTCCTGGGCCAGGTCGGCTGCGCTGTGCGAACAACGCAGCTTGCGACGTAGCCAGCTGAAAAGCCAGCCATGGTGCTCGCTGTACAGCTGTTCAAGCGGGTACGGGCTCGGTGAGTCGGCTACGGGCATGGGGCACCGGGACACAAGTGAGAATTGTTCCCGAATAGTAGCTATTCGCCGTAAGACTATGCAACAGGTGGTTCGAGCAACAAGCCGTAAATGCCAGAGTCGGACAGCTCACCCGCCACGCACCAGCGCGCCCGCAAGGTGCCCTCCAGCACGAAGCCCTGGCGCTCAAGGGTGCGTGCCGAGCCTTGGTTGCGCGGATCGATTTCGCCTTCCAGGCGGCGCATGTGCAGGGTGTGGGCGAGGTAGTCGATGAAGCAGGTCAGAGCCTCGTCCATGTAGCCCCTGCCCTGCACGGCGCTAGCCAGGCAGTAGCCGATTTCGCCACGGCGGGAAATGTCGTCGATGTTGAACAGCTGGACCATGCCGATCAGTTCGCCGTTGTCGCGGCGGTACATGCCAAGCTTGAGCTGGTCGCCATTGGCATAGGCTTCGCGGTCGGCGGCCAGGGCGCTCTCGGCTTCGGCCAGGTCTTGCCAGGGTGCATGGTGCCAATAGCGCATGACCTCGGGGTCGGCCATGATCGCCAACCACTGCGCGGCATCGGCATGGCGCATGGGGCGCAGTTGCAGGCGTGGGCTGTCGAGGCAGAGGTCACTGGGGAAACTGCGGGGTGGGGTCACGCCGGATCTCCTGTCCATTGCTGGGGAGATGACAGTTTAACGTCAAGTGCAGGGTTCAGGCATCTCGGGGCAGCTTTGCAGCCCGTCGCCGGCAGGTTCACCACAGGCCAGGAGCCTTTCACGCTACCTGTGGGAGCGGCCTTGTGTCGCGAAAGGGCTGCAAAGCAGCCCTGGCAATTCTCGCGGTGCCGCTGATGCCTGGGGCCGCTGTGCGGCCCTTTCGCGACACAAGGCCACACATCGACCGCGTCAGGCTGATCGATACTTCAGGCCACCTCAGCCCCATCATCCGGCCAATGCGGCTCGTTGGCCTCTGGCGGGGTCAGCGGCGGCAAACCATACGCCGCCCGCGCATCATCACAGCTCGGGTTATGCACCCCACCCTCCCACGACGCATCAAACTCGCGGCACGGGCTGGAACGGTTGGCGTAAATCGTACACGCCACCTCTTTACCGATCTCGCCCTGAAGGCTGACACAGCGGCAGGGCTTGGCATCGGTGCCGATCATGGCAACGCGCGTGGGGTTGATCTGTACCACCAGGTCGTCCGGCACTACGCCCCCGGCAGACTGGCATTCGCCCCAGAAGAAGGACACACGGAAGTACCCGCAGCAGGCGCCGCAGTCAAGGCAAGGGTTATATTCAGACATGATGTCACGGAGGGAAGGTTGTTGTTATCGGGGCTGGCCCGCGGCGCCATTTTTAATCCAAGCAGGGGCCGCTGGATAGAGGGGGAATGCAAAAAAAAATGCCGCTGATCCGGCTGCCGGACAAGGACGGCCAATACCTTCGCCGGCCGCCCCCTTTTCAGTCAGCAGATGGGCTGGTAGGTCTCTGCATCCCAGCGTTGCAAACCTAGGCCTGCGCTCGGCTCGTAGCCACCTCCCTGCACCTTGCTGAATTGCGTATGCGCCTCACCACAATGCACCAGACGATCGTTCTCATCGCCCTCGGTGAGTACCGTGTAGGACTTACTGCGCATGGCCTGATACTGCCTGTCGGCAGCCGCCATGACCTGGTGATACTTCATCAACTGGCAGTTGCTCAAGGCCAGACGTTTGTCCAGCTGCACGCCCCAGCGGGTCAGGCAAACCTCGGCAAAGTGGCGAACGATCAGCCCAGGTTCGGTCAGCACCTTGCCATCGCCTGCGCCATCAGCCGAGGCGTTGCCCACCAGCGTGGCATGGCGGCCCGGCATCGGGTAAACGCATATCCGTGTTTCTTTGGCGACCGAAGGGATCACGCAGGCAAAACCTTTGGAGCGCTCATCCCTTGAGTAGAAGCCTACGTACTCTTTGACATTGTCCGCCAAGGTTACGCGCTCGGCCTGTAGGTTACCGACGCCAGGCACCGGGTCGATGGCAAATATGTTCACCGGTATGCCGCGCAATACCGGGTCTTGCGCCATGGCATTGGCCAGCATGTGGCAGCTGATCCCTCCCCTGCTCCAGCCCACCAGATTGACCTGGGTTGGCAGGCGCGGTTTGCGGAACATGCTGATGATGCGCTCCTGCAGTTCCTGCGGGGTCGGGTGGCGATCGCCGTAGTCGTAGGTTCGCCAGAACCATGAGGCGGAGGAAGACACGTCCGGAATGGGCACACCGGCAGCTTTCAGCCGCTCGTATTCTTGCTCACTGAGTTTGGTGCGCCGCCAGCTGCTTTCACCTTTGATGACCTGCAGCACATGGTTGACGTTCTCCTCCCAGCCGCGGCCAAACAGCTGGCCGGTCCAGTTGAAATAGCCGCCGGGTTCGACGAACAGGTTGTCATCCTGAAGGTTGCCGCTGCCTGGGCCGTCGACGGCGATCCAGTGGGCAAATTCCCGGCTCTGGTCGTTGCTGGCCAGGGTCGAGACCAGCTCGCCATTCCAGAAGTTGGGATTGGCGTCGTCGAAACGGTGCGAGCCAGTGCCGCAGAAGTAGGCGGTGAAGACACTCATGGGGGATCTCTTTGGTGAGAAATGAGTGCTGACGGTAGGCGTACGGGTAACCAGAAGGCAGGCGGAAAGCTCACCCAAGAGGCAGGTGGGGCTGCTTCGCAGCCCCTTTGGGCTTACTTGCGAGCCAAACCATCAGCCCGGAACATTTGCCGGATCCCGCGGATGGCCTGGCGAATACGGTCCTGGTTCTCGATCAACGCAAAGCGCACATGGTCGTCCCCATAGTCACCAAAGCCGATCCCCGGCGACACGCAGACCTTGGCCTCGGCCAGCAGCTTCTTGGAGAACTCCAGCGAACCCAGGTGCGCATACTCCGGCGGGATCTTCGCCCACACGTACATCGACGCCTTGGGGTTCTCAACCATCCAGCCCAGTTCGTGCAGCCCTTTGACCAGCAGGTTGCGACGCTGGCGATACTGCTCGGCAATGTCGCGCACGCACTGTTGGTCGCCTTCCAGCGCGGCAATGGCTGCAACCTGTAGCGGGGTGAAGGTGCCATAGTCGTGGTAGCTCTTGATCCGCGCAAGGGCGCTGACCAGCTCGGGGTTGCCGACCATGAAGCCGATGCGCCAGCCGGCCATGTTGTAGCTCTTGGACAGGGTGAAGAACTCCACCGCAATGTCCTTGGCACCCGGCACCTGCATGATCGACGGGGCTTTCCAGCCGTCGTAGACGATATCGGCATAGGCCAGGTCATGCACCACCAGTACGTTGTACTGCTTGGCCAGGGCCACCACGCGCTCGAAGAAGTCCAGTTCCACGCACTGGGCAGTCGGGTTGGACGGGAAGCCCAGGATCATCATCTTCGGCTTGGGGATGGACTCGCGAATGGCCCGCTCAAGCTCGTTGAAGAAGTCCACACCCGGCACCAGCGGCACCGAACGCACCTGGGCACCGGCGATCACTGCGCCGTAGATGTGGATCGGGTAGCTGGGGTTGGGCACCAGCACCGTATCGCCCTGGTCGAGGGTGGCCAGCATCAGGTGGGCCAGGCCCTCTTTCGAGCCGATGGTGACGATGGCTTCGCTTTCCGGGTCGATGTCGACCTCGTAGCGGTCCTTGTACCAGTTGGAGATGGCCCGGCGCAGGCGCGGGATGCCGCGAGAGGTGGAGTAGCCGTGGGTGTCTTCACGCTGGGCGACCTGTACCAGCTTCTCGACGATGTGCGGCGGGGTGGCGCCATCGGGGTTGCCCATGCTCAGGTCGATGATGTCCTCGCCACGACGGCGGGCAGCCATCTTGAGCTCGGCGGTAATGTTGAAGACGTAGGGGGGGAGACGATCGATGCGCGCAAAGCGGCGCGGCGAACCTGGGTTGGCCATGGCTTCCTCTGAGTACGTAAGCGCCCGGAACCGTCCGAGCGACGTTGGCCGATGTGGCGGCCTGAATCAGAAGATAGTGCCGAAACATGATCCGTGTAAAGGACAATTTCCTGTTTTGTTAGAACTTTTCAGATCTATTGTTTGAAAATCAGAGATTTATA